>NZ_JABXFH010000052.1:0-40239 GCF_013372745.1 Janthinobacterium sp. BJB401 | reverse complement strand
GGCTGGTGTAAAATGCTTCCCCTTTTGATGTGATTTACGACGATGACTTATTGCATAGGCATGCGCCTGAACGAAGGCCTGGTCTTCCTGTCCGACTCCCGCACCAACGCCGGCGTGGACCAGGTGGGCACCTTCCGCAAGATGAGCGTGTTCGAGAACCCGGGCGACCGCATGCTGGTCCTGATGACGGCCGGCAACTTGTCGATCTCGCAGGCGATCCGCCAGATCGTTTCCGAACACGTGGATGCGGACGGACGCAGCATCTGGAACGTTGCCAGCATGTACGATGCGGCGCGCATCGTGGGCGAAGCCGTGCGCACCGTGCACCTGCGCGAAGCGAAGGCCCTGGCCGACTGCGGCATCGATTTCAACGTCAGCATCATCCTGGGTGGCCAGATAGGCGCCGAGCGCTGCCGGCTGTTCCAGGTGTATTCGGCCGGTAATTTCATCGAATCGCACGATGAAAACACGTATTTCCAGATCGGCGAAGCGAAATACGGCAAGCCCATCATCGACCGGGTCGTCAATCCGTTCACGCGCCTGGACGAGGCGGCCAAGTGCGCCCTCATTTCCATGGATTCGACCTTGCGCTCGAATATTTCCGTCGGCTTGCCGCTCGACCTGCTCGTCTATGAGACGGGCAGCCTGGCCGTCACGCGCTTCGTCACCATCGATGAAAAGAACCAGTATTTCCGCATGATCCGCGACACTTGGGGCGAGCAATTGAAACATGTGTTCGAAGGCATCGTCGACCCCGTATGGAATGCGGCCCCCGAGACGACGACGAACGTGCTGTCGTCCGCCAATATGCACAGCAAGCCCGTGCGCGTAGCCATCCCCGAGCACGTGAGCCGCGGCGGCCTGACCGTGGCGCCCCTGCAATCACTGGCGCAGCAGTTCAGCGACGACAAGCAGCATTGACCGTTGACAGGCCCGCTGCGCGCGCCGCTGGACAAGTCGCTTTTCGCGTGCTTTTATGGCGATGGGTTGACATTTAATCCAGACTGACCTGAAAGGCAGGTGGCGCATGGACTTGATCACTTCCGCTGTGGTGGCAGCCATCGGGCATGGCGCGCCCGGCCACGCGCCTGAAGCCGTCGCCAGCCATTATCAACGGCTGAAGCAGGCCATCACCAGGTTCGACAGCGCGGCCGCCATCCTGGCCGCCATCGCCGCGCTGGAAGCCGAGCCAGGCAGTACCCAGCTGCAACTGGCCCTGTCGGCCGCCCTGTCCAGCGCGAAAGTGCCGGACGACATGGAAACCCTGTTTGCCGCGCAAGGCTTGCTCGACGTCCTGCAGCGGCCTTTCCCTCAAGCACCCGAAGTGGAAGCCCTGCCCGCGCCGGCAGATAAAAGCGCCGTCGTGTCGAATTATGCGGTGGTCAAGGTGTATTTCGCCACCGACCGCCAGCGCGACGTGGGCAAGCCGCCGGCCCAGCGCTTCAGCGGCGAACGCAACATCATGAGCGGCAATGGCCCGCTCAGCTATGGCAGCTGCGACGTCAGCATTCCCCGTGACCACCGCATGGGCCAGCTGGAATCGCCATCGCTGTGGCGCCTGGAGTTTCGCGACGACCCGGCCAAGCACGTGGTGCTGCTGTCGGCCGAGGTGCAGGACCGCGACAATTTCTTTGCCGCACTCAAAACGCAGATCCGCGCCTCTGCCGATAAAAGCGCCTTTGTCTTCGTGCACGGTTACAACGTGAGTTTCGAGGATGCGGCGCGGCGCACGGGACAGATGGCCTACGACCTCGGTTTCGATGGCGCGCCCGTGTTCTACAGCTGGCCGTCGCGCGGCGAGGTGGCCGGCTACACCATCGATGAAAACAATATCGAGTGGAGCACGCCCCACCTCACGGCCTTCCTGGCCGACTTTCTTGCCAGCACGGAGGCGGCGCAGGTGTATCTGGTGGGACACAGCATGGGCAGCCGGGGCCTGTCGCGCGCCGTGGCCGACTTGCTGGGGGCGCAGCCGCAGCTGGCGCAAAAGATCACGGAAATCATCCTGTCCGCGCCCGATATCGACGCCGCCATCTTCAAGCACGATATCGCGCCAAAACTGGCCGGCGCGCGCAACCCCGTCACCCTGTATGCCTCGTCGCAAGACCTGGCCCTGGCCGCCTCGAAGGCCGTGCACGGTTACGCGCGCGCGGGCGACAGCGGCGCCGGCATGCTGATCGTGGCGGGCGTGGAAACCATCGACGCCACCGGGATCGACACGAGCTTCATGAAACACATGTATTTCGCGGAAAAGCGCTCCGCCCTGTCCGACATGTTTTATCTGATACGCAACCATGCGCGCGCCGACCAGCGCTTTCTCGACCCCGTTGATACGGTGGCTGGCCGCTATTGGACATTCAAACCATGACGCCGTTCCATCGAGTGCGGCACGCATGCTAAGATACGGCCCAGAGGGTGGCAACGGGCACGGCGATGACGCCGCCAGCCGATCCCCCGCAAGCAGGCCTATCATGTTGACAACATCTTCTACACCGCACGCCGAATCGCTGATCCGCAACACCAACGCCCGCGTCACCAAGACGCGCGTGAAGGTGCTCGACTTTTTAATGGCGCAAAGCCGTTCGCTGACCCACCATGAAATCCAGCAGGCGCTGTCGCAGGACAGCGACATCGATTCCGTCACCCTGTACCGGGTGCTGGAATGGCTGACGGAAAATGAACTGGTGCACCGCATCGCGGGCGCTGACCAGGTGTGGCGCTTCAGCGCGGGCGCCGGCCACCAGGCGCACGAGCACGCACATTTCCAGTGCACCAAATGCGCGAACGTCACCTGCTTCAATGAAGTCAAGCTGCCGCCGCCCGTGCTCTTGCCGGAAGGCTTCAGCGGCGGCGAGGTCGATTACCTGATCAAGGGCCTGTGCCCGCGCTGCAAATAGCGGGTGTTACCTGAGTAGCAAGGCCAGGTGATGCTCGTCATAAAATAGCTCGCCCACGCGCATCGAGCGCGGCTCCGTGCCATACGCGATAAATCCCAGCGATTCATACAGGCCCAGGGCGGCATTGTTTTCCGCATTCACGCTCAAATGCACTTGCATGATGGCAGGGTCAGCTTCGGCCTGTTCGATGCAGGCATTCACGAGACGCCGCGCCACGCCTTTGCCCCGCTGCGTCACGTCGACGAACACGCCCCACAGCAAGGCCTTGTGCGACAGCTGCCGCATGGATTCGCGGCGCAAGCCGGCAAAACCGACCAGGCGTTCGCCATCGAAGGCGCCAAAAGCCCTGTGCAGCGGGCCGCCGGCGATGCGCTGCGCATGTTCTTGCGGCGTGCGTGCCAGCTCATCCTCGCGCGACGAGGAAAACGAACTGGGCGAATCAAGGATGGCGCGCAGGCGCAGCGCGCAAAAGGCGGCGGTGTCGGCTGGCGTCAGCAGGCGGATGACGATCTCGGGTGCGGGCATGGTGGAATCCGGCAGTTTTTTTCCATTATACCCACGCCACTGCCTCAGGCACGCACGCGGCGCAAACCCAGCAAGGTCCAGCCGTACAGGGCCGCCATCAGCAATACCATGGCCGCGCCCAGCGTCGCCGTCCAGCTTTCCGGCAGCGACCATGCGGAGTCCAGCTTGCCGGCCGCCATGGCGGCGGCCATGGCCACGCAGATGGCGACGATGGGCCAGCCCAGGCGGCGCCGGAAGGCGCGTACGATATCCGCCTGCCCCGTGCGCATGACCTTTGCCGTGACCCAGCCATCAAAAGTATCCGTCACGCCCATGCCCACGGCGAACACTGTGCCTGTGAGCAAGGCCGGCTGCATGCCGCCCAGCGCGACGGCCGCGTAGCCCCAGGCGGCCGCCTGCAGGGCCGTGTCGAACACCAGCGCGAACAGCATGCCGACGAGGATGGCGGCCAGCGGCCCCGATGCGCCCCGCAGCGACCGTGGCAACAGCCGCCCGCGCACCTCGGCCAGTTGCGCCCCGGCCAGCAAGCTGCGCGCATTCATGCCAGCGATCAACAGCAGCAAGGCGATGGGCAGCCATTCCAGCCAGCCGAACACGGCCTTCGACGGTGTAAATTGCTGCGACGCCACGGCGGCCACGGCCACGATGGCCAGCACGGTGACGCCATGGCCCAGCGCAAACAGCGCCCCCATCCACGGCGCCCAGCGCGGCGCTGCGGCCTGGCTGCGCAGGGTCAGACCATCGACGGCGGCCAGGTGGTCGGGTTCCAGGCCATGTCGCATGCCAAGCAGAAAGATCAGCGCCAGGGCGGGCAAGCCCGCTTCCACGCTCATGCGGCCACCTCGACGGGGCTGTCCGCCGTGGCCAGCGCGACCACGCAACGGTCCAGGCCCCGGATCAGCATATCCTGCGGCAAGTCGCGGCCGATAAAAATGATCTTGCTGGCGCGCGTCTCGCCGTCGCGCCACGGCGCACCCAGTTCCGAGCCCATCAGCATGTGCACGCCCTGGAAGACGGCGCGGCATGGCAGGTCGGCAACATACAAAATGCCCTTGTAGCGCATCAGCTGGGCACCGAACAGCTGCACCACGGCATCAAGAAAATTTTCCACCTGCAGCAGATCCAGGGGCTGGGACTGGTGGTAGACGAACGATTGCACTCCGTCGCCATGGCGGTGGCCCAGTTCCCCCAGGAAATCCGGCTCCAGCTCGACGATGGCGTTCAAGTTGAAACCGCGAATGTTCAGGATGTCGCGCAGCGGCACATTGCCAAAGCTGACTTTCTGTATGCTGGCACGGCCATTGATGGCGACCAGCCGCTGGCGCAGCGCGGCCAGCTCGTCCTTGCTGACCAGGTCCGTCTTCGACAGCAGGATGCGGTCGGCAAAGCCCACTTGCTCCTGGGCTTCCTTGTGCGCCGTCAATTGCTGCTGCGCGTGGCGCGCGTCGACCACTGTCAAAATGGCGTCGAGCATGTAAAACTCGCTGATGGAGGGCTCGGCAAAGAAGGTTTGCGCCACGGGACCAGGCGCGGCCAGGCCCGTCGTTTCGATGATCACGTGGTCGAACGCGATGGTTCCGGCTTGACGCCTGGCGTGCAATTCGCCCAGGATGCGGATCAGGTCGCCGCGCACGCTGCAACAGATGCAGCCATTGTTCATTTCCACGATCTGCTCGTCGCTGTCCTGCACCAGCAAGCCATGGTCGATGCTTTCGGCGGCGAATTCGTTTTCGATCACGGCGATGCGCATGCCGTGATCGCCCTGCAATATGCGCTTGAGCATCGTGGTTTTCCCGCTGCCGAGAAAACCCGTGATGATGGTGACGGGGATCAGTTCTGTCATAGTGCTTTCCTGTTGATGGTTAATCTTCGAGTTCTTCCATGCGCTGCCATTGGGGAAACGGGTCGGGCAGCTTGCGCCAGGCGGCCATGCCCTGGCGCGTTTCCGTGTAGTTGAGTTGACATTTCTTCAAGTCCGCCTCGATGGCGGCCTGGTCCATGTCCTGACCGATGAAGACGAGCTCCTGGTAGCGGTCGCCATACGTTTCGCTCCAGCCCGCATTAACTTCCGCCAGCGAGGCCGCATCCGTAGGCCAGCGCTCCTTCGGCACAGAGGCCCACCACAAGCCCACGGGTTCGATATTCATCAGCTTGCCCGCGCCGGACAGGCTGGCCACCCATTCGGGACGGCTGGCCAGCCAGAAATATCCCTTGCTGCGCACCACGCCCTTGATCGGCTGGGCAATGTAGTCATGCAGACGCTGCGCGTGGAACGGCTCTTTCGCCCGGTAGACAAAGCTGCTGATGCCATACGTTTCCGTCTCCGGCGTGTGGGTGCCAGCCAGTTCCTGCGCCCAGCCCGGCATGCTGGCCGCCTGCTCCAGGTCGAACAAGTTCGTGCCCAGGATGGCGTCCAGCGGCACGACGGACTGGTTGGTTTCGATGATGCGCGCGCCGGGATTGAGGGCTTTGATGACGGCCAGCACGCGCAGGCGCTCGGCCGCATCGACCATGTCGACCTTGTTGAGGACGATGACATTGGCAAACTCGATCTGTTCCGTCAGCAAGTTGGCCAGCTGGCGGTCGTCACCCTCGCCCGCGATCTCACCGCGCTGCTCCAGGCTGTCTTCGCTATGGAAATCCGCCAGCAGGTTGGCGCAGTCGACGACGGTGACCATGCAGTCGATGCGCGCCACGTCGTTCAGGCTGTCGCCGTGCTCGTCCTCGAAGTCGAAGGTGGCGGCCACGGGCATCGGCTCGCCCACGCCCGTCGATTCGATCAGCAAATAATCGAAGCGGTCTTCCGCAGCCAGGCGCCGCACTTCCAGCAACAGATCGTCACGCAGCGTGCAGCAGATGCAGCCATTCGACATTTCCACGAGTTTTTCTTCCGTGCGCGACAGGGCCGCACCGGCCGCTTCCGCGCTGTCTTTCACCAGCGAGGCGTCGATATTGACTTCGCTCATGTCGTTGACGATGACGGCCACCCGCTTGCCTTCGCGGTTGCGCAAGATGTGGTTGAGCAAGGTGGTCTTGCCGGCGCCGAGAAAGCCGGACAGGACGGTGACGGGGAGTTTGCGCTGGGTCATGGGTATCTTTCAGATGGCGTTGATTGAGGGAGGCGATGGACGCTCGCACTTTAAATGCAAGTCTATTGCGTTTGAATTATAATGCAGCTCAGTTGCATTTGTGCAGCAATCTTTGCCTGTCAGCCAGTTACCCGAAAGAACTCCATGCTCCACCTCGCCTCCCTGACCTATGGCTACGATCCCGCCAGCCCGGTGCTCGATATCGCCGCCTTTCACTTGCCCGCCGGGCGCCACGCGTTGCTGCTGGGGCCATCCGGCTCCGGCAAATCGACCTTGTTGCATTTGCTGGCCGGCATCCTGGCGCCCCAGGCGGGCCGCCTCGACGTCGCGGGCACGTCCCTGCCCGGCCTCACGCCGCGCCAGCGCGACAGCTGGCGCGGCCGCGCCATCGGCTTGCTGCCCCAGCAACTGGCATTGGTGCCCAGCTTGAACGTGCTCGATAATGTCTTGCTGCCCGCCTATGCCATCGGCCAGCGGCCCGATCCCGCCCGCGCGGCCAGCCTGCTGGGCCAGCTGGGCCTGGCCAACAAGCTCGATGCCTATCCGCACGCCCTGAGCGGCGGAGAACGGCAGCGGGCCGCCATCGCGCGCGCCGTCGTCATGCGACCGCGGCTGATCCTGGCCGACGAGCCGACGGACAACCTCGACGACGCCGCCTGCGCCGCCGTCGTCAACCTGATGGCCAGCCAGGCTGAACAAGTTGGCGCCTCGCTGGTGATCGCCAGCCACGACGCCAGGGTGCTGGCCGCCTTGCCCGATGCGCTCGTGTTGCGCCTGCCCCGCTCCAGCTCCAGAGTGGCGACATGAACGCGGCCACCCTGGCCTGGCGCGCCCTGCGCCACAAGCCGCTGGCGTCCAGCCTGAATCTGCTGCTGGTCGCCATCGGCATCGCCATGATGACCTTCATCCTTGCCGTCTCCAGCCAGCTGGAAGAGCACGCCGAACGCGATGCCCAGGGCATCGACCTGGTGGTGGGCGCGAAAGGTTCGCCCTTGCAATTGATTTTGTCATCCGTGTATCACGCCGATATTCCGACCGGTAACATTCCCGACACGGCACTGGCGGCGCTGTCCGCGCAGCCGCTGGTGCAATCCGCGATCCCGCTCGCGCTGGGCGACAACTTCCACGGTTACCGCATCGTCGGCAGCACCACGGCGCTGCTGGAGCACTATGGTGCGCACCTGGCGCAAGGCAAACTGTTCACGCAGCCGATGCAAGCCGTGTTCGGCGCCCAAGCGGCCCGCGAAACGGGCGCGACTCTGGGCGCCAGCTTTGCCGGCTCGCACGGCCTGGCGGCGGGCGGAGAATTGCACGACCACGCGCCCTACACGGTAGCGGGCATCCTGGCGCCTACGGGCACGGTGCTCGATCGCCTGATCCTCACGCCCGTCGCTTCCGTGTGGCGAGTGCATGAAACGGATCCCGATGAACACCCCAGCAGCGCGCCGGAGCGCGAACTGACGGCCGTGCTGGTGCAGTACGCTTCGCCCCTGGCCGCGCTCAGCCTGCCGCGCTGGGTCAATGGCCAGCCGCGCCTGCAGGCGGCGCAGCCCGCCTTCGAGGCGGCACGGCTGTTCAATCTAGTTGGCGTGGGTATCGATGTGCTGCGGGCGATCGCCGCCGGCGTGCTGCTGGTGGCGGCCCTGTCCCTGTTCGTGGCCCTGTATGGCGCGCTGGAAGAGCGCAAGACTGACCTGGCCATCCTGCGCACCCTGGGCGCCTCGCCCGCCAAACTGCTGCGCTTGCTGCTGGCGCAAGGCTTGCTGCTGTCATTGACGGGCGCGGCGCTGGGCTGGCTGCTGGGCCATGCCGGTGTCGGCTTGCTGGAATCGATGCAGCAACTGAATCTGCAAGCGTGGCGTATCGCGCCCGGTGAAGCGTGGTTGCCCGTGACTGCCGCAGCGGTGGGTTTGCTGGCCGCAGCCATTCCCGCCGCGCGCGCCTACCGCACCGATATCGCCGCCACCCTGGCGCGCCCCTGAAAGGAAATACATGTTGAAAATCATGGTGTTGACTGTCTGCCTGCTGCCGGCCGGCCTCGCCGCAGCGGCCCCCGCCGACGAACCACCGTCGTTCTTCGCCCCCTTGACGGACTTGCCCGGCGTCGTATCGTGGAAACTGCTGGGTCAGGCCACCACGGTCAAGGCGAAAAAGGGCCGCATGGTGCCGAAATACACGCCGGAAATCAGCGCGCTCGACAATACGGAGGTGAAAGTGCAAGGCTTCATGATGCCCTTGGAACCGGGGCAAAAGCAGAAACACTTCCTGCTGACCATTACCTCGGCCAGCTGCGCCTTTTGCCTGCCTGCCGGCCCGGAAGGCGTGGTGGAGATCAAGAGCAAGACGCCCGTAAAGTTCAGCTATGCGCCCTTTATCGTGCAAGGCAAGCTGAAAGTGCTGGCCAGCGACCCCATGGGCCTGTATTACCGCATGACGGATGCAGCCGTGGTGCCGCAATGACACGCTGGCCAGCGCTGCTGCTGATGGCCACGGCATGCCATGCAAACGCCGCGCCGCTCTCCTTTGACCTGCCTCGCCTCGATGGCGATGGCAGGCTGAATCTCGGCCAGCTCCCAGGGCAACCTGTGGTGCTGAACTTCTGGGCCAGCAACTGCCTGCCGTGCATCCAGGAGTTGCCAATTTTCAATGCCCACGCCGCCAGCCAGCCCGGCTTGACCTTTATCGGCATCGCCATCGACACGCGGGCGGCCGCGCAAGCGTTCCTGCGGCAGCACCCGGCCAGCTATCCGCAGGCCTTGGCCTCACCCGCCTTGCTGCCCATCTTTGGCAATCAAATCAAGGGCTTGCCGTACACAGTGATTCTGACTTCTCAACATCAAATCTGTACCCGGCGCCTGGGCGCCATCGATGCGGCCTGGCTAGCCAAGGCCGTGGCCGCCTGCGCGCGCCCCTGAATCCATGCGCCCCGCACGGCTGTCATCGCCGCGTCATATGGCGGCGTTACAGTCGCGTCCTTTGAATCTCTCCGAGGGCGGTAATGAAAACAAATTGGGTCATGCTTGCGGCGCTGGCAAGTGCAGGTCTCGTCGGTTGCAACGGCAGTTCGAATACCCCGGCGGCGCCGGCCATTCCCGAAGGCACGACGGTCACCGTGGCATTGTTGGAAACCACCGATATCCACTCGAACGTCTTGAGTTATAACTACTATGCGCTGGCCGAAGACACCAGCCTGGGCCTGGAGCGCACGTCAACCCTGATCCAGGCGGCGCGCACGGAAAATCCGAACAACGTCTTGCTCGACGATGGCGACGTCATCCAGGGCACTTTGCTGGCCGACCTGCAAGCCGTGGCCGCGCCCGTGCCCTGCTCCAGCACCTTGGCCGTGCACAAGGCGATGAACGCGCTGAAATATGACGCGGGCGGCATGGGCAACCACGAATTCAACTACGGCTTGCCATACCTGAGCCAGATCACCAACACGGATTTCGGCATACCCGGCGTGGCCAAGCCGACGGGTACGTGCGGCGCGCCCGCCTTCCCTTCCGTGCTGAGCAATGTCGTCGGCGTGTCCAGCGGCAAGCCGATTTTCCAGCCCTATACCCTGCTCCCGCGCGATTTTACCGCCACGGCGCCCGATGGCAGCAAGCTGACCGTGAAAATCAATGTGGGCGTGCTGAGCTTTGTGCCGCCGCAAATCCTCGAATGGGACCAGAAAGTGCTCGCTGGCAAGGTCAGCGTGACGGGCGTGCAGGAAGCGGCGAAACAATACGTGCCGGAATTGCGCAGCAAGGGCGCCGACCTCGTCGTGGCCCTGTCGCACGGCGGCCTCGATACCAGTCCCTACAGCCCGAAGATGGAAAACGGCAGCTATCATTTGACCAGCACGGGCATCGACGCGCTGATGATCGGCCACTCGCACTTGATCTTCCCGAAAGGCAAGGAAAAGGGCGCGGCCGCGCTGGACGCCTCGTTCGCCGCCTTCCCCGCCAGCGCCAAGATCGATGCCGAGAACGGCTTTGTCAACGGCGTGCCCACCGTCATGGCGCAAAGCTGGGGCCGCCGTTTGGGCATCATCAAGCTGACGATGGTCTATCAGGGTGGTAAATGGGTGGTGCAGCCGGCCAAGACGACGGTGGAATCGCGCGGCTTCAAGTACGCGGATGGCAAGACCCTCGTGAACGCCGACCCCGCCATCGCGCCGCTGGTGGCCACCGAGCACGCGGCCACCATCGCCTACGCCAAGCAGCCGCTGGGCATCAGCACGGATTTCGAGATGTCCGCCTATTTTGCGCTGGTGGGCGACGTGAGCGCCATCCAGCTGGTGAACCAGGCGCAGCTTGATTACGTAAAAAACTTCATCGCCACCAGCACGGACGCGACCTTGTCCAGCTACAAGAACATCCCCGTCATCTCGTGCAGCGCGCCGTTCAAGGCGGGCCGCAATGGGCCATCGGACTTCACGGATGTGGCTGCGGGCGCTTCCCCTGCCGCACCGGTCGGCTTGCAAGTGCGCAATCCGGGCGACCTGTATTTATATAGCAATAACAACTTGCAAGCCGTGAAAATCAAGGGATCGGACTTGAAGGCCTGGCTGGAAACGTCGGCCAGGCAATTCAACCAGATCGACCCGGCCAGCAGCGCCGAGCAAGACCTGGTGCCGTCGTATGCCACGATCTATAACTATGACGTGTTTTATGCGGAAAACAATGCGCTGACGTACCAGATCGACGTGACGAAAAAGCTGGGCAGCCGCATCGTCAACCTCACGTACAAGGGCGCGCCAGTGGCCGATGGCGATGACTTCATCGTCGCCACCAACGACTACCGCGCCGGCGGCGGCGGCGCCGTGCCTGGCATCGATGGCAGCAAAACCATTATCAAGTCGCCCGATGCGAACCAGGCCGTGGTCAGCAACTACCTGGCGTCGCTCAGCACCAAAGGCGGCAAGGTGACCCTGGCGGCGAATGGCAGCGCGCGTAGCTGGAGCTTCGTCAAGACGGCCACGGCCGGCCCCGTGATCCTGCGCTCGGCGCCGGGCCATCTGGCGCTGGCGCAAGCGAGCGGCATCGCCAACGTGGCGGCCGAAGGCGGACTCGACGCCAGCGGCTTCGCCAAGTACCGCATCGACCTGAGCAAATAAGGTCCATGGGCCGGGGCTGCGGCAGTTCCGGCCTGTCTTGATGAAAGCTGATCAATATGAAACATGCACTCTCCCTGTCCGCCATCGTGCTGGGCACTGCCCTGTCCGCCTGCCAGTCGTCGCCGCCACCCACGGCGGCCGAAATCGAAGCCGTCGCCATGCATGCGCGTCAGGCGGGCGACCAGCAGGCCGAACGCAAGGTACGCGGCTGGGCCAGCAAGGACATGCCCGTCGCCGAGCGCGAACTGGCGCTGATTTACCAGCCCCGTCCCGAACGCCGCGCCGAAGCCTTGAGCCTGTTTGAACAGGCGGCCCGCGCGGGCGACACGGAAGCGGCCTTCGAACTGGGCCAGATGCTGCGCGCCGCCACGCCGGCCCAAGCCTGGCTGTGGTACCGGCAAGCGGCGCAGCAAGGCCACGCGAAGGCGGCTCTGATGCTGGGCTTGCTGGCGGCGAATGGCGAAGGCGTGCCGCAAGATCCCGTGATCGCCGCGCACTGGCTGGACAAGTCGAGCGAACTGGGTAATCCACACGCCATGTTTTTGCTCTACAACGCCTACCGCGAAGGCCGCGGCGTGCCGCGCGACCTGGCCAAGGGTCACGAGCTGCTGGAAGAAGCGGCCCACCACGAATACCCGCCCGCCATCCAGGAACTGGCCATGACGGTGCAGGCCAACGACGCCCTGCGCGCCGGCCACCTGATGAAGGAAGCGACGGAGCACCGGCACAATAACTGGAACAAGTTTTAGAAACTGGGCAAAAGGCCAGTGGCGCGGTCAAGGCCTGCCTTTATATACTTGCAACTTGCAAGCGTGCGGGAGCGGCAGCTATTCAGCGCTTATGATGCAAGTACGCCGCCTGAGCTTGCTCGGGCGGCGTGGCAAGCCATCCCGCACAAAAAAGTTTACACTGGTTTGCATTTTAGAAATTTTACTCTGGACCAGCCCCGGTGAGTGTTCATTCAACCCAGCCAGTGTTTGAGTAGCGCCGGTGCGTCCATTGCTCTGCCTAGCCATGAAAGAAAGAGTCCAATGAAAAAGCTGACCACCGCCTTTGGCGCGCCTGTCGTCGACAACCAGAACATCCAGACGGCCGGTCCACGCGGCCCCGCCCTGCTGCAAGATGTATGGTTCCTGGAAAAGCTGGCCCACTTCGACCGTGAAGTCATCCCCGAGCGCCGCATGCATGCCAAGGGTTCCGGCGCGCACGGCACGTTTACCGTCACGCACGACATCACGCGCTACACGCGGGCGAAAATCTTTGGCGAAGTGGGCAAGAAAACGCCGATGTTCGCGCGCTTTTCCACGGTGGCCGGCGAACGGGGCGCGGCGGATGCGGAACGCGATATCCGCGGCTTCGCCCTGAAGTTCTATACGGAAGAAGGAAACTGGGACCTGGTCGGCAACAATACGCCCGTGTTTTTCATGCGCGACCCCTTGAAATTTCCCGATCTGAATCACGCCATCAAGCGCGACCCACGCACGGGCTTGCGCAGCGCCAACAGCAACTGGGATTTCTGGACCTCGCTGCCCGAAGCGCTGCACCAGGTAACGGTAGTGATGAGCGACCGGGGCTTGCCGCGCAGCTTCCGCCACATGCACGGCTTCGGCAGCCACACTTTCAGCTTCCTGAATGCGCAAAACGAGCGTTTCTGGGTCAAGTTCACCTTGAAAACCCAGCAAGGCATTCAAAACCTGACGGACCAGGAAGCCGAGGAACTGGTCGGCAAGGACCGCGAAAGCTCGCACCGCGACCTGTACGAAAGCATCGAAAACAAGGATTTTCCCCGCTGGACCCTGTACGTGCAGATCATGCCGGAAAAAGAGGCAGGCACGTATCACCTGAACCCCTTCGACCTGTCGAAAGTTTGGCCGCACGGCGACTATCCGCTGATCGAAGTGGGCGTGCTGGAACTGAACCGCAATGCCGACAACCACTTCGCCGAAGTGGAACAGGCAGCCTTCAACCCGGCCAACGTGGTGCCCGGCATCAGCTTTTCGCCGGACAAGATGCTGCAAGGCCGGCTGTTTTCGTATGGCGACGCGCAGCGCTACCGCCTCGGCGTCAACCACAGCCATATCCCCGTCAACGCGCCGAAGTGCCCGTTCCACAGCTACCACCGCGACGGCCAGATGCGGGTCGACGGCAACATGGGCGGCACCCTGGGCTATGAACCGAACAGCGAGCAGGAATGGGCCGAGCAACCGGACTTCCGCGAGCCGCCGCTCAGCATCGAGGGCGCGGCCGACCACTGGAACCACCGGGTCGACGAGGATTACTATTCGCAGCCGCGCGCCCTGTTCCGCCTGATGACCGCGGCGCAACAGCAAGCCTTGTTCGACAACACGGCGCGCGCCATTTCGGGCGCCTCGGAACAAGTCAAGCAACGCCACATCGGCAACTGCACCCTGTGCGACCCCGCCTATGGCGCGGGCGTGGCCGAAGCGATCGGCCGCCTGAGCAAATAAGGCAGGCTACAGGACTGCATGGAAGGCCTGGCAACAGGTCTTCCATCGCAACGCAACGCTCCGCCGCGGCAAGGTGTCCAGGCCCGCTTGCTGCCTACCAGCGCTGGATATCGATCTGGCCCGTGATGCTCGTTTCCACCGGATAACCTTCGACCTGCGAAGGCACGCGCCGCTTGACGGACGAGTCGCGCAGGTACACGACGAGCGCTTCCTTGCCCACGGCCGTTTGCCCCACGCTGACGCCTTCCACGCCATCGATGGCCATCAGCGCCCGCTCGTTGCGGCGCTTTGCCGCTTCCAGGCGGCCCTGGGGCGCGGCAGGGGCGTACTGCCCCATGCCCTGTCCAGGGGTCTCATCCGGCAAATACGGCATGGCGGCGTCCTCGAAGACGGCATATGGCGATTGTGCGAATTTACTGTTTGACATGACAGACCCTCCTGATGCCTTCCATGATACACCCGCCCATCCGGCGTTGCAGCACGCTTCGCCAGCCCGAACCAAGCGTGGCGGCGTCCCTTGCCCAAGATCATCATCGTGCAAAAAGTGGCGTTATGCAAGGCGCCTCGCCTGGTCGTAAAAGCGTGCTCAGGTGTACAAATTGATGTCGAGCGCCACCACCACGCGCCGCATCTGGTTGGCAAAGGTGATGTTATTACCGCCCGCAAACAGCAGACCGACGGGATTGCGCTGCTGGTTCCAGGTCCAGATGGACGAGCCGGAGTCGCCGCCCGCGCTGAACGCCCCGCTCACGCCCGTGATGGCGATCTGGTCCTGGAACAGCGCGATCCTGCCGCCGCCGTAATTGACGTTGATGGTGGCGCCCAGGCCCGTGATGCGGCCCTGCGTCAACTGCGTCGTGCGGCCGGACTTGCCGACCATCATGCCCAGCGCGGGCGCCACCAGCGCATTGCTGATGCGGAAGTAGGCGGGCACGCCGCCGCTCAGGTATACCAGTTCGGGACGCACCCTGTCTGGCCAGGCCCAGCCGGTGGCGCAATCGACAAAATTGACGCCGCCGCTGAAATTGATGGGCACGAAGCGTTCAAGCACGGCCACCTGGTCTTGCGGGCAGCGGCCGCCGTCGATGGGGCCAGGCTGCACGATGCAGTCGTTGAACACGCCGCCATTGGAATTGGCCAGCACGTGGTTATTGCTAAGTATCATCAAGCGGCTGTTGCGCGGCGCGCTGCGCCCCACGGCCAGGCAGCCGATGGTGCCGGCCGTGATGCGGAAATGCCCGACCGACACGCCGCCTGGCGCCGGACGCAGGCGGAAACGGTGCGGTTGCGCATCGATCACGCCCGTGACGACGATGTTGACGGGCACGCTGTCGCTGGCCACGGCGCGCACGCCCATGGCTCCCACGATGGCGGCCTTGGCGCGGTCGACGGAAGTGGGCTCGGCCACGTACAGGGTCAGGGCCGGCAAGCCTGGCTCGCCGGACGAGCTGTCGCTGGCGCCCTCGCCCAGGCCGATGGACACACCCTGGATATTGCCGCCGTCGCTGAAGGCGTCGGCCGCGCGCACGCCGGCCGCCTGGGAAATGGACTGGCGCATGCCGTCTTCGATGCTGCGCTTGATTTCCAGCAATTCCATGCTGACGCCGCTCAAGGCGTCGGGCACGTCCGAGACGGACGCGCTCTCGATCGTATTGTCGTCTTCGCCGGGGGCGGAAAATTGCCCGACGGCCTCTTCATCATCCGCGCTTTGCCCCCTGCCGCTGCCGCCAGGCGGGGCGCTGAAACCATTCTCGTTACCTATCATGATGTTCTCCTCGTTGGTCATTTCGAAGCACCAGTGTGGGCGGGCTGCGCCGGCCGGTATTGATCTGGATTGAACCGCGCCGACGCATGGCTGCCCTTCCTGCAAGGGCGAGCGAGGATCAAAATAGTTCCGTCGTCAGGGTTGAGCGAGATCAGGCGTGCGGCCAGAGGCTGCGCCGTATACTTGACTGACAGGCTGGAACCGGGCCTGCTCCACGGCTGCTCCACGGCAGCAACGGTATGGATGGGGAAACAATGACGAGCCCTGGTATGACACGCCAAGACATGACACGCCACGACGACGCCCCCGCGGGCGAGCAGGCAGGCCAACATGCCGGTTTTATGCACGGCATGGCGGCCTGGGCGGAAAAACATCGCATCAGCCCCTGGCGCGGCAGTTTCGCCGCCTTCATCGAGCAGATCCTGCCCGGCCGCGCCGCCCTGCTGACGCGCAGCGCGCACCAGTACCTGTGGGACATGATGCGCTGGAACGGCCAGACGGACGACGCCGGACGTTTCCGCTGCCGCCTGTTCGACGACGAGCTGTTCGGCATCGACGAGGCGATCGACCGGGTTGCCGCCTATTTCAAGGCAGCCGCCGCCGGCTCCGAGGTGGGCCGGCGCATGCTGCTGTTGCTGGGGCCGCCATCGGGCGGCAAGTCGACCATGGTAATCCTGCTCAAGCGGGGACTGGAAGAATACAGCCACAGCAGCGAAGGCGCGCTGTACGGCATCGCCGGCTGTCCCGTGCACGAGTCGCCGCTGCACCTGGTGCCGCACAGCATGCGCGCCGACTTTCGCGCCAGCTATAACGCCGAGCTGCATGGCGAACTGTGTCCCCATTGCCGCGCCCGTCTGGAAGAACAGTACGCGGGCGACTTCCTGCGCATGCCCGTCGAACGCATCCACCTGTCCGAGGCGGGCCGCTGCGGCATCGGCACGTATGCGCCGCACGACCCCACCACGGCCGACCTGGCCGACCTGGTCGGTTCCGTCGACCTGTCGAAAGTGGCGCAGTACGGCGACGAAGGCGACCCGCGCGCTTGGTCGTGGTCGGGCGCCGTGTATGCGGCCAGCCGCGGCATGCTGGAAATGATCGAGATCCTCAAGGTCAAGCGGGAATTTCTCTACCTGCTGCTGACCCTGACACAGGAAAAGAATGTCAAGGTCTCGCGCTTTCCCCTGATTTACCTCGACGAAACCATCCTCGCGCACACGAACCTGGCCGAATTTCGCAAATTTCTGCAAGAAAGCGAAAACGAGGCGCTGCTCGACCGCATGGTCATCGTGCAAGTGCCCTATACGCTCAACTACCGCGAGGAAGCGCGCATTTACCGCAAGCTGATCCTGGCGGCCGCGCCCGCCTTCCGCGACGTGCACCTCGATCCGCACGTATTGCATGCGGCGGCCGTGTTTGCCATCCTCAGCCGTCTGCCCGAAGGCGACGACAAGGAAGCGGAATTGGTCAAGAAACTGCGCGTGTACGCCAATGAAGACGTCGACGACTTGCAGCCGGCCGACATCCGCCGCATGCGCGAACGCGACAAATCGCCCGACGAGGGCCTGTCGGGCGTATCTCCCCGTTTCGTCATCAATGCCCTGTCGCACGCCATCATTTCCGCCCAGCGCAACAGCCTGTCGACCATGGACGTGCTGCTGGCCCTGAAGGACGGCATCGAAAACGATGCCCGCATCGAGCCCCGGCGCAAGCGCAAATGGGTCGATTACCTGGTGCTCACACGCAAGGATTTCTATAACCGCTGGGTCAAGGCCGATGTGCACAAGGCCCTGTTCGTGTCGTTCGAACAGGAAGCGCAAGACTTGCTGAACAAATATCTCGATGAAGTCGAAGCCATGCTCGACAACCGCCAGATCCGCGACCCCATCACCAGCGAAGAGCGCCGGCCAGACGAGCGCTTCCTGCGCGCCGTGGAAGAAAAAATCCACATCAGCGACTCGGGCAAGCAATCTTTCCGGCAAGAAGTGGTGCGCAAGGCCATGAGCGCCTTCAAGCGGGGCGAAGCGTTTGGCCTGGGCAGCCATGCGCAATTGCACGACGCCGTCCAGCAATATCTGTTCGAACAGCGGCGCGACGTGCTGCGCCTGGTCGGCTCGGCCAAGCGCCCCGACGACGACGTGCGGGCCAGAATCTCCGCCGTCGAGCAGCGCCTGGTCGACGAATACGGCTATGACGCCCATAGCGCGCGCGAAGCGCTCAACTACGTGACCACCTTGCTGGCGCAGGAATAGCCATGTCCGCCACGACCTCGCCCGCTTCCGCCGCGCCGGCCCTGGCGCGGCCCTGGTACGGGCTGTTCTCGCGCGGCGCGCGCGACTGGCTGCGCCACAATCAGAAAGTGCGCGACGCCGTGCAGGCGCACTTGCCCGAGCTGATCGCCACACCGGACCTGATCGGCGGGCCGCAGCAGCGCACGGTGCAAGTGCCCATGCACCTGCTCGAACATGCGCGTTTCCGCCTGGCGCCCGCGCGCAACAGCGTGGGTGCGGGCCAGGGCGACGGCCAGCCTGGCGATATCCTGCGCGCCCCCCATCCTGCCGCCACGGGCGGAGCTGGAACGCAAGGCGAAGGCGGCGATGGCGAGGGAGCGGTGCGCCTGCTGCTCGAGTTTCCCATCGACGACATACTCGACTGGCTGTGGGACGCCTTCGAATTGCCGCACCTCAAACCCCGCCACCTAGGCGCCATCGACGACGTGCGGCTCGTGCGTAGCGGCCTGGACCGCCATGGCGCCCGTTCGCGCCTGGACCGGCGGCGCACCGTCAAGGAAGCGATCAAGCGGCGCGCCTTGCAAGCCCAGCCGGTGCCATTCACCAATGAAGACTTGCGCTACCGCCAGGTGCTGCAACAGCCCCGGCCCAGCGCGAATGCCGTCGTGTTTTTCGTGCTGGACGTGTCGGCCAGCATGGGGCAGGCCGAACGAAAGCTGGCCAAATCCTTCTTTTTCTTTGCCTTGCAAGGCTTGCGCCGCAGGTATGCGCGCGTGGAAACGCGCTTTATCGCCCATACGACGCGCGCCTGGGAATTTTCCGAAGCCGAGTTCTTCCAGGTCAACGGCATGGGCGGCACCATGGCTTCCACCGCCTTCCGCCTGAGCCGCGAACTGCTGCAGGAACACTACGCGCCGGGCCGCTACAACGCCTACCTGTTCTATGCCTCCGATGGCGAGAATTTCAGCGAAGACCGCGGTCCGGCCAGCCTGGCCCTCGGTGAACTGGCCGCCTTGCTCAACTATATGGGCTATGTGGAAACCGTGCCCGGTGTGCCGCGCAGCCTGGAAACGGAAATGCACGGCCTGTTTGCCGAGCAGGAACGGCGCGGCTTGCCCTTGCACAGCAGCATCCTCAGCAGGAATGACGATATCTGGGCGGCCATCCGCACCTTTTTCCAGCACGAGGCGGCCGATGCGGAGGAAACGCCATGACGCAGGCTGACACTGCCGGCCTGGACGGCTATGCGGCGCGCATCGAAGCGCTGGCGCGGGAACTGGGGCTGGAGTTTGCCCCCGTCGAGTTCGAACTGGTGCCGGACAGCTTCATGGCCGAGATCGCCATCTATGGATTGCCCGTGCGCATGCGTCACTGGTCATTCGGCGTGCGCTACATCCACCAGCTCGTGCATCAAAAGATGGGCAACTCGCATATGTTCGAAGTCATGTTTCCCGGCGACCCTTGCCATGCCTACATGGCCGAGCACAATTCCGTGGCGGAAAACACCCTTGTCACGGCCCACGTGCTGGGCCACGCCGATTTCGCCAGCCGCAACACCCTGTTCCTGCGTTTTGGCGCCATGGCGGGCCAGCGCATTCTGGAACAAAGCGCGGCGCGAGCGCAACGTCTGGAAATGGCGCTGCAACGCCACGGGCAAGAGCAGGTGGAAGCCGTGCTCGACGCGGCACTGGCGCTGGAGCAGCACGTGGACATCCATGCAGAGCTGCACCGCCTGCCCTACTCCGTTCCATCCGCACCATCCGCGCGAACCGGGCCGCCGGGCGTGGCCGGCACGCAAGACGCGGCCGGAACAGACGATCCTTTTACGCAACGCTACCGGCGCCTGCCCGGTGAAGCGGCCGCGCTGGCGGCGCACGAGGCAGCACGGGCACGCGTGACGCAGCGCCCGCTCCTGCCGCCGCAGCCCGAATACGATTTACTGTGGTTCATCGCGCAACATGGGCCGGAGCTGGCTGACTGGGAGCGCGACATTTTCCTGGCCGTGCGCGAAGAGTCGTTTTACTTCTATCCCGTGTACGCCTGCCAGATCATGAACGAAGGCTGGGCTTCGTACTGGCACGCGCGGCTGCTGCGCGAAGCCGACTTCCTGCCGCCGGCCCTGTATCTGTCCGCCATCAAGTCGCACTCTGACGTGGTGCGCCCCTACGCGGGCGAGCACCAGCAAGCGCTGGCCGTCAACCCCTATCATCTGGGCTTTTGCATGTGGGAACACATCATCGAGCGCGAAGGACTGGCCCGGGCACGCCAGATTTGCCGCGACGACGATGACTGCAGCTTCATCCGCAACTATCTGGACGACGAACTGGCTGACCGCCTGGGCCTGTTCGTGCATGAAAGTCGCCGCGACGGCGAAACGCGGATGGCCAGCCGCGACTTGCGGGCCATCCGCGAAGCCATCCTGGCGCCCAAATACAACTATGGCGCGCCGTGCATCGCCGTCACCCTGCTCAACGACGACGGCAGCCTGGTGCTGCGCCACGATCACCAGCGCGATGGGCGCGGCCTCGACCTGGAGCGGGCGGAGCAGGTACTGGCGTACATCGCCCGCATCTGGCGCCGCCCCGTCACCCTGCATACGGCGGATTTTCGGGGCACGCCGCGGGTTCTGCGCAGCAAGAGCGAGGGCATACCGGAACCGCCCGCGCCGGCAGCGTCATCAGCAACGTCAGCAACGTCAACAATGCCGACAGCGCCGCCCGTGCAATATTGAACGCTGACGCACGGCCAGCGTGTCCGGCCAGCATGTCCCTCGGCCTGGGCTGCCTGTTTCTCACGCGAGCCAACTGGCCGGACGGCATGTGCCTCACTGCTGGCCAACTGACCGGCGGGTATGTGCCTCACGCCTGGCCGGCCCGGCCCTCAAGCCCGGCCCGCCTGCGCCACATACCAGGCGATGGTGTGACGCAAGCCTTGCGCCAGGTCGTGTGTGGGGGCATAACCGAGCAAGTGGGCCGCCTTGGCGATGTCCGCCTGCGAATGGCGCACGTCGCCGGCGCGGAACTCCCCATAGTGTGGCGCCAGCGGCACGTGCTGTGGACGGGCGGCAAGCAGCATCTGCTGCATGGTGGCGTGCAGCTGCGTCAGGCTGGTGCGGGCGTTGACGGCCACGTTGTAGACCTGGTTGACGGCCGCCGGGTCGGCGCGCGTGGCGGCGAGGATATTCGCTTGCACGGCATTGTGCACGAAGCAGAAGTCGCGGCTGGTGGCGCCATCGCCATGGATGTGCACGGCCTGCTTGTCCAGCATGGCGGCGATCCAGCGGGGAATGACGGCCGCGTAGGCGCCCAGCGGGTCCTGGCGCGGGCCGAAGACATTGAAATAGCGCAGTCCCACCGTCTGCATGGCGTAGCAGCGCGCGTACACCTGCGCATACAGCTCGTTGACATATTTGCTCAAGGCATACGGCGACAGGGGCGCGCCGATGTGCTGCTCCACTTTCGGCAAGGCCGGATGGTCGCCATACGTGGCGCTCGAGGCCGCATACACGAAGCGCTGCACGCCCGCGTCCCGGGCGGCGGCCAGCATGTTCAAGAAACCGCTGACATTGACGGCGTGGCACAGCAGCGGGTCTTCCAGCGAACGCGAGACGGAACCGAGCGCCGCCTGGTGCAGCACATAATCGACGGCGACGCCAGCGGTGACGGAGTCGCCCGCACTGGCACGGCCGCGCTTGCCCAAGCTGCTGCCCCTGCCGTCGCTGGCGCCATCTGCCTCATCTATTTCACCTTCCGGCTCGCCGTCTGCCTCGCTGCCATCGGCGCTGCCAGCCTGCGCCGGCACGCCGCACGCGCGCGCGCACGCCTGCGGGTCGCGGATGTCGCCTTCGACGAAGGTGAAACGCCGCCATGCATCTTCTCCCACGCTGGCGCGCACTTGCTCCAGGTTGTGGCGGTGGCCCGTCATGAAATTGTCGAGGCCGCGCACTTCCTGTCCCAGCTTCAGCAAGGTTTCCAGCAGGTGCGAACCGATGAAGCCGGCCACGCCCGTCACCAGCCAGCGCCGTGGCTCCCTGGTCAATTGTGCGCAGGCCAGCGCGTAGGCGCCGGCAGCCGGGGCGCCAGCGGGGGCGCCTTGCGCCGCGCTTGCCGCCCGATCGAAAGCATCGGCCGCCATCACAGCCGCCACACGTGCAAGCCGCCGTCCTCGAGCGGACGGGGGTCGAAATGCGATTTGATGTCGATGAAGCAACCGTTTTCCAGCACCTTGGCCTGGAAGTCCGCCAGCGGGCGGGCCAGCAGGGCCTGGTGCGAGACGGCGCTAATGATGGCCTCGGCCCGCGGCAGCTGTTCCCAGCTTTCCAGGGTCAAGCCGTATTCTTCCAGCGCTTCGCGGCCATCGGCGACGGGGTCGTGCACGTGCACCTGCACGCCATACGATTGCAGCTCGTGAATCATGTCGACCACTTTCGAGTTGCGCAGGTCGGGGCAATTTTCCTTGAAAGTCAGGCCCAGCACGTTCACGTGCGCCCCTTTCAATTTGAAGCCTGCGCGCACCATTTCCTTGATGGTCTTTTCCGCCACGAACTTGGCCATGCCGTCGTTGATGCGGCGCCCGGCCAGGATCACGTGCGGGTGGTAGCCGAGCATTTCCGCCTTGTGCGTCAAATAGTATGGGTCGACGCCGATGCAGTGGCCGCCCACCAAACCGGGACGGAACGGCAGGAAATTCCATTTCGTGCCCGCCGCCTGCAGCACTTCCAGCGTGTCGATGCCGATGCGGTCGAAGATGATGGCCAGCTCGTTCATCAGCGCGATGTTCAGGTCGCGCTGCGTGTTTTCGATCACCTTGGCCGCCTCGGCTACCTTGATGCTCGATGCCCGGTGCACGCCGGCCTCGACCACGCCTTCGTACAACGCCGCCACTTGGTCCAGGGTGGCGGCATCGTCGCCCGAGACCACCTTGCGGATGCTGTGCAGCGTATGGTCCCGGTCGCCGGGGTTGATGCGCTCGGGTGAAAAGCCCACATGAAAATCTTCCTTCCAGCGCAGGCCCGAATGCTGTTCGAGGATGGGGATACAGATTTCTTCGGTGGCGCCCGGATACACGGTCGATTCGTAGATGACGATGGCGCCGCGCCGCATGTGGCGGCCGACGGCCGCGCTGGCGCCGGCCAGGGCGGAGAAATCGGGATTGTGCGCGCTGTCGACGGGCGTGGGCACGGCCACGACGATGAAGTCGGCCAGTTGCAGCTCGGCCGGGTCGCAGCCGACGCTCAGCCCTTGCGCCGCCAGCAACTGTTCATGGCTGACTTCGCCCGTCGGGTCGATGTGGCGCCGGTAGCTTTCCACCTTGCGGGCCGACAAGTCAAAGCCGATCGTGCGCTGGCGCATGCCAAACGCCACGGCCAGCTGCAAGCCCACATAACCGAGCCCCACCACCGCCACCACGCCGCCCTTGCTATCCACCTTGCTGTCCATATGTCTGCGCTCCGAAAGGTTGCGGCCCGAGCATCGCCGTCCTGGAAATTCTACGGTTGCCGATCCGGCGATTCTTGAGCGGGAACAAGAAACACGGGGCAGCGGCCAGCATGCACGCCGACAATCGGCAGCTTGTTGAGCGCAATCAAGGAGACCGGCGGCCATCTTTTTAAGCTAGGCCATGCCGATCCCTCATGCACGCCGCTACCGGAGACTTCCATGGCCCGTTCCCTGCCCCGCCCTTTCCCTGGCCTGCCCGCCGTTGCGCTGTGCTGTACTTTGCTGCTCCCCCTCCTGACGGCTTGCCACGGCACGCAGAGCAGCGAAAGCCTGCTGGCCGACGCGCAGCAGTACCGCCAGAAAGGCGAAGCGCGGGCCGCCATCATCCAGTTGAAGAACCTGCTGCAAAAGGAACCGGACAACGCGGCCGCGCGCTTGCTGCTGGGCAGCATCTATATCGACACGGGCGAAGCGCTGTCAGCAGAGAAAGAATTGCGCAAGGCAATGTCGCTGGGCCTCGCTTCGCAGCAAGTGATGCCGCTGCTGGGCAAGGCCTGGCTGATGCTGGGCCAGTTCGACAAGGTGCTGGCCGAGATCGCCGACGATGCGGCGCAGCCCGCTAGCGTGCTGGCCCTGCGCGGCGATGCCTTGCTGGCCCTGGGCCGCCGGGACGAGGCACGCGCCCTGTTCTCGCGCCTGCTCGAAGCCCATCCGGACCAGGTCGAAGCCTTGCTGGGCCTGGCCCGCCTGGCGGCGCTGGACCAGCAAGTGGCGGCGGCCGAGCTGCTGCTGGCGCAAGCCCTGAAAAGCGCGCCCGCCAACCTCGACGCCTTGCGCCTGCAGGGCGACCTGCTGCGTCTGCAAGGCAAGAACGGCGCGGCGCGGCTCGCCTACATGCAGATTCTCAAGATAAAACCGGACAATACCCAGGCGCACATCGACCTGGCCAACCTCGATATCGTGGAAAACCGCTACCTGGAAGCGGCGGCCCAGCTGGCCACGGCGCGCAAGACGGCGCCCAACAGCCTGGGCTTGCTGCAAGCCCAGGCGCTGCTCGATTTCCGCCAGGGCAAGAACAAGGCGGCCTTGCAAGCCTTGCAACTGGTGCTCAAGGCGGCGCCCGATCACATGCCGTCCATCCTGCTGGCCGGCGCCGTGCAACTGGCGCTCGGCTCGCCGCCGCAGGCGGAAAACTACCTGCGGCGCTTCCTCGCCGTGTATCCCAGACATCTGTATGCCGTCAAGATGATGGCGTCGATCGAATTGATGCGCAACAAGACCGACGTGGCCATCGGCTTGCTGCAACCGATGCTGGCCGCCTTCCCCGACGACGTGGAACTGCTGTCGCTGGCCGGCGAAGCCCACCTGCGCGCGCGCCAGTACGACAAGGCGACGGCGTATTTCGAACAGGCCAGCACCCTGGCGCCGGACACGGCCAGGCTGCACGCAGCGCTGGGCATCAGCCGCCTGGGCATGGGCGAGCACAGCCGCGCCATTAATGAACTGGAACGCGCCAGCATGCTCGACAAGAGCACGCCGCAAGCAGGCACCATGCTGGTGATGACCTTGCTACGCAACAAGCAGAACGACAAGGCCCTGGCCAGCGTCAAGATGATGGAGCAACAGCAGAAAGGCACGAATCCCTTGCTGCTGAACCTGAAAGGCGGCGTCTACCTGGCCTTGCGCGATTTACCGGCCGCGCGCGCCAGCTTCGAGCAAGCCTTGGGCATGGACCCTATCTATTTACCCGCGCTGAACAACCTGGCGCAGATCGACCTGGCCGAGAAAAAGCCGGAACAGGCCAGGCAGCGCTTCGAGCGGGCGCTGGCAAAAGCGCCGAAGAATGCCGACCTGTGCGCGGCGCTGGCCAAGCTGGCCGCGTCGCAAGGCAAGACGGACGAGGCGCGGCGCTGGCTCGAGCGGGCCCACCGCGACAATCCCGACGCCGTCGCGCCGGCCCTGCTGCTGAGTAACTTTTACCTGAAGACGGGCGCGTCCGACAAGGCGCTGGAACTGGCGCGCACCTTGCAAACGGGCCATCCGGGCGACGCCGATGCGCTGGCCCTGCGCGCCCAGGTGGAATACAGCGCCGGCCTGGCGCCAGCCGCGCTCGACAGCTACAACAAGCTGGCCAGCATACAAACCACGTCCGCGCCCCTGCAGATGCGCATCGCCAGCCTGCACCTGGCGCTGGGCGACCATCACAATGCGCTGCAAGCCGTCAAGCGGGCGCAGGCGCTTGACCCGGCCCTGCTCGAAGCGCGCGTGGTGGAAGTGGCGATGCTGCTGACCCTGAACCGGCAGCGCGAGGCGCTGGCCGTGGCGCGGCAAGTGCAGGAGCAGCAGCCGAAGCTGGCGGCCGGCTACAAGCTCGAGGGCGACGTGCTGATGGAGCAAAAGCTGCCGCAGCAAGCCGTCAAGCTGTACCAGCACGCCCTCGGCATCAGCCCCATCGGCCCCTTGCAGGTGCAGCTGTACCGCGCCTTGCAGGCGTCCGGGCAAGAACGCGAAGCCGAGGCGAGCATGGCCACCTGGCTGAAGGCGCATCCGGAAGACTTGCCGACCCGCACCTACCTGGCGGGCACCCGGCTGGCGGCAAAGCAATACCGCGCCGCCATCGAGCACTTCCAGTACGTCGTCGCCAAGGATGGAGCCAATGTGGTGGCCTTGAACGACCTGGCCTGGGCGTATCAGCAGGAAAAAGATCCGCGCGCGCAGGCCACGGCCGAGCAGGCGCTGAAGCTGGCACCCGACAATCCCGCCGTGCTCGACACCCTGGGCTGGATCGTGCTGGAGCAAGGTGACGTCAAGCGCGCCACGGCCCTGCTGCGCAAGGCGGCGACGCTGGCGCCGAAGTCGCCCGAAGTGGCGTACCACCTGGGCGCGGCGCTGGCGAAATCGGGCGACAAGGGCGGCGCGCGCAAGCAGCTGGAACAATTGCTTGCCGCCAACAAGGACTTTCCGCAGCGGGCCGCAGCGCAAGCCCTGCTGACCCAGCTGTAGGCCATGGCTGTCCACGCGGCCATGCCCGGCGTGGCGGCGCGGCCGCTGGCCCTGCTGGCGGGCGCGGCCTGCGTGCTGGCCTTGCGCCACTATCCGCTGGGCCACGGCTGGCCCGGTCTGCTGTTTGCCATCCTGCTACCCGCGTATTTTCTGCTGCTGTGCTGGCGTCCCGCCAGCTGGCTGTTCTGCGTGCCCGCCCTGCTGCCCGTGCTGGACCTGGCGCCTTGGACGGGCTGGTTCTTCCTGGAAGAAATCGATCTGCTGCTGTTGCTGACGGTGGCCTGCGGCTACTGGCGCCTGGGCGGGCCGGCCCAAGGCCCAGCGGCGCGGCTGTCGCCCGCCGCCCGCGTCTGTTTGCTGCTGTGCAGCCTGGCCTGGCTGGTGGCGCTGCTGCGCGGCGTCCTGCCACTGCCCCACCTCGACTTGAATACCTGGGATAACTATCTGAGCCCCTACAACAGCTTGCGGCTGGGCAAGGCCTGGGCCTGGAGCATGCTGCTGCTGCCGCTGCTGCTGCGCGACGCGGATCCTCCCGCCTTGCGCCGCTATGCGCTGCCGGGCATGCTGGCCGGACTGGCCATGGTGTCGCTGTTCGCCCTGTGGGAACGGGCCGTGTTTCCAGGCCTGTCGAATTTGTCCAGCGACTACCGCATCACGGCGCCGTTTTCCGCCATGCACACGGGCGGCGCCGCGCTGGACGGCTACCTGGCGTTGAGCCTGCCGTTTGCGGGCCTGTGGCTGGCGCGCGCGCGCAGCCGCTGGCAGGCGGCGCTGGCCTTGCTGCTGCTGGGCCTGGCCCTGCACGCGGCATTCACCACCTTTTCGCGGGGCTTGTACGCGGCCCTGGCCGCAGCCATGCTGCTGGCATTCTGGCAAACCCTGCGGACGGCGCCCGGTGCCGCGCGGTACCCACCGGGCCAGCCGCCCGTGCGCAAAATCTTGCTGAGGCTGCTGCTGGCCGGTCTGGGCACGGTCCTGCTCGTGTACATGTTCAGCCTGGCCGGCTACCGGGGCTTGTTGGCCGCCGTCGTCCTGCTTGCGGCCAGTTTCGTGCTGGCGGCGCGGCCCTTGCCGTGGCGTCTGGCGCCGGCCAGCCTGTTGTGCGCGCTGTGCCTGCAGGGCTTGCTGGCCGCCTGGTGGCCGGAAGGGGCCGGCCAGCAAACGGCCGGCTGGCTGAAAGGCCCGTATTTCCTGTTTTTGCTGGCGGCCGCGCTGCTGGCGGGCGCATTGTGGCCCGGCGGCAAAGGGCCGGCCAGGCTGGGCCTGGCGATGATGGCGTGGACCATGCTGGCATGCAACCTCGCCTGGATAGGCTGGCACTGGGCCGGACCGCCGGCCCTGCTGCCGGCCGGCCTCGTCGTGGGGCTGGCCACGCTGATGTTGTGCAACGGACGCTTGCGTCCGCCGTTGTGGCGGCTGGACCGGGCCAGTCTCAGCATCGCGGGCGCAGCCGGCATCCTGCTGCTGCTGGCCATACCCGTCTCGGCCAGCTATTACGCCACAGAACGTTTCTCCACCACCGCCTTCGACATGCAAGGCCGCTTGCGCCACTGGCGGCAAGTGCTGGCCATGCAGCCGTCCGACTGGGGCGACCGTCTGTTCGGCATGGGGTTCGGCAGTTTTCCCGCCACGTATTACTGGCACAATCCGCAGCGCGAGGTGCCGGCCAGCATCGCGTATGCCGAGGAAGGCGGCAATCTGGACAATCCCCGCAACAGGTATGTGCGCCTGGCCAGTCCCGGCTACAGCGCCGGCTATGGCGAACTGCTGCGGCTGCTGCAACGCCTGCCCGTGCAGCCTGCCACGCGCTACACCCTGGCGCTCGATGTGCGCCGGACCGGCCCCATGCCCGTGCTGCTGGTGCGCCTGTGCCAGCGGCAATTGCTGTATGCGCAAGGCTGCGTGAACGTTCCGTTGCGCCTGCGCCCTGCGCCGGCCGGCACGCAGGCCAGCACCTGGCAGCATTATGACGTGCCGTTCGACAGCGCCTGGCTGGGCGCGGGGGCCTGGCTGCTGCGTCCACCCGTGCAACTGGAACTGGCGGCCAGCGGCACGGCCACCTCGTCCGTGCTCGAAGTCGATAATCTGAGCTTGCGCGCACCGGGTGGCGAGGAGCTGATCGCCAATGGGCGCTTTACCCAGGCCAACAATTACTGGTTTTTCAGCAGCGACCACCACCACTTGCCGTGGCATATCAAAAGCATGGCCTTGCACTTGCTGGTGGAAACGGGCTGGTGCGGCGCCCTGTCCATGCTGGCCTTGCTGGCTGCAGCTGGCCAGCGCCTGCTGCGCCGCGCCGCGCGCGGCGATCCGGGCGCGCTCGCGTGCGCCGCCGCCTTGCTGGGTTTTCTCGTCGTCGGCCTGTTCGACAGCCTGCTCGACGTGCCGCGCATCGCCCTGCTGTGTTACCTGATGCTGCTGTGCGCGCTGCTGCAGCCCGTGTCATCTCCTCCCGTTGAAAGTACACCGCCATGAAAGCCTTGCTCTCCGCCTTGCTGTCCTGCCTTTTTCTGCTCCTGGTTGCCGCGCCCTGCCGCGCCGATGCGCCGCTGGCGCACACCATCGCGCGCGTCAAGCCGTCCATCGTCGGCGTGGGCAGCCTGCAAAAGACGCGCACGCCGCCGATGAACTTCATCGGCACAGGCTTCGTGACGGGCGACGGCTTGAGCGTGCTGACCTGCGCCCATGTGATCCAGAAACTGCTCGACGCCAATCCGAACGAAGTCATCGGCATACTCACGGGCCAGGGCGAGGCGGCGCAGTTTCGCCCCGCCAAGGTTCAGGCGCTGGACACGGAACACGACCTGGCCTTGCTGCGCCTGGCGGGCGCGCCTCTGCCCGCCCTGGCGCTGGGCGACGCGACCACGGTGCGCGAAGGCCAGGCCATGGCGTTTACAGGATTTCCCCTGGGTACCTTGCTGGGACTGCACCACGTCACGCACCGCGCCACCGTGTCATCGCTCACGCCCGTGGTCATGCCCAGCGAAAATGCGCAGCGTCTCGACGTGCGCCGCCTGGCGCAGTTGCAAAAGGCGCCGTACACGGTGTTCCAGCTGGACGCGACGGCGTACCCGGGCAGCAGCGGCAGCCCCCTGTTCGATCCCGAGACCGGTCTCGTCTACGGTATCGTCAACATGGTGTACGTCAAGGGCCTCAAGGAGACGGCCATCAGCGCGCCCAGCGGCATCACTTACGCGATTCCAGGCAGCCACATGCAGGCGATCTTGCTGAAAAATAAATGACTTCTCAGTTGCGCCCCTGCCTCAGCCGGTCGGTAATGCCAGGCTCATCCCATGTCGGGAAAAAAAAGGGGTAAAACGACCGTTCCCCCCCATGCTGTTCCATCAGGCCACCGTACTTGCGGATCTGGGCCCCCATGTAATCGAGGTCCAGCCGTAGCAGCACGGCCGGCGCCCCCACGCGCGTGCACTCGCGCTCGCCGCCGAAGTCCTGGAAGCCCAGCATGCGCTTGTAAAACACCACGTGGCGCGGGTTGACTTCGATCACGTAATCCGTAAAGCCGTGAATATTATGGGCATAGATATAAGAGATATGAATCAGCGCCGCAAACACGCGCTTGCTCACACCCTTGTCGATGGCCAGGCGCGACGGTTCGCACAGGCGGCGGCCCTGCTCGCGCAGGACGTCGAGCTTGTCGCGGAAGTTTTCATCCGCAGGCAAGCCCGTCTCGTCATTGTCGAGGCACAGGGTCATGGTGCCGACGGTGCTGCCGGCCGTTTCCGCAAACAGCGTGATTTTATTCAGCGCATGCGCGGTGCCGGGATCGACGGCATAGCCGCGCCAGCCGTACATCTTGCGGATCAGCAAACTGGCCGCCTCGCGCCGGCCACGCGAATTGGCCATACGGATATGAAAGCGCTGCAGGTCGAGCTCGTGCTCCATGGCCGGGTCGATCTGCCCCTCGCCCACCACCAGGTCACTCAGGGCGCCTGGTGTGTCGAAGGAAATAATGGGTTCATCTTGAAAGCTCATCTTGTCCTCACGTTCATCGGCTGCCGTTGAGACGGACTGAAGCCAATGCCTTGTGACAAGACAAAAACTGGAGAAGTTCCCAGCTTTAGTTAAAAAAACAGAAGAATTTCACCTTTAGATAGCAAAATTACACGCTGAAATTTGCCGAAAAGTACAAAATGACAAATATAAGTGCTGTTTTGATATTGCCGAGGCCGCTGTTAAAAAAAGCTTTCCGGTATCAGCAGCACGTCGCCCGGCCGCATCATGACATTCGCGGAAATATCGCCTTCCTTCAGCAAATCATCGAGGCGAACCCGCAGCTGCTGCTGGTTGCCTTCGCGCATGCGGATGATGCTGGCCTTGTTGCCGGCCGCGAAATCCGTGATGCCGCCCACGGCGATGAGCACGTCCATCAGCGACATGCCCAGCCGGTACGGCAGCGCCTGCGGCTTGGCCGCCTCGCCAATCACCCGGATCTGCTCGCCATACGGCCCCGAGAAATTGGTGACGATGACGGTTACCACGGGCTGCTGGATGAATTTGCTCAAGGCTTGCTCGATGTCGCGCGCCAGCTGGGTCGACGTCTTGCCGCTGGCGGGTAAATCCTCGACCAGCGGCGTGGTGATCTTGCCGTCCGGGCGGACAGCCACCGTCAGCGACACTTCCGGGTTGCGCCAGACGATGATGTTGACGGAGTCGCCCGGCCCGATCAGGTAATCGTGCATGGGCGCACTGTCGTCGGACGGTGCCAGCGGATGGGACGTGCGGCAGGCGCCCAGCAGGCTGGCAGAAAGGGCCAGGCCCAGCGCGTTACGGATAAATGCACGGCGAAACGGATTCATGCGGAGCCTCTTCGAGTCGATGGCGCATCCATGGCCGGCCCCGCAGAACCAGCCTGGGCCGCGAACTTCCTATGATTATTAAAACTCGGCAAGAGAACCTTGAGGCGTATCAAGAAGCAATCATCTTGGGAAATCTTGCTCCACAGCCGCCCTATACTTTGCTTACCCAACAGGCAAGTATTTCTTGCAAGATGCCGCTGTTGTCCGCGCCGCCAGCCCATCTCCCGTGCAGCACCGCACCGTCACCTGAAGGAAGCGACATGGAAGACTTGATACAGCAACTGCTGTCCAGCCTGAAAGGCATCTGGAAGTACCGCTGGCACGCGGTCGTGGTGGCGTGGCTGGTGGCCATCGCCGGCTTCATCCGGGTGATCTCCCTGCCCGACGACTTCCAGACGTCGGCGCGCGTGTTTGTCGATACGCAAACCATCCTCAAGCCGCTGATGGCCGGCATGACCAGCGTACCGAACACGGAACAGCAGGTGGCCATCATGAGCCGCACCCTGCTCAGCCGCCCGAACGTCGAGCGGGTGATGCGCATGGTCGACCTCGACCTGGGTTCGAAGACCGTGCGCGAGCACGAGGCCCAGCTGGACGAGCTGATGAGCCGCATCAAGATCACCGGCACCAACGCCTACGACATTTACACCATCAGCTACAGCGGGCGCGACCCCAAGCTCGTGCGCGACGTCGTGCAAAGCCTGCTGACCATCTTTGTCGAAGGCAGTTTCCAGGGCAAGAAAGGCGATTCGCAAAAGGCGGTGCAATTCATCGACGAGCAGATCAAGAATTACGAGGACAAGCTGAGCGCGGCGGAAAACCTGGTGAAGGAATTCAAGATCCGCAACAACCTGCTGCTGCCGCGCCAGGGCATCGACTATGGCAGCCAGCTGCTGATGTCGTCCGATAGCCTGAACAATGCCAAGCTGGAGCTGGTCGAGGCGGAACAGGCGCGCAAGGCCATCCTGAGCCAGATCGAAGGCGACGAGCCGGTGCTCGACCTGGAACCGAACGCGGCGGCCATCACGAACCCCGAACTCGACGAGCGCATCGCGTCGATCAACAAGAACCTCGACAGCCTGCGCATGCAATTTACGGAATTGCATCCCGACATCATCGCCTCGAAACGCCTGGTGGCCCAGCTGGAAGAACGCAAGATCGAGGAAAGCAAGCTGAAAACGGCGGCCGGCGATCCGGGCAAGAACTACAGCCCCATGCTGCAGCAACTGAAGGTAGCGTTGACGGACGCGGACGCCAAGGTGGCCGCCATCCGCGCCCGCGTGCAGGAATACAACGCGCGCAACGAGCGCCTGCTGGCGCAGAGCAATGCCGTGCCCGAGGTGGAATCGCAGCTGGCGCAGCTCAACCGCGACTACATCATCAACAAGGAAAACTATGAAAAGCTGATCGGCCGGCGCGAAGCGGCCAAGCTGTCGGGCGAACTCAGTTCCACCACGGACATGATGGCCTTCAAGATCATCGACCCGCCCACGGTGCAATATGCGCCCGTCGGCCCGAACCGCCCGCTGCTGTTTTCCGCGGCGCTGGGCGCGGCCCTGATTGCCGGCGTCGCCACGGCCCTCCTGATCAGCCAGGTGCGCCCCACCTTCCTCAGTCCTTCCGAGCTGCGCGACGCCACGGGCTTGAACGTGCTGGGCACGGTATCGATGAACTGGACGCCGCTGCAGCAAGTACGCCGCCGCCGCGCCCGCTATGGCTTCGGCGCCTGCCTGGGCAGCCTGTTCGTGCTGTACGGCGGGGTCATGACGGCCGCGCTGCTGAAATTCTAGATCCCAAGGAGCGATGATGACCAGCAAGGACAGCGGCAAGCAGGAACCCACCACCCTCGGCGTGGCCGAGGCCGGCGTGCCCTATACGGTGAACGGTACGCAGGGCGCGGACGCGGCCCGGTCGCCCCGCTACCGCCCCCTGAACCTGGACCGGCTGGCCGAGCAAGGCATGCTCACGCACGACGGCGGGCGCAGCGCGGTGGCCGAGGATTTTCGCATCATCAAGCGCCCGCTGCTGCGCCAGGCGCGCGCCAGCGGCGCCGAGGCCATTCGCCACGGCAACCTGATCGTCGTCACCAGCGCCATGCCGGGCGAAGGCAAGACGTATTGCGCCATCAACCTGGCCATGAGCATCGCCATGGAAATGGATATCACGGTACTGCTGGTCGATGCGGACGTGGCGCGCCCGTCCGTGCTGAAAGTGCTGGGCCTGCCGCCCGAGCCGGGACTGATGGATATCCTGCTCGACCCGCAACTGGCCATGGCCGACGTGATCCTGAAAACCAATGTGGCCAACCTGAGCATCCTGCCGGCCGGGCGCAGCAACAAGCACGCGACGGAATTGCTGGCCAGCCGGGCCATGAGCCGGCTGCTGGCAGAAATTGCCAGCCGCTATGGCGACCGCATCGTCGTCTTCGATTCGCCGCCCCTCCTGATCACCAGCGAAGCGCACGCGCTGGTCGGGCAGATGGGACAAGTCGTCATGGTGGTCGAGGCGGAAACGACGACGCAGCACGCCGTCAAGGAAGCGCTGCGGCAGATCGAGTCGTGCGAACACATACATTTGATCTACAACAAGACCAAATCGTTCCCCGGCAACGACTACTACGGCTATGGCCATTACGATTAGCCGCCGGGTTTCGCTAACGCCGTCGCCGCTGCTGCCGTTGCTGCCGTTGCTATCTCTGCTGCTGCCCCTGCCGGCCGGCGCCGTCGACTGGCTGGTGCAGCCGTCGCTGCGCCTGCGCGAAAGCTATACGGACAATGCCTTGCGCGCGCCGCCCGGCAAGGCGCAATCGGACTTCATCACGGAAATCGCGCCCGCCATCGCCCTCATCGGCACGGGCCCCCGCCTGCGCGTGCACCTCGATTACAGCTGGCACAAATACCTGTCCGGCCAGCGCGCCGATACCGAGCACCACGAACTGGGCGCCTCGGCCGACGCCGAGCTGGTCAAGGACTGGTTCTTCATCGATGCGGACGCCAGCGTGAGCCGGCGCAACATCTCGCCGTTCGGCCCGCAATTGATCGACGACCTGCCCGATACGGACAACGCCAGCACCGTGCGCACCACCGGCATCAGCCCCTATTTGCGGCACCGTTTCCGCGGCCTGGCCACGACCGAGCTGCGCTACACGCGCAACACGGTCGACAGCGGCGGCGCACTGCTGTCCGTACACAGCGATGAAATGGAATTGCTGCTCAGCGGCGAGCCGCGCGGCAAGGGCTGGACCTGGAACGCCAGCCACGACGTGCGCCGCACGCAGGACAGCAAGCTGGCGCCCATGCGCATGCAGCGCAGCAGCGTGGGCCTGCGCTATCCGTTCAGCAGCAAATGGGCGGCCACGGCCAGCGGCGGCACGGAAAAGGAAGGCTATGTATCGGCCAGCGGCAAGGCGCCGGCCGGCCGCTTCTGGTCGCTGGGCGGCGTGTGGACGCCGTCGCCGCGCACCAGCGTGGCCTTCAGCACGGGCAGGCGCTTTTTTGGCAACACCTACAGCCTGGACGCCACGTTCCTGCAGCGCCATACCAACTGGCAACTCAATTACAGCGAAAACATCACCACCCTGCCGACGCAATTTTCGCGCCTGGGCGACCGCGACGCGGGCCAGTTGCTCGATCAATTGTGGCGCGGCATCTTTCCCAATGCGCGCGACCGGCGCCTGCGCATCGATGCCTTCCTGCGCTACGCCAACAGCCTGGGGCCGGAACGGGGCGCCATCAATTACTTCAGCCACCGCTATTTCCTGCAAAAACAGCTGAAGCTGACGATGGCGCGCGCCACGGCGAAAAGCACGATGATCGCCGGCATCACGGCCGTCGACCGCACGGCGCAAACGGCCAGCGGCATCGACAGCGGCTTGCTGCCCGGCGTGGAATTTGGCAGCGAAGACCGCACGCGCCAGATGAGCGGCAACCTGGGCTGGAGCTGGAAAGCCAGTTCGCGCACCAGCCTGAACGCCAATGCCGGCTACGCCAGCGTGCGCTCGCTGAGCGTGCCCCGGCACGACAACAACATCACCGTGACGGCCGGCTACACGCGCATCCTGCAGCAGAACATGACGGCCAGCATCGACGTGCGGCATACACGGCACGCCAGCAACCGCGGCGGCGACTACCGCGAAAACGGCGTCAGCGCCACGCTCACCATGCAATTCTAAGGAGGCCGCAATGTCCGACCCTACTCTTGCGCGCGCCGCGCCGGCGCACCTGCTGTGCGTGGTGGCCGCGCGCCCCAACCTGATGAAGATGGCGCCCATCCTGGCCGCCCTGGCCCGCCAGGCGCCCACCGTGCGCGTGACCTTGCTGCATACGGGCCAGCACTACGACACGGCCATGAATGGCCAGCTGTTTGCGGACCTGGACCTGCGCCCGCCCGACATTTGCCTCGATGTCGGCTCCGGCAACCATGCGCAGCAGACGGCCGAGATCATGCGCCGCTTCGACGCCGTGCTCGACGCGCAGCCGCCGCTGGCGCCCGATGCCGTGCTGGTCGTGGGCGACGTCAATTCCACGCTGGCTTGCGCGCTGGTGGCGGCCAAGCGTGACATTCCCGTGATCCACGTCGAGGCGGGCCTTCGCAGCGGCGACCGGCACATGCCCGAAGAAATCAACCGCGTGCTCACCGACCAGTTATCCAGCCTGCTGCTGACCAGCGAGGAAGGCGCGCGCGCCCACCTGCTGCGCGAAGGCATCGCCCCCGAACGCATCCATTTCACGGGCAACGTCATGATCGACAGCCTGCGGCAGCAGCTGCCGCGCGCGATAACGCCCGCCGCCACCCTGCGCACCCACGGCCACGCCTGCCCGCCCGCGTATGGACTCTTGACCTTGCACCGGCCGTCGAACGTGGACGACCCGGCGCAGCTCGAAGCGCTGCTGGGGGCGCTGGGAGAATTGTCGCAGCAACTGCCGCTGCTGTTTCCCATCCACCCGCGCACCCTGGCAGGCCTGCGTCTGGCGGGCCTGGAACCGCTGCTGGCGCGGCATGCCATCGTCCGCCTGCCGCCGCTGGGCTACCTGGAAATGCTGGGCCTGATGCAAGAGGCGCGCCTGGTGCTGACGGATTCGGGCGGCATCCAGGAAGAAAGCACGGCCCTGGGCGTGCCTTGCCTGACCTTGCGCGCCAGTACGGAGCGTCCCGTCACCGTCAGCGACGGTACGAATACCCTGGCCGGCACGCAGCCGGCAACCATTCTCGCGCTGGCACGGGGCATCCTCGACACGGGCGGCAAGCGCGGCCGCCTTCCGCCGCTGTGGGATGGCCACGCGGCCACGCGCATCGCCGCTGTCATCGCGCCCTGGCTGGCGGCGCGCCGGGACGCGCCATGACGCCGCCGCTGATACTGCGCAACGCGCTCACCATCGACGTGGAAGATTACTTCCAGGTGTCCGCTTTCGCGCCGCACATCGCGCGCGCCGACTGGCCCCGCCTGGAATGCCGGGTCGAGGCGAACATCGAGCGCATCCTGCTGCTGCTGGAAACGCGCCGCATCCACGCCACCTTTTTCACCCTGGGCTGGATCGCCGAGCGCTATCCCGCCATGCTGCGCCGCGTGGCGGCCGCCGGGCACGAAGTGGCCAGCCACGGCTATGCGCACCTGCGGGCCTGCGACCAGTCGGCCGCGCAGTTCGCCGACGATGTGCGCCGCAGCAAGACGATCCTGGAACAATTGACGGGGCTGGCCGTGCACGGCTACCGGGCGCCCAGCTTTTCCATCGGCGCGGCCAACCTGTGGGCTTTCGACGTGCTGCAGGAAGCGGGCTACCGCTACAGTTCCAGCATCTATCCGATCCGCCACGACCACTACGGCATGCCGGATTCCCCCCGCTTCGCCTGGCGGCCACGGGGGGCGCACGGCATGCTGGAATTGCCCGTCAGCACAGTACGCTTGCGCGGGCGCAACCTGCCGGCCGGCGGCGGCGGTTATTTCAGGTTGATGCCGTATGCACTGTCGCGCTGGCTTTTGCGACGCATCAATTCGCGCGACGGGCAAGCTGGCATATTCTATTTTCATCCTTGGGAACTCGATCCCGGCCAGCCGCGTCCGACGGGCCTGAGTGCCAGGACGCGCTTTCGCCACTACCTGAACCTGGGGCGCATGGAAGCGCGGCTGGGGCGCCTGACTCGCGATTTCTCATGGGACCGCATGGACCGTATCTTTCTTGAAAGCACATAATGCACGAGGCCAGCCTTGTTCCCGACCCGCTACAGTCCCGCGCCGCCATCGCCGTGCGGTCGCTGCAGGGGCACGAGCATGCGCGCTGGGATGCCTTTGTCGACACATGCCCGGAAGCGACCTTCTTTCACCGCGCCGGCTGGCAAACCATCATGGAGCAAGGTTTCAAGCACGACAGTTATTTTTTGTACGCGGAACAGGACGGGCGCATCGCCGGTGTGCTGCCGCTGGCCCATCTGCGCAGCCGCCTGTTCGGCTCCGCCCTCGTCTCGCTGCCCTTTTGCGTGTACGGCGGCATCGCCGGCGGCAGCGCGGCCGTGCGACTGGCCCTCGATGGCGCGGCACTGGCGCTGGCGCGGCGCCTCGGCGTGGGGCACCTGGAATACCGCTGGCACGAAGTGCCAGAAAGTACAGACCCTTCCTGGCTGCACAAACCCCTGTACGCGACCTTCCGCCGGTCCTTGCTGCCCGATGCCGAGCAGAACCTGCTGGCCATTCCCCGCAAGCAGCGCGCCGTCGTGCGCAAGGCCATCGCGGGCGGCCTGCACAGCGCCATCGACTATGACCTCAACCGTTTCTACCCGATTTACGCGGCCAGTGTGCACCGGCTGGGCACGCCCGTCTTCGCGCGCCGCCATTTTGCCCTGCTGCGCACGGTGTTTGGCGACGCCTGCCAAATCCTCACCGTCTACCACGGCCAGCAGGCGCAAGCGAGCGTGCTGCTGTTCTATTTCCGCGATGAAGTATTGCCATATTACGGCGGCGGCAGCGTGCTGGCGCGCAGCACGGGCGCCAACGACTTCATGTACTGGGAAGCGATGCGCCGCGCCTGCGCGCGCGGCTACCGCCTGTTCGATTTCGGCCGCAGCAAGCTGGGGACCGGGGCATACGACTTCAAGAAGAACTGGGGCTTTGCGCCGCAGCCGCTGCCCTACGCCTACCAGCTCGTGCGCGCCAAGGCCTTGCCGGAAGTCAACCCACTGAATCCGAAATATGCGCTGTTCATCCGCGCCTGGCGCCGCCTGCCGCTGCCGCTGGCCAACCTGCTGGGGCCGCACATCGTGCGGCAGCTGGGCTAAGCGACGGGACCCACCATGCGTGAACTGCTATTCCTTGCCCACCGCCTGCCGTATCCGCCCAACAAGGGCGACAAGATACGCTCATGGCATATGCTGCAATACCTGAGCCGGCATTTCCGCGTGCACCTGGGCTGCTTCATCGACGATGACGACGACTGGCAGCACGCGAAAACCGTGGCCGCCCTGTGCGCCAGCACGCGCTTCATCGGCTTGCGGCGCGGCGCGGCCCGCTGGCGCGCCATGCAGGCGCTGCTGTCGCGCCAGGCCATGAGCGTGCAGTACTACCGCGATGATGGCCTGCTGCAATGGGTCGACGGCTTGCTGTCCTGCGGCAAGGTGCGCCACGCGCTGGCCTTTTCCGGCCCCATGGCGCAATACATCGACGGCAGCGCGGGCCGTGCCCTGCACCGCGTGATCGATTTCGTCGACGTCGATTCCGACAAATGGCGCCAGTACGGCGACAACAAACCCTGGCCCATGTCGCAGCTGTACCGGCACGAAGCGCACATGCTGCTGCAGTACGAGCGCCATATCGCCCAGCAGTTCACGGCTGCCAGCTTCGTCTCGCCGGCCGAAGCGGCCCTGTTCCGCCAATGCGCCCCGATGGCGCGGCGCAAGACGGGATACTTCAACAACGGCGTCGACACGGCGTATTTCACGCCCCTGCCAGCCCAGCCCCCCGTCTATCCGACCGGCGTGCAGGCGCTGGTATTTACGGGCGCCATGGATTACTGGCCGAACATCGACGCCGTGCAATGGTTCGTGCGCCACGTCTGGCCCGCCTTGCGGCGCCAGTTTCCCCAGTTACAGTTTTATATCGTCGGCAGCGCGCCCGTGCCCGCCGTGACGGCGCTGGCAAGGATAGCTGGCGTGGTGGTGACGGGCAAGGTGCCCGACATCCGGCCCTACCTGGCCGGCGCGGCGCTGGTCGTGGCGCCCCTGCGCATCGCCCGCGGCGTGCAAAACAAGGTACTTGAAGCGATGGCGATGGGCAAGGTCGTGCTGGCCACGCCGCAGGCGCTCGAAGGCATCGCCGCTCAGCCAGGCCTGGAACTGCTGCTGGCGCGCGACGACGTCGAATTCATCCACCATGCGGCGCGCGTGCTGCGCCATGCCCAGGGCGGCGCAGCCGAAGGGAGCGGCGCGGCCATGGGCACCGCGGCGCGCCAGCTGGTCTTGCAGGATTACAACTGGGAACGCAATCTGCGGGGCCTGGGCGCCATGCTGGGCCTGCCTGCCGAGACGGATGCCGATACCGATGCGGCTGCCAGCGGCGCCAGCGCGCCTTTGCTGCCCGTGAGGGAGCCATCCACATGAGCGTGCAACTCGACCCGGTGGCCCGCTTGCCGGACGCGGCCGTCTGGCGGCACGGGCACGCCCAGGGCCAGCAGCAAGCCCTGCTGCTCTTGCTGCTGGCCCTGGCTGCCATCGTGCTGCTGTACCACGCCACCTTCTGGTCGATGCTGGAACTGTGGTCCCGCTCGCAAACCTTCGCGCACGGTTTCTTGATCGTGCCCATCAGTTGCTGGCTGGCCTGGCGCCCCCGCCCCCCCCCGGGCCCGCCAGGCCCCCCCCCCCCCCCCCGCCGGGGGGGGGGGGGGCTGGTTTTTGTGAACACCACCCCGCCCACGGCCGGCTA
>NZ_JABXFH010000051.1:0-42354 GCF_013372745.1 Janthinobacterium sp. BJB401 | reverse complement strand
CGGTTTGATACGCCGCGGGTGGTGTCGGCTTACGCGCTGCGCGCTAAGCCGACCTACGGTCATGTAAAGTCCGGTAGGTCGGATTAGCGTGGCGTAATCCGACAACATTGTTGGCCTCGTGGCATCAGCTACCGCGGTAAGTAGAATACGACCAGGGCGACACCACCAGCGGCACGTGATAATTTTCATCCGTATGCGCAATACCGAAGGCCAGCGTCACCAGATCGATGAAGCGGGGCGAGGGCAGTTCCACCCCTTGGGCGGCGAAATAGTCGCCAGCATTGAACACCAGCTCATATTGGCCCGCTTTCATGCTCTCGCCCTCCAGCAATGGCGTGCTGCAACGGCCGTCGCTGTTCGTCATATCCATCTTCAATAGTACTTTTCCTTCCGGCGCGACTGAAAACAGGGCAACCTTGACGCCGGCTCCGGGCCTGCCGTGGGCGATATCGAGTACATGCGTGCTGAGTTTTCCCATTTGCTATCCTGTATATAGGGTGAGTGAATGTGCTTATCGTGCAAATCATATACCGGTGACTGCGCCTGGCTATATGATTGGGCATATAGCCAACATTGTCCTCCTATAGGCGCGCTTCCGCATGAACAATTACGAAGATTATCCACGCGACTTGATCGGCTATGGCCGCACGCCACCCCATCCGCAATGGCCGGGCAAGGCGCGCATCGCGCTGCAATTCGTCCTCAATTACGAGGAGGGGGCGGAAAACAGCGTGTTGCATGGCGATCCCGCATCGGAAACGTTTTTATCGGAGATGATCGGTGCGGCCGCCTTTCCCGCGCGCCACCTGAGCATGGAGTCGATTTATGAATACGGTTCGCGCGCCGGGCTGTGGCGCTTGCTGCGCATGTTCGAGGAGCGGCGCCTGCCGCTGACGGTCTTCGGCGTATCGATGGCCTTGAAACGCAATCCGGAGGCGGTGGCCGCCTTCCAGCAATTGGGGCATGAAATCGCCTGCCATGGCTTGCGCTGGATTTCCTACCAAAACATGGACGAGGCGACGGAACGCGAACACATGCGCGAAGCTGTACAGATCATTCGCGAATTGACGGGTTCCGCCCCGCAAGGCTGGTATACCGGGCGCGATTCGCCGAATACGCGCAAACTGGTGGTCGAGCATGGCGGTTTCCGCTATGACGCTGATTATTACGGAGACGACCTGCCATTCTGGGACAAGGTGGCGTACACGGATGCCGCCGGCATGCCGGCCGTGCAGCCGCAACTGATCGTGCCCTATACCCTGGATACGAACGATATGCGCTTTGCCGCCATGCAAGGCTTTAATTCGGGCACGCAGTTTTTTGACTATCTGAAGGATGCCTTTGATGTGCTGTACGCTGAAGGCGATCCGAACGGCTTGAATCAGCCGAAGATGCTGTCGGTGGGCTTGCATTGCCGCCTGGTGGGACGGCCTGGACGGGCCGCGGCGCTGGCGCGCTTCCTCGACTATGTGCAGGGCCATGAGCAGGTATGGATCACGCGCCGCATCGATATCGCCGAACATTGGCATGCGACGCATCCATTCCAGGACTGAGTTCTATTGAGATAAGATGATAAGTAAAATCAGTCTTTGCATATAGTTGTCTCATATGCCGGTGTTAATCTCCTATACTGGGACTATACCGAGGCCAGCATGTCAGAACCTATCCGCTTTTACTATCGTGGTGCCGTACAGGAAGTACGTGACGCCGCCCTTACGCAGACTGTGTTGCAGCACCTGCGCGAGGATTTGCATTGCACGGGCACCAAGGAAGGCTGCGCCGAGGGCGATTGCGGCGCCTGCACGGTGGTCATTGGCAGCCTGGTCGATGGCCAGGTCGAGATGAAGGCTGTCAACGCCTGCATCCAGCTCACGCCCACCCTCGATGGCAAGGCCCTGTTTTCCGTGGAAGACTTGCAGCAACCCGACGGCGCCTTGCACCCGGTGCAACAGGCGATGGTCGAGTGCCACGGTTCCCAGTGCGGTTTTTGCACCCCCGGCTTTGTCATGTCCTTGTGGGGCATGTATCTGAAAAAAAACGGCGAGACGCCCACGCGTTGCGAAATCGACGACAGCCTGTCGGGCAATCTGTGCCGCTGCACGGGCTACCGGCCCATCATCGATGCCGCCAGACGCATGGGCGAGTTGCCACATGTGACGTTCGACCGCGATGCGTTGCGAGTGCAATTGCAGGCGCTGCAGCGTAGCAGCCTGACTACGTATGAACATGGCGGCCAGCACTTCCACGCGCCGCGCACCGTCGAGGAACTGGTGGCGCTGTGTGCGGAAAAGCCGCAAGCGTGTCTGCTGGCAGGCTCCACCGATATCGGCTTGTGGGTGACCAAGCAGCTGCGCGACCTGGGCGACATTATTTATCTGGGCAACGTTGCGGCGCTGAAAACCATCGCCGTGGACGATGGCAAGGTGCACATCGGCGCCGGTGCCAGCCTCAACGATGCCTATGCGGCGCTGTGCCAGCATTATTCTGATGAGCTGTCGGAACTGTGGCAACGCTTTGCCTCCTTGCCAATCCGCAACGCCGGCACTTTGGGCGGCAATGTGGCCAATGGTTCTCCCATCGGCGACTCGATGCCATGGCTGATTGCGCTGGGCAGCGAGATCGTGTTGCACGGTCCAGGTGGCCAGCGGATCATGCCGCTGGAAAACTTCTATCTGGCTTACCAAAAGAAAGATTTGCAACCCGGAGAATTCGTCGAAGCCGTGCGCGTGCCCTTGCCCCGTGCCGACGTGCATTTCCGCACGTATAAACTGGCGAAACGCTTTGACCAGGATATTTCGGCCGTGTGCGCCGCGTTTGCCTTTGAACTCGATGGCGAGCGCATTGTTGACGCGCGCATCGCCTTTGGCGGCATGGCGGGCACGCCGCAGCGCGCCGCGCAAACGGAAGCGTTTTTGCGCGGACAGGCGTGGACGGAAGACAATCTGCTTATCGCCATGCGCTTGCTGGCCGACGATTACGCGCCCCTGTCCGACATGCGCGCGTCGAATACCTACCGCATGACGACGGCGCAAAACCTGTTGCGCCGCTTCTGGCTGGAAACACGCCCCGGTGCGCCTTTGCAACGCGCCGCCGTCAACGCCTACGCTTGCCGCGCCTGAAAGGACCAGCATGAACCATCCTGCCACGCCCGAATTGCAAGCAGCCGCCTGGGCCGCCGTGGGCAAGCCCAGCCCGCATGAATCGGCGCAATTGCATGTGCTGGGGCAAGCCACGTACACGGACGATATCGCCGAGTTGCAGGGCACCTTGCACGCAGCGCTGGGCCTGTCGCAAAAACCGCATGCGCGCATTACGGCCATGGATTTGTCGGCCGTGCGCAGGGCGCAGGGTGTCATTGCCGTCTACACGGCACACGACATTCCCGGCACCAATGATTGCGGCCCCATCATCCATGACGATCCCATCCTGGCTGCGGAACTGGTGCAATACGTAGGCCAGCCCATCTTCATCGTGGTGGCCGATACGCATGACCATGCGCGCCGCGCCGCCCGCCTGGCGCAGGTGTCGTACGATGAATTGCCTGCGATCATGACGCCGCAAGCGGCCAAGGCCGCGCAATCGTATGTGCTGCCGCCGATGCAGCTGACGCGCGGCAATTACCAGGCAGCGTTCGAGGGCGCGCCGCACGTGGTCAAGGGGCAGCTGTATGTAGGCGGGCAGGAACAGTTTTATCTGGAAGGACAGATTTCCTACGCGATTCCGAAAGAAGCGCAGGGCATGCTGGTGCTGTGTTCGACCCAGCATCCGAGCGAAATGCAGCACGTGGTGGCGCATGCGCTGGGCGTGCATTCGCACAACATCACCGTCGAATGCCGGCGCATGGGTGGCGGTTTTGGCGGCAAGGAATCGCAGTCGGCCCTGTGGGCGGCGGCCGCGTCGATCGCGGCGGCGAAACTGAAGCGTCCCGTGAAATTGCGCGCCGACCGCGACGACGACATGCTGGTGACGGGCAAGCGCCACTGTTTTTACTATGAGTACGAAGTGGGCTACGACGACGATGGCAAGATCCTTGCTGCCAAGGTCGACATGACCACGCGCGCCGGCTACTCGGCCGACTTGTCCGGTCCCGTCGCCACGCGCGCCGTCTGCCACTTCGACAACACCTATTATTTGTCCGACGTGGACATCCGCGCCGCCTGCGGCAAGACGAACACGCAGTCGAACACGGCTTTCCGCGGCTTTGGCGGGCCGCAGGGCGCCATTGCCATCGAGTACGTGATCGATGAAATCGCCCGCCATTTGCAACGCGATGCGCTCGATATCCGCCTGCTCAATTTCTATGGGCGCAACGATGCGGAAGGGCGTAACGTCACGCCGTACGGGCAGACCATCGTCGACAACGTCATTCATGAGCTCGTTGCTGAACTGGAAGAGAGCAGTGATTACCGCGCGCGCCGCCGCGCCATCGACGCCTTCAACGAGGCCAGTCCCGTGTTGAAGAAGGGTCTGGCATTCACGCCCTTGAAATTCGGCATCGCCTTCAACGTCACGCATCTGAACCAGGCCGGTGCGCTCGTGCACGTGTACGTGGATGGCTCCGTGCTGGTCAATCATGGCGGCACGGAAATGGGGCAGGGCATCAATACCAAGGTCATGCAAGTCGTGGCGCACGAGCTGGGTCTGGACCTGGACAAAGTACGGGCCACTGCCACCGATACCAGCAAGGTGGCGAACACGTCGGCCACGGCGGCGTCCACTGGCGCCGACCTGAACGGCAAGGCGGCGCAGGATGCTGCACGCCAGATCCGTGAACGCCTGGCCGATTACGCGGTCAAACTGTATGGCGGCGAGGCAGCTTGCGTGCGCTTCTTCGATAACCATCTCCACGTGAATGGTCACGTCGTTGCGTTTGCCGAACTGGTGCAGAAGGCGTATCTGGCTCGCGTGCAACTGTGGTCGGATGGTTTTTATGCCACACCGGGTTTATCGTGGGATGCAAAGACGATGACGGGGCATCCGTTTTCGTATTATGCGTATGGCGCGGCCGTGGCCGAAGTGGTGGTCGATACCTTGACCGGTGAATGGAAGTTGCTGCGCGCCGATGCCTTGTACGATGCGGGCCAGTCGCTCAATCCCGCGATTGATCTGGGTCAAGTGGAAGGCGCATTTATCCAGGGCATGGGCTGGCTGACGACGGAGCAGCTGTGGTGGAATGCGGCGGGCAAGCTGATGACGCACGCGCCATCGACGTATAAAATTCCCGGCATTTCCGATTGCCCGGAAGACTTCCGTGTGAACCTGTTCCAGAACCGCAATGTGGAAGACAGCATCCACCGTTCGAAAGCCGTGGGCGAGCCACCGCTGTTGCTGCCGTTTTCCGTGTTCTTTGCCATCCGCGACGCCATTTCCAGCGTGGGCCATCATGCCGTGCAGCCACCGTTGAATGCGCCTGCCACCAGCGAGGAAATCCTCAAGGCGGTCATGGCCGTGCAAGCGGCGCATGCCGGCGCCTAGGAGACGCGGATGAGCGACTGGCTGACAGCAATCGAGAATGACACGCAGGCATCCGTGCTGGTGACGGTCGCTCTGGTGGAAGGTTCCGGACCGCGCGAGGCGGGTGCGAAGATGCGCGTCACGCTCGATGGTCAAATGGACACTATCGGTGGCGGCCACCTGGAATTGCGCGCCGTGGAAATCGCCAAGACCATGCTGGCGACGGCAGATACCCATGCGCGGCTCGAACGTTTCGCGCTGGGCCCCAGTCTGGGGCAATGCTGCGGTGGCGTCGTTCACCTGGCTTTTGAATATGTCGATGCCAGCCTGCATGCATTGCTGGCCGCCTTGCGCGAACGCCGTCAGCAAGACAGCTGGCGTTTGACGGCGCTCGACGGCGAGAGCGCGTCCGTTCTGTTCGATGCCGCCGGCAGCTTGATCGCCGGCATGCCAGGCCAGGCACCCGACACGTTTTCCCGCGAACGCGCAACCCACGTGGCGCAGGACAGTGAAGGGCGGCGCTGGCTGGTCGACCCGTGCCTGGCGCCGCGCGCGCACCTGACCTTGTTTGGCGCCGGCCACGTGGGCGCCGCCATCGTGCGCGCGCTGGCCCACTTGCCCTGCACTATCACCTGGGTCGATGAACGCGAAGACATGTTTCCCGCGCAACTACCCGATAATGTGCGCATCGCCGCCACCGATACGCCCGAGGAGTTTGTCGCCATGGCGCCGCCGGGCGGCAGTTTTCTTGTCATGACGCATAGCCATGCGCTCGATCAACGCTTGACGCAAGCCATCATGGAGCGCGAGGATGCGGGCTGGTTCGGCTTGATCGGTTCGCACACGAAACGCAAGCAGTTCGAGCACCGCCTGCAGGCGCGCGGCGTGCCCGCTGAGCGCATCGCCGCCATGGTGTGCCCGATCGGCATGCCCGGCATCCGCAACAAGGCACCGGCCGTAATCGCCGCCTCCGTTGCCTGTCAATTACTGATGGTGTGGGAGGAAGCGGCTGCCGCCGCCCTGGCCACACCGCTGCGGCTGGCCTCTGCCAGCGCGCCACCGCGGCGCCCAGCACGCGCCGCCATTCACCCGTTATAGAAAGAAGTCATGCCGATTGTTCCTGCCACATTGCAAGCTTACCGTGCCAGCTTGCTGCACTTCCACGCCGATCCCGCCTTTAGCGAGGAGGCGCACGCCTGGCATGCGGACGGCTTGCTGATCGTGGCCGATGGCAAGGTCGTGGCCGCCGGCGATTATGCGCAGCTGCAGCCGACTTTGCCGCCCGGCACGCAGATCGTCGATTACCGGGGCAAGCTGATCGTGCCAGGTTTCATCGATACCCATTTGCACTTCCCGCAAACGGAAATGATCGCCTCGCCCGCGCCCGGTTTGCTGCCGTGGCTGGAAACGTATACCTTCCCTACCGAGCGCGCGTTTGAAGACCCTGCCCATGCGCGCAACGTCGCCGAGTTTTTCCTTGATGAACTGCTGCGCTGCGGCACCACGACGGCCATGGTGTATGGCAGCGTGCATCCGCAATCGGTCGATGCCTTCTTTGGCGCCAGCGAGGCGCGCGGTTTGCGCATGGTGGCGGGCAAGGTCATGATGGACCGCAATTGTCCCGAGTTCCTGCGCGACACGGCCGAGTCGGGCGCGCGCGACAGCGAGGAGCTGATCCAGCGCTGGCACAAGCACGGTCGCTCGCTGTATGCGATCACGCCGCGTTTCGTGCCGACATCGACGAATGAACAGATGCACCTGGCGGGCGAGCTGGCGCGCGCTTACCCGGATACGTATCTGCAGACGCACGTGTCGGAAAACGAGGATGAATGCCGCTGGGTGCGCGAACTGCATCCGCAGGCGCGCAGCTACCTCGATGTATATGACCAGTACGGCATGCTGCGCCCGCGCGCCATGTTCGGCCACTGCATCTGGCTTGACGAGCGCGACCGCGCGCGCATGGCCGAAACATCGTCGGCGGCCGCCATTTGTCCTACGTCTAACCTGTTTCTCGGCAGCGGCCTGTTCGATTTCGAGCGGGCCGATGCGGCGAAAGTGCTGCTGTCGCTGGCAACGGATGTGGGCGGCGGCACCTCGTTCTCGATGTTGCAAACCATGAACGAAGCCTATAAAGTAGCACGCTTGAAAGGCAGCTATCTGCCCGCCTTGCGCATGTTTTACCTGGCGACCCTGGGCGCCGCGCGCGCCATGCAACTGGAAGGCACGCTGGGCAATTTCAAGGCTGGCACGGAAGCGGATTTTATTGTGCTCGACAAGCAATCGACGCCGCTGCTCGAGCGCCGCACGGCTGGCTGTCAAAGCCTGGAGGAATTGCTGTTTGCCTTTGCGCTGCTGGGCGACGACCGCGCCGTGGCCGCCACCTATTCAGGCGGGCAATGCGTGCATGTGCGGGGCAGGGCTGACCTACCCGTTGTTCCATACGATTTATCCTGAGCGAGAACGCGAATGCACAAGAAACTCACTGGCCTGGCGCTTGGCGCCGCGCTGGCATTGACCGGAACGGCGCAGGCCGCCCCGTCTTCCAACGAAGCGGCCACCGCGCGCCATTTTGCCGCCCTGGTCTCGGGCACCCAGCCGAAGACAGCCGAGTTGAGCCTGTTCTTTTCCATGATGCCCAAGGGCGGTGATCTGCATCATCATTACTCGGGCGCCATTTACGCCGAGCAATTCCTTGACTGGGTCGACAAGGAAAACTATTGCGTCAACAAGACGACCTATCGCATCGAAAGCAACAAGGACGTCGTGGCGGCCGAGCGCGCCAAGCCGGCCTTGCAGCGTGGCTGCCTGTCGTCCACGGAAGTGTTTGCCGATGCGGGCCTGTATGCGGAGTTGCTGCAGCGTTGGTCGACCAAGGATTTCTATAACCACGGCGCCATCCAGACGCCGCCGGACCGCACTTTTTTTGACACCTTCGGTTACTTCGGCCCCGTCGCGTCGAGCAACACGGCCGATGGCCTGAAAACCCTGAAGCAGCGCGCCATCGCGGAAAACCTCAGCTATATCGAGACGATTTTCGAACTGTCGCCATTCGTGCAAAGCACGCAGTTCGACCAGCAAGTGCTGGCGCCGGGCTTGCAGCCGGCGGCGTTACAAGCCGTGCTGGCCAACTGGACTCAAAACCTGGAGCAAGACGCCAGCTTCCAGAAAAGCATCACCGCCTACAACGACAACGTCAACGCCAGCAGCGCCGGCATCGACGATGCGAACTTCACCATGCGCTACCAGGCATATGTGCTGCGTTTCCTGTCCCCATCGCAAGTGTTCTCGTCCATGGTGGCCGCGTTTAAGGCAGCGAGCCTGAATCCGCTGCTGGTGGGCGTGAACATCGTGGGCCAAGAAAGCGTGAACGTGTCCATGCGCGACTACAGCCTGCACATGGAAATGTTCAAATTCCTCAAGGCTAAGTATCCGAACGTCAAGATCGCCCTGCACGCGGGCGAACTGGCGCTGGGCATGGTGCCGCCGGAAGGCATGACGTTCCATATCGCCGAAGCCGTCGATGTGGCGGGCGCCGACCGTATCGGCCACGGCATGGATATCGCGTACGAAAACAATGCGCTGGCGACCATGCAGAAAATGCGCGAGCGTAACATTCCCGTGGAAGTGAACCTGACCAGCAACGATTACATTCTTGGTATCAAGGGGCAGGCACATCCGATCACCCTGTACCGCAAGTATGGCGTGCCCTTCGTCATTTCCACCGATGACGCGGGCGTGTCGCGCAATACCCTGTCGAATGAGTACGTGCTGTTTGCCAGCCAGTACAAGACCGATTATGCGGAAATCAAAAAGCTGTCCTACAACAGCCTGCGTTATTCGTTTTTGGCGGAAGCGGACAAGCAACGCTTGCTGAAAGCACTCGATGCCCGTTTCACCCGTTTTGAAGCCTTGATCGCAAATAGTGTTCGCAAAGCAACTGTTGTAAAACCGTAAAAGTATTTCACCTCTCCTGCCTGCTACGCGACCGCAACTAGCGGTCGCGTAAGCTCCTGATCTTCATAGTTACAAAACCCTCCTTTTATCGTTTTTGTTGTGTCTTTACGACAAAAAATGATGCGCTGGTAGTGCTTTCTTGCAATTATTTTCTGAAACAATTTCCAAGTGTTGCCGCTCATCTATAATTTCGCCCCGATGAGGTGAGCTTGCTCGGTTGATACAAAAAATGCGGCTTCCAGCGGTGATTTATATTTTTTATATATAAATTATTAAAAAAAAACGTATTTGTCAGCCTACAGACCTTAATGCATAGTTGGACGGCGAAGAGTTGAATAAGTCATTTTTGCTATCGCTTTTGTGACAATTCAGGATGTCTAGCGGCTCCTGTCACATTGCGGTCATATCCGTGTAACGGATTTGAAATATTCGATCTTTATACTGCCGTGTCTAGTTGGATAGTTTCCGTGTTTCACCACAATATAAGCAAGTCAAAATCTTGTAAGTTACAACACACTCTAGGGGGTTCAAATGCAGTTCATTCAACAACCAAAATTGCGACTAAGTATGATCGCAGTGGCATGCCAACTGGCTTGCTTCGGCATTTCTACTGCGCATGCGCAAAGTGCTGAAGGCACGGTATCGCCGTCGACGGTGACCGTCACCGGGAAAAAAGTTGGTATGGGCTTGATGGTGCAGGAAGATGCGCCAAAGGCACGCAGTACCGTGACGGCCGAAGAATTGGCAAAACAGCGTCCAACCGGCAATGCATATGACGCCCTGACCCTGTTGCCATCGGTGAACACCTATGGTTACGATGCGACTGGTCTGTTTGGCGGTGGCTTGGCCATGCGCGGCTTCAACAGCGATCAGATCGGCGCGACTGTCAACGGCGTGCCTGTGAATGACTCCGGCAATTTCGCTGTATTTCCACAAGAATATGTAGACCAGGAAAATACCTGCTCGCAATTTGTGACCCAAGGTTCGACCGACGTTGACTCCCCGCAAGTGGGCGCAACTGGCGGTAACTTTGGTATTACTACCTGCGATCCAGAAGATAAATTCCGTGTGCGCGTCATGCAGACCCTGGGTCAGCTGAATCTGGCCAAGTCGTATGTGCGTGTGGATACCGGCCGTTTTGCCAATGACAAAGCCAAGGCATTCATGTCGGTGTCGAATGCGCAAGCGGATAAATGGAAAGGCAAGGGTAAAGCCGATCGTACCCACGTTGACGTTGGCTTCAATTACGACTGGAATCGTTTTAATTACATCCACGCCTCTATCGGTTATAACCGCGCGATTAATAACAACTTCCGCTCGCTCACGTTGAAAGAGCTGGCCACCGAAGGTTACGACGCTGATTACAGCTCCACTTATGCTGGCCAGGCTGCACTCAGCCCAGGCAAGGCAAGTGCTTCCGGCGCACAGGCAGGCACTGGCCAGCCAGCCGCTTACTACAAGCTGGCCCTGAATCCGTTTGAAAACGTCATCGCGTCGGCGATCGGTAAATTCCGTCTGGCCGAAGATCTGGATCTGAAAGTCGTACCTTACTACTGGTATGGTTTCGGCACTGGCGGCGTGCAGCAAAATACGCTGAAAGAAACCGGCAGCTTCCTCAATCCGGTCACCGGCAAGATCGCCGCCAGCAAGGATGTGAACGGCGACGGCGACAGCCTCGACACCGTATCGATCTATCGCGGCAGCCTGACACGCACCCATCGTCCTGGTGTCACGACTTCGATCACGTATAACGTGGGCGATCACCAGATCCTGGGTGGCATCTGGTACGAGCGTGCGAATCACCGTCAAACGGCACCTGGCCAACTGGTCAATGCTGATGGTTCCGCACCGGATATCTGGCTGCGCAACAACCTGATTACCCGTCCAGACGGCACCTTGTATCAAAACCGCGATTGGGAGACGATCAGCACGGCTTACCAAGCGTTCTTGCAAGATACCATCACCTTGATGGACAACAAGCTGAATATTAATATCGGCGTGCGTGCTCCCTACATCAAGCGTGATTTCACCAATAACGCCAGCGAAGGCAGCAATTCGCAAACCACGTACAACGTGTCGAAGACTTACTCGGATGTGTTGCCGCAATTGGGCGCGCGTTACCGTGTTACCAACGACGACCAGATCTTTGCCAGCCTGGCGAAGAATATGCGTGCGCCAAACAACTTCGTGCTGGCACCGAACAACCCACCGTACGTGACCGTCACGAATGGCGTTGCCAGTATCGTCAAGGACGTCAAGCCTGAAGTGTCGTGGAGCCTGGACGTTGGCTACCGTCATCAAACCAAGGACATTTCGACCTCGCTGACGGCTTTCTACACAGACTTTAAAGATCGCCAGGCAACCGCAATCGATCCAAACACGCTGACCAGCCTGACGACCAACGTTGGCAAAGTGCGTAACAAAGGTATCGAGCTGGAAGTCGGTAACACGCCGATCAACGGCTGGTCGGTTTATGGCTCGCTCGGCTACCTGAAGACCAAGATGGAAGATGATCTGGCCGTGGTCGCCAAAACCGTCAATGGCAAAACCATTGTTGGTTATGCACCAACCGCTGGCAAGAATTTCTCGCTGTCGCCTAAGCTGAAAGCCGGTTTGAGCGCTTCTTATGAAACCAACGCCTGGTATGTTCGCGTAAAGGCTCGTTACACCGCATCGCAATACGCTACTCTGGTGAACGACGAGGAAGTACCAGCGTACACCCTGGTTGACCTGGATGCGGCATATCAGTTGCCATCTTTCGGCATGTTCAAGAATCCCAAGCTGACCTTGAACGTATCGAATTTGCTGAACCGTGAGTACCGCAATCCAAGTTCCGGTACTGGTATTGGCGCCAATGATATCGTTACGGCTGCTGGTACATTCGCCGGTCGCGCACCAACTTACTACATGGGTGCGCCGCGCTTTGCATCGGTCACCCTGCGCGTCGACTTCTAAGCATGGCTGTCAACTTCGTGACTGTCCTGCCGGGCAGCACGGAGTTGTTTCTACCAGGCTGAGATAGCAAGAGTACAGGCCTTCGGGCCTGTTTTTTTTATGGGTAAGGATGTATCACCGTCTTTGCCATTGGCGCCGCCCCGTCCAGGAGTCTCCTCATGATCCCACCCCTTTCCCTCCACCGGCCTCCATCGAGGCTGCCATGTCTGCTCATGCTTGCTCTGTTGATGACCGGTTGCGCCACTTATCCCGTGGCGCCCGTCGACATCAACCTGGTCGCCCTGAACGATTTTCACGGCAATCTCGACCGCAGCAAATTTAGCTACACGAGCGTTGCCGATGCCGAGCGCAAGACGGTGCAGGCTGGCGGCATCGATACCTTGTCCGGCGCCCTCACCGCATGGCGGCGCGAAGATGCGCAGCTGATTTTTGTCGGCAATGGCGACCTGGTCGGTGCCAGTCCCGCCATGTCGGCGCTGTGGGCGAACGAGCCGAGCATCGTCGCCATGAATATGCTGGGCATGAAGGCCAGTTCTGTCGGCAACCACGAATTCGACCAGGGCAAGGCGGAATTGCTGCGCCAGCAGCGCGGTGGCTGTGAATCGTCGCGCGCCGACAAGGCGTGCAAGTTTACGCCGGACTTCAAGGGCGCCAGCTACACCTATATGGCGGCCAATGTCATCGATACACAAACGGGCAAGCCCCTGCTGCCGGCCTACCGCATCGAAGAGGCGCATGGCGTCAAGGTGGGCCTGATCGGCGCCGTGCTGAAAGATACGCCGTCCGTCGTGACGGCCGCCGGTATTGCCGGCCTGCAGTTCGGCGATGAGGCGGACGCCATCAACGCCACCTTGCCGCAACTGCGCGCGCAGGGCGTGGGCGTGTTTGTCGTGCTGCTGCACCAGGGCGGCGAGACGAAGGAAGCCGTCGACCAGCCCGACTGCAGCCAGTTGAAAGGCGAAGTGGTCGACGTGGTGAAACGCCTCGACCCGGCCATCCAGCTGGTCATCAGCGGCCATTCGCACCAGGGTTATCTGTGCCGTGTCGATGGCCGCCTCGTGACGCAAGCGCAGATGGGCGGTCACATGTTGACGCGCATCAAGCTCAAGGTCGATCCCGTCAAGAATGCCGTCGTCGATGCCAGCGCGCAAAACGTCGTCATGCTGCCAGGCATGTATGAGCCGGACCCGGCCGTCGCAGCCTACCTGGAATCGGTCAAGCAGCGCAGCGCGGCGGAATTGTCGCGTCCCGTGGCCGCCATCGCCGTGCCGAACGTGGGCCGCAGCACCAAGGGCGGCGGCGCTTCCCCGCTGGGCGACCTGGTGGCCGACAGCACCCTGTTCGGCGCGCGCGCCGCCGGCGCGCAAATCGGTTTGATGAACAATGGCGGCATCCGCAAGGATCTGGAAGCGGGCGCCGACATGATGACGAACGTGGGCCAGAACCAGGCAGTTGTCCCGTTCGGCAATACGCTGATCGTCGTGAGTCTGTCCGGTGCGCAAATCCGTACCTTGCTCGAGCAGCAATGGCCAGGAGCAGAGGCGGGCGAGGGCAATCTGCTGCAAGTATCCGAAGGGTTTACTTATCGCTGGGACAGCACCAAGCCGCAGGGGCAGCGTGTGCTGCCGGGCAGCATCATGCTGAATAGCATTCCCCTTGACGACAATCAACAATACAGAGTCGCCGCCAACAGTTTTCTGGCCGGCGGCGGCGACCGCTTCACCGTGCTGGCGGCCGGCACGCGCCGGCTCGACACGGGCGTGCGCGACATCGACGCCTTCAGCAATTACCTGATCGACCGTGCCCGTGCCGGCAAGCCGGCGGGCAGCGCCACGGCGGCCGGCCGCATCGTGCGCGTCAAATAATTTACAAGGAAAAACCATGCGTCGTTTATTTGTTTCCCTGCTTGTCACTACCCTGTTCGCGGGCACGGCCCACGCGGACTTCACCATTCCCGGCTTTGAGCTGGTGCACACCTCGCCCGTGGAAACCAGCCTGACGAATCCCGACCTGCGCGAGCCCGTTGCCGTGTGGAGCGAGCTGTTTGATTCGGCCAAGAAAGAGATCGTCATCGCGCAGTTCTATGCCGTCAGCAAACCGGGCACGGCTTTTGAAAAAGTGCTGGCCAGCCTGACGGCCGCCGGCCAGCGCGGCGTGAAGATCCGCTTCCTGCTGGACCAGAAGGGCGTGGGCTTGTCGGAAGCGGCCACCATCGCGCAGATCAAGGCGATTCCCAACCTGGACTTGCGCCTCATCGATTTCAATAAAGTCACGGGCAACGGCATCGTGCACGCCAAATACCTGGCCGTCGATGGCCAGGTGGCCTACATCGGCAGCCAGAATTTCGACTGGCGCTCGTTCGAGCACATCCATGAGACGGGCTTGAAAATCACGGAAGCCGCCATGGTGAGCCAGGTGCAAGCCATCTTCGAACAGGATTGGCAAGCCCAGGCATTGACGTCGCAAGGCAGCCGCGCCACGGTACTTAACAGCAAGGTGGTGCCTGCCAATTACGCGCAAAACGCTTTCCTGCTGGCCAGTCCGAATGCCTACAACCCGGCTGGCGTGGGCGACTCGGAAACGGGCTTGCCCGCCTTGCTGGCCGAAGCGAAAAACGAAGTGCGCATCCAGCTGCTCGACTACGCGCCGCTGTCCTACGGTCCGAACCGTACGCGGCCGTACTACGCCGTGATCGACAACGCCGTGCGCGCCGCCGCCCAGCGTGGCGTGAAAATCAAGCTGATGGTGTCAAGCTGGAACACGGAAGCGCCGGCCATCGCCTACCTGAAAAGCCTGGCCCTGGTGCCGAACGTGGAAATCCGTATCGTGACGATTCCCGCGGCGTCGACCGGTTTCATCCCGTTCGCGCGCGTGATCCACAGCAAGACCATGAGCATCGATGGCAAGCTGGCCTGGGTCGGCACGAGCAACTGGGCGGGCGGTTATTTCGACCTCTCGCGCAACCTGGAAGTGGTGCTGCGCAACGAACAGATGGCGCAGCGCATTGCCGCGCTGCATGAGCAGACGTGGAGCTCGGCGTATGCGCAGCCCATCGACATCAACAAGCAGTATCCGAGACCGGCCAAGGCCGCGCCGCAAGGCAAGGAGTAATAGTGAACATGAAAAAACTGCTGAGCGTGCTGGCGCTGGGTGCCGCTTTTGCTTCCGGCAACGTCCTGGCCTGGGGCAACGATGGCCACCGCGCCGTGGGCGCCATCGCCGATCAATTGCTCAAGGGCAGCGCTGCCCAGGCGCAAGTGGCGAAATTGCTGTTGCCTGGCGAAAGCCTGGAAAAGATCGCCAACTGGCCCGATTGCGTGAAGGGCACGTATTGCGGTCCGCAATCGCCGGAGATGCTGACGTATGTGGCGGCGAACCCGAAACACGGCGAATACCACTACACGAATGTGCCGTTCCAGAACGCGCACTATCACGACCATGGCGTGGGCACGGCCGATGACGATATCGTGCAAACGCTCAAGCAGGCGATCCTGGTGTTGCAAGGCAAGGCTGATGCGGCCAGCAATCCGCACGGTTTCAGCCAGCGCGAAGCACTGATTCTGATCACGCACCTGGTGGGCGACATCCACCAGCCGCTGCATGTGGGCAATGCGTTTCTCGGCAAGGATGGCCAGTTTTTCGTGCCCGCCACGCAGGCGCAGATCGATGACGTCGCCATTTTCAACGCGCGCGGCGGCAACGACTTGCTGCTCGACGATGCGAAGATGACGGCCTTGTCCGATGCCGTGATTCCTGCGCCGCTGCCGGCCGAGGATGGCGCGGCCAAGCCTGCCAGCAGCTATCCGAGATCGCCCACCAAGCCCCTGCATTCGTATTGGGATACGACCGTGGTCGATTACGCCATGCGTCGCCTGAGCACGCGCACGCCGCAGCAGTTCGCCCGCACCGTGATCGCCAGCGCGCCGGTAGTGAGCGCAAACACAGGCGACCCCGCCACCTGGCCGTATCAGTGGGCCGATGCCTCGCTGGCGGCGTCGAAGATTGCTTTCACGGACGTGGTGGCTGGCCCGGCCACGCAGCAGACGAGCCGCAAGGGCGAGGTCTACAACGTCTGGAGCTTGACGGTGCCCGACAACTATCCCGTGCCCAGCTCGGCACTGGCGAAGCAGCAGCTGATCGAGGGCGGCTATCATCTGGCCGCCGTGCTGCAGGCGATCTGGCCGCAGTAATTTGGCCGCAGTAAGATGTCATTCGAAAGCGGCCTGCGGGCCGCTTTTTTCATGCCAGTGTGATGGCGATTCCCATCTCGCGGTAGGGCGCGAGCAGGGCGTCGTCCACGTCGCGGTGCACGATGATATCGTTGACCTGGCTCAAGGGCGCGATTTGAAATGGCGAAGCCGTATTGAATTTTTCCGGCGACGCCAGCACGATGGTGCGGCTTGACGCCTCGCTCAGCGCGCGTTTCACGCACGCTTCTTCATAATCCCCGGTGGTGATGCCCGCTTGCGGATGCAGGCTGGACACGCCCATGAAATACAGGTCGGCACGGATGCGGCCGATGGCTTCCACTGTGGCGGCGCCGACACCCACGATCGAGTGCTTGTACAGGCGCCCGCCCAGCATCAGCACCTCGATCGATGGATGATGCACCAGTTCGACGGCAATCGAGGGGCTGTGCGTGACGATGGTGGCGCGCAAGTCGCGCGGCAGCTGGCGCGCCAGCTGCACGGCGGTAGTGCCGCCATCGAGGAACACCACTTGTCCCGTTTGTATCATGGCGCCCGCCGCGCGGCCGATGGCGGGCTTGGCTTCGGGCGAAATCTGTTCGCGCCCCGCAAACGGCGCCAGCGCGGGCGAGCGCGGCAGCAAGGGCAGGGCGCCGCCATGCACGCGCTCCAACAACCCATCTTTTGCCAGTTCGCGCAGGTCGCGCCGTATCGTGTCTTCCGACAAGCCCAGGCTATCGCTGACGGCCCTGGCGACGATCTGCCCTTCGCGCTGGAGCAAGTCCAGCAGGTATTGTTTGCGTTGATGTGTCAGCATGGTTTTTCTTGTATTTTCTTGATATTGCACGAGTTTGCATGATAAAGTCGACAAAGACAAGCACAAGGAGACACTATGCGCGAAGAAAACAGCAAGCAGGAACGGGTCCGCATTCAGAACGTGCAAACCCTGTCGCATGACTGGTATCTGCTGCAAAAGACCACGTTCGACTATCTGCGTCACGATGGTGAATGGCAGACGCAGACGCGGGAAACCTATGACCGTGGCGATGGCGCCACCATCCTGCTCTACAACAAAGTCCAACGCACGGTGATCCTGATCCGCCAGTTCCGCTTTCCCACCTACCGCGATGGCCACGATGGTTTCCTCATCGAAGCGGCGGCCGGCTTGCTGGAAGAGGCCAGCGCGGAGCAGCGCATCCGCGCCGAGGTGGAAGAGGAAACCGGTTACCGGGTGGGACAAGTGCACAAGGTCTTCGAAGCCTTCATGAGTCCCGGTTCCGTGACGGAGCGTTTGCATTTCTTTGTCGCCGAGTACGACCCGGCCAGCCGCATCGGCGACGGAGGCGGCCTGGCGCACGAGGGCGAAGACATCGAAGTACTGGAGCTGCCCTTGGCGCAGGCCATGCGCATGGTGGCCGATGGCCGCATCTGCGACGGCAAGACCATCATGCTGCTACAGCATGCGCAGCTGCATTTGATGCCGGTCAAACAAGGCATGCAGATCCTCGTTGCCGGCCCGTATCGCTCCGGCACGGGCGACGATCCGGCCCTGATGGCGGCGAATGTGGCGGCCATGCAAGCCGTCTGCCTGCCCCTGTATGCCAGGGGCCACATGCCCGTGCTCGGTGAATGGCTGGCCTTGCCCATGCTGGCGCTGGCAGGCTCAAGCCAGGTGGGCGACGCCGTGTATGAGGAACTATTTCACGCGCATGCAACGCGTTTATTGAGCCATTGCGATGCCGTGCTGCGTATTGGCGGCGCTTCCCAGGGCGCCGACCAGATGGTGGAAGTGGCGCGCAGCCTGGGGCTGCCCGCGTATTTCTCGCTGGACGCAATTCTTCAGGCGTAAAAAAAGCGAAGCCCGTGAGCTTCGCTTTTTTGCCAGCGCTCGCTGAAACTTAGCGGGACTTGATGAACGGAATGCCGATCGCTTTCGGCGCGATGGATTTCGCCATCAAGCCCGCCAGCACGATCACGGTGACCACGTACGGCACCATCTGGATCAAGGAGCCGGGGATGCGGCCCACGACCGGCAAGTCCACGCCTTCAATTTGAATCTGGATGGCGGCGAAGAAGCCGAACATCAGACAGCCGAGGAAGGTGTAGACGGGACGCCAGTTGCCGAACACCATGGCCGTCAGGGCCAGGTAGCCGGCACCGGCCGACATGTCGCGCAGGAAGAAGCCGCTTTGCACTATGGCAAGATAGGCGCCCGAGAACGAACACAGGATGCCGGCCACCAGCATGGCCAGGTAGCGCGTCGCTTCCACGCTCACGCCCGCCGAGTCGGCCGCGTGCGGGTTTTCGCCGCAGGCGCGCAGGCGCAGGCCGAAGCGCGTGTGGTACAGCAACCAGTGCACGAGCGGGATCAACAGGAACGCCACGTAGACGAGGATGGAATGGCCGCCGATCAAATGGGCATACACCCAGCCGATGAACGGGATATGTTCCACATACTGCGTGCCCGGCAAGACCACGTCGAACAGCCGCGCCGAACCGAGGTCGGGCGTGCGGCCGCCTTGCTGGAAGAAAAATTGCGCCAACACAAACGTCAGTCCGCTCATGGCGATGTTGATCGCCATGCCGGCCACCAGCTGGTTGCCCTTTTGCGTGATGCTGACGTAGGCCTGCAGCAGGGCCAGAGCGACGCACACGAGCATGCCGGCAGCCATGCCGTAATACGGGTTTTGCGTCGTGTAGGCCACGGCGGCGGAAGCGAAGGCGCTGGCCAGGATCTTGCCTTCCAGGCCGATGTCGATCATGCCGCTGCGTTCGGCGAACAGGCCGGCCATGGCGGCAAAGATCAGGACGGGCGCATTGCGCACGGTCGATACCAGGATGCTGGCGAATTGAAAGTCGTCGAGTGTCATGGTGTTAGCCTTTGGTGCGCTTGAGCAGGGCGGAAATGGCCGGTGCGTAGAAGTTTTCCATGGCGCCGCAGAACAGAATGATCAAGCCCTGGATGAAAATGAAAGTTTCCGTCGGGATATTCGGTTTTTCCAGCGACAGGTCGAAGCCACCCTGGATCAACGCGCCGAACAGCACGGCCGACAGGAAGATGCCGACCGGATGCTGGCGGCCCATCAGGGCGATGGCGATGCCGATGAAGCCGGCGCCACCGACGAAATTGAGCGACAGATAATGCGTCGAACCCATGATGGAATTGACGGAACCGAGGCCCGCCAGCGCGCCCGAGATCAGCATGACGATGATGATCATCTTGCTGATCGACACGCCCGCATAGTGGGCCGCGTGCTTGTTCAGGCCCGTGGCGCGCAGCTTGAAGCCCCACGACGAGCGCCACACCATCACGCCGTAGATCACCAGCGCGGCGATCGCCAGGATAAAACTGATGTTCAGCGGCGTGTCGCCCAAGGACGGGAACCAGGTACTTAAGCGCGGCATTTCGCCGCTTTCCGCGAACACGCGGCTGGCCGTGTTCTGCTCGCCCGGCGGAATCAGGTATTTCACGATCACGAAGTTCATCAGGCTGGCGGCGATGAAGTTGAACATGATGGTGGTGACGACGATGTGGCTGCCGCGCTTCGCTTGCAGGTAGCCGGGCAGGAAACCCCACAGCGCGCCGAACAGGGCCGCGCCTATCATGGCCGCTGGAATCAATAGCCAGGCGGGCAGGGTCTGGTCGAAGGCCAGCATGGCCACCGTCAAGCCCAGGCCGCCGATATACATCTGGCCTTCGGAACCGATATTGAACAGGCCTGCCTGCATCGCCACGGAGACCGACAGGCCCGTGAAGATGAAGGTGCTGGCGTAGAACAGGGTGTAGCTCAAGCCTTCCGGATTGAGGATGGCGCTGTGGACGAGGATCGACAGCGATTCGGCCGGGTCTTCGCCCAGCATATAAATCACCAGGGCCGCGACCAGCAAGGCCGACAGCAGGTTTAACATGGGCATGACAAAGGCTGTCGCCCAGCGTGGCAAGTCGTTATTCATGATTTATGCATTCCCCCCATCAACAGACCGATGCGGGTGGTATCGAATTCTTCAATTTTCAGTTCGCCGGTGATGCGTCCGCCGCACATGACGAGAATGCGGTCGGCCAGCGCCCGCACTTCTTCCAGTTCGACGGACACCAGCAGGATCGCCACGCCCGCGTCGCGCAGGGCCAGCAATTGCGTATGGATGCTTTCGATGGTGCCGATGTCGACGCCGCGCGTGGGCTGGCCCACCAGCATCAGTTTCGGCTTGGCCAGCACTTCGCGCGCGATCACTACCTTTTGCTGGTTACCACCCGACAGCAAGCCGATGCGCAAGTCCGGATTGGCCGGGCGCACGTCGAAGGTTTTCAGCAGTTCCGCGCAGCGGGCGCCGATGGCCTTGAAGTTGAACAGGCCCCAGCGGTTTTTCAGGTGATCCTGGTAACCGAGGATGGTGTTTTGCATGACGGAGAAATTTTTCACCACGCCATCGCGCAAGCGGTCTTCCGGAATGTGGGCGATACCCAGCTCGCGGAAGGCCAGCGGCAAGCCGTCGGCATCGTGGCGCTTGGCAAACGGCAAGTCCTTGTCGAGAAAACGCAGCTTGCCGGACGTCGGCAGGCGCATGCCCGACAGAATTTCCAGCAGTTCGCTCTGGCCATTGCCGGAGACCCCCGCGATGGCGACGATTTCGCCGGCGCGCAAGTTGAAACCGATGTCGGCCAGCAATTTGACCTGTTGCTCATCCGCCAGTTGCAGACCGTCCACTTCCAGCACCGTGGCGCCCGGATTGTACGGTGCACGGGGCAAGTGGCTCTGGATGGGGCGGCCGACCATCATGTTGGCCAGTTCCTCTTTCGAGGTGCCGGCCGTCGCCACGGCGCCCACCACCGTGCCGCCGCGCATGACGGTGACGTTGTCGGTGATTTCCAGGATCTCTTGCAGCTTGTGCGTGATCAGGATGATGGTCTTGCCTTGCTCCTTGAACAGGCGCAGGATTTCAAACAGCGACGCCGTTTCCTGGGCCGTCAGCACGGCCGTCGGCTCGTCGAGGATCAGGATATTGGCGCTGCGGTAAATCTGCTTGAGGATTTCCACGCGCTGCTGCGCCCCGACGGAGAGGTCTTCGATCTTCGCCAGCGGGTCGACGTCGAGGCGGTAGCGCGCGCAAATTTCGCGCAATTTCGCTTCCGCTTCCGTGCGGTGGCTGGCCAGGCGAAAACCGCCTTCCGTGCCCAGCATGATATTGTCGAGAACGGTGAAGTTCTCGACCAGCATGAAGTGCTGGTGCACCATGCCGATGCCGAGGTTGATCGCTTCCTGGCTGTTGCGGATAGGCTGTACTTTTCCGTCGAGCAGGATTTCTCCGCCGTCGGCACGGTAATACCCGTACAGGATGCTCATCAAGGTCGATTTGCCGGCGCCGTTCTCTCCCACCAGGCCATGGATACTGCCCTTGGCGATGGAGAAACTGACGTCGGCGTTCGCCTTCACATGTCCAAAATGCTTGGAAATGCTGCGAAATTCTACTGCTGGCTGCATAGGTTCATAACTGGATAGTTTCATGGAAACGCGCCGCGCGGAGACTGGCCCCGGCGGCGCGCTAAAAGATACGGAGAAAAATTAAACCGGGCAGCTGCTGCCGACGCGGTAATCGATCACTTTGATCTTGCCATCGATAATGTCCTTACGCGCACCCAACACGCGCTTTTCGATTTCCGGCGTAATCAGCTTGCGGTTGTTCGCATCGAGCGCCCAATCCACGCCGCCTTCTTTCAAGCCTTTATAGCTGACGCCGCCCTTCCAGGTGCCGTTCTTGACTTGCATGAAGCTGTCATAGACCGTGTTGTCGACGCGCTTGACCATCGAGGTCAGGATGCTGCCTGGATACAGATGATTCTGGTTCGAATCGACGCCGATGGCCAGCTTGCCTTTTTCCTTGGCCATTTGCAGGGTACCCATGCCGCTGCCGCCAGCGACGGCGAAGACGACATCGACGCCGCGCTCGAATTGCGAGCGGGCCAGTTCCCCACCCTTGGCCGGGTCATTCCAGGCGCCGGACGTGGTGCCGACCATGTTTTGCGTGATTTCCGTCTTCGGATTGACGGCCTTCGCGCCTTGCGCGTAGCCGCAGGCGAAGTTGCGGATCAATGGAATATCGATGCCGCCGATGAAGCCGACCTTCTTGCTCTTGCTGGCCATGGCTGCAGCCACGCCCACCAGGTAGGAGCCTTCTTCTTCCTTGAAGACGACGGAATTGACGTTGCTGCCGGCGGCCTGGCCGTCGATCAGCACGAATTTCACGTTCGGGAATTCCTTGGCGACCTTTTGCACGGCTTGCGTTTGCGCAAAGCCGATGGCGGCGATCATGTCGAGTTTCTTGCGGGCCAGGCCACGCATGACTTGTTCAGCCTGCGTATCGCTCGATGCCTGCACTTCGATGAAGGAAATGCCCGTGTCTTTTTTGAAGCGCGAGGCGCCTTCGAAAGCGGATTGGTTGAACGACTTGTCGAACTTGCCGCCCGCGTCATACACGACACCCAGTTTTGGGGTAGCCGCGGACGCTTGAGCAGTCAGAAATACGGCTGCGATCGTCAAACTAAATTGTGTAAGTTTCATGAATTGGCTCCTGGAAGATCGATATTGTATATTTTTTATAGGTGAAACATATAATTTGGGGCCGATTTAGCCTGTTTTTGATGCACGAGGTGATAATTCCTTATCAACATTGCACTGTATTGCACAAGATCATTGCTGACCTCGTCTGCTTTCATGCCGTCAGTGTGATACTCATGCAACAGTCGCGCCCCGTCTCTTTTATAGGTACAACATCGAATGGGGCTGCCGGAGCGGGCTGGGATGCGCCGTCAGATGACGGGCAGGGCAAGCACGGGACCGGCGCCACGATGGGCGTCCGAATCACTATGCATCATGCCAGATATGTATGACAAATACGTTTTTGTTTATGTATTTATATGCAGGGCATATAAATAGGTTTTAAGAACGCATAACAAAACCGTAGCGAGCGGCAGTGAGTTGTGGTCGAGAAGCGGAGCTGTGCGAATGCACAGTGAGCATCGGAGGCCGCAAATCGCGACGCGCAGTAGGTTTTGTTCGCGTTCTCAGGCAGCCGGGGGATTGAGGATATTCAGGAAAGCCCGCACCACGGGCGCGTCGTCCAGCGTGGTGTAGCTGATGTACAGATTCGCCGAGGGCGGATTGGTCTTGATCGGCAGAAACACGACGCCGGGCCAGCCGATACGGCTCGTTGTTTCCGGCACCAGGGTCACGCCCAGGCCCGCGCCCACCATGGCCAGCAGGGTTTGCGGTTCGCTCGCTTCCTGGAAAATCACGGGTTCGAAACCGGCGTTGATGCAGCATTGCACCAGATAGCGGGGGAACGCGGATTTGTCGAGGTTCAGGGTCAGCATCGGCTCGTGGGCGATGTCGATCAGCTCGATGGACGTGTTTTTCGCCAGCGGATGATGTTCATTGACGGCCACGCAGACGTTTTCGCGGAAGCACAGTTCCTGGCGCAGATTATCGTGACGCAAGTCGTCGTCGTTGAGCTTGGGTTCGCGCCAGAAACCCACGTCGATCTGCTTGGCGCGCAGCGCTTCATATTGGACTGTGGGACCGAACTCATGGATGGTCCAGGTGACGCGGGGAAATTTGGTCTGGAATTCTTCCAGCAAGCTGGGGATGGGGCCCCACATGGCCGAGCCGACGATGCCCACGCGCAAGCGGCCCACTTCGCCGCGGTCAATCTGGCGGATCGTGTCGATGGTCATGCGCATCTTGGCCAGCAGGTCGGCCGCCTCGTTCATCAGGGCCTTGCCCGCCACGGTCAGCTCGAACGTGCGCGTGGTGCGCGCAAACAGGCGCACGCCCAGTTCGCTTTCCAGTTTCATGATCTGCTGGCTCAACGGCGGCTGCGAGATATGCAGGCGCTCCGCGGCGCGGCTGAAGCTTTTCTCCTCGGCAACGGCAAGAAAATACTTTAACTGTTTCAGATCGATGGACATGCTTTCCTTGGCGTTGCGTGGTGCTTGGCGATGGAACGGCGCGCAGACCCGTGAAGGTACGCGCGCTTTCTTTACAGCAGTCCTATTATCGTGCCACGACTGCCTGCATGGCAATGGCCAGCGCGGTGCCGACTTGGGCATTGTGCTTGACCAGCGCGATATTCGTCGCCAGGCTGCGGCCATCCGTCAATTGCTTGATGCGCGACAACAGGAATGGCGTGACTTGCTTGCCCTTTACGCCGCCCGCGTCCGCTTCCTGCAGCGCCTGCGTGGTGATCGCATCGATCTCTTCTTTCGGCATGGCTTGCGCGGCCGGCACCGGGTTGCTGACGATCACGCCGCCCTTCAATCCAAGCTGCCACTTGGTGCCGATGAAGGCGGCCTGCTCGGCGGCCGTGTCGAGGCGGAAATCGGCCTTGAAGCCGCTTTCGCGCGTGAAGAAGGCCGGGAAACCTTCCTGGCCCACGCTGATGACGGGCACGCCGTGGGTTTCCAGGTATTCCAGGGTCAGGCCGATGTCGAGGATGGATTTGACGCCCGCGCAGACGACGGCGACCGAGGTTTGCGCCAGTTCCTGCAAGTCGGCGGAAATATCGAAGCTGGTTTCCGCGCCGCGGTGCACGCCGCCGATGCCGCCCGTGACGAACACGGAAATACCGGCCAGTTCCGCGCAGATCATGGTGGCGGCCACGGTGGTGGCGCCCAGTTTACCCTGCGACAGGACAAACGGCAGGTCGCGGCGGCTGACTTTCATGGCGTCGGGCGAGGTGCCCAGCAGTTCCAGTTGCTCGGGCGACAGGCCCACGCAGATCTTGCCGCCGATGATGGCGATGGTGGCCGGCACGGCGCCGCCGTCACGGATGATCTGTTCCACTTCGCGCGCCATTTCCACGTTTTGCGGATACGGCATGCCGTGCGAAATGATGGTCGATTCCAGCGCCACGATGGCCTTGCCGGCGGCGCGCGCGTCGAGCACTTCTTGCGAGAACAAGAGGAAATTCTGTAATTGGGTCATGGTTCAGTCCTGTTGAAAGAGGGTAGGGGGAGGCGGCGCCAGGTCGGCGTCGTCAATGCTGTCGAGCGCGCCGGCGGAAATCTGGGGCGAGACGGTGGCAGCCGATTCCAGTGTCATGGCGGCCAGCTTCAGGCCGCGCCGGCACGCCAGTTTCAAATCGCTGCTGTCGTGGTAGAGCGACCAGCAGACGGCGGCGGAAAACGCGTCGCCGGCGCCCGTCACGTCGACGGCGTCCACTTCGCGCGCGGCCAGATGCACGATGGGGGCGTCCAGGCTGTCGCCATCCGTGAAGTACACGCCTTCGCCGCCGCAGGTGACGATCACCTGGCGCGCACCCTGGCGCTGCACTTCGCGGCAGGCGGCGCGCAGGTCCGCCGCCGTGGGCAAGGCCCGCGCCACGCGCGTTTCCAGTTCGCCCCGGTTGAGTATCAGCAAATGCAAGCCCGTCAGGTCTTGCGGCAAGTGCGCCATCTTCGGCTGCGAGACGGCGACGATGACGAGCGGCGTCGCGTGCGTCGCATCCTGGCGCGCATCGGCCAGCAGGGCCTGCACGCTGTCGTGGCCCAGGTTCAGGTCGCAGACGGTGAGGGCGGCGGCGGCGCGCTGCGGCTGGCGGCTGTGCAGAAAAGCCGGTGTCAGCTGTTCATACAGTTGCATGTTCGCCATCGCCAGCAGCATTTCGCCATGCTCGTCGAGCACGGCCGTGTAGGTACCGCTGCTGGTGTTACTCAGATGCAAGCTGCCGCGCATGTCGATGCCCGCGTCTTCCGCGTGCGTCTGCAGGGCGTGGCCGGCCGCGTCGTCGCCCAGCGCCGTCAGCAGGGCGACGGGGATCGACAAGCGGGCCAGGTTTTCCGCGATGTTGCGGCCCACGCCGCCAAACACTTCTTCCGAACGCACGGGATTCGAGGTGCCCATCTGCAAGGTCGCCAGGGTGCGCATCTTGCGGTCGAGGTTGGCGGCGCCTATGCACAGCACGGGGCGGCTGTCGGGCAGCACGTAGGCGCGCCCCAGCAGGCGCCGCTCGCGGATCAATCCGGCGATGTGGCCGGCGACGGCCGAGCGCGACAAGCCCAGCTCGCTCGCCAGGTCTTGCTGCGAGATGAAGGGGTTGTTGCGGATCAGCGTGTACAGCTGGTCTTTTTTATTGGTATCGGTCACAGGGTTTTCGCTGAGGTTTAAACATTTGTCTGTGACTGTAAACATTTGTCTTGTCAGTGTCAAGCGCGTGTCAGGTGCATGCGAAAAACCTTCGTATGGAGCTTGTATGCACGGATTTCCCGGGCATGGCGGGCCTGGGCATGCCTCGACTATAATATCGGCGATTTATATTTGAATTGTATAAATGGGCAAGAAAAATGGTATTTGCCATACATATTCCGTTTGATGCATAGTGGCGGCAAATAGAGGCTATCCCAGTAGGGAGCGTCTTCTGCTGGCAGTGCATCAGGAGCGCGGACAAGGCGTGAGGAGGATGCGTGGCGAACCACGCGACGACGATCAACGCAGTCCCCGCTTCTGAGGGGCGCCAGCAGGGGATGTATTCATCTACTGGGATAGGCTCATTGGCAATACGCATTTCGATATACCTGTAACACCATACATACCCGATACCTGGGCGATACTTTTTGTACACCGTCGCGCAGGCAGCAACCCATCACCATTAGTCAATCAGAGGATAACCATGTCGAACAACACCCCTTTCCACGCCGCCGAAATCATCCGTGCCCGCGCTCCTGAAAATTTCAAGCCGCGCGTGGCGATGATCCTCGGCTCCGGCCTGGGCGTGTTGGCCGAGCAGATGACGGACGCCGTCAGCATCAGCTTTGACGAATTGCCAGGCTTCCCGATCAGCACCGTGCACGGCCATGCCGGCGAACTGGTGATCGGCACCCTGTCGGGCGTCGCCGTCGTCTGCATGAAGGGCCGTGGCCACTTCTATGAAGGCTATGGCATGGGCGTGATGACGAGCGCCATCCGTACCCTGAAACTGCTGGGCTGCGAAATGCTGTTCGTCACCAACGCCGCCGGCTCCCTGCGCCCTGAAGTGGACGCCGGCAGCCTGGTGGCCATCAGCGATCACATCAACCTGCTGCCAGGCACGCCGATGGTCGGCCCGAACGATGACCGCTTCGGTCCGCGCTTCTTCAGCATGGCCAACGCCTACGATGCGGACTTGCGCAATCTGGTCAAGGACACGGCCGCCGCGAACGGCATCACCCTGCACGAAGGCGTGTTCGTCGCCTACCCAGGCCCTAACTTCGAGACGGCCGCCGAAATCCGCATGATGGCCCGCCTGGGCGCCGACACGGTCGGCATGTCCGTGGTGCCGGAAGTGGTCTCGGCCCGCCATTGCGACCTGAAAGTGGTGGGCGTGTCCGTCATTACCAACCTGGCCGAAGGCATGTCGCCATTCGCCCTGTCGCACGAACAAACCCTGAAATACGCGGCCATCGGCGCGAAAGACCTGGTCAAGCTGATCCTGGCCTTCCTCTCCAAAGTCGCAGAAAAGCCGCAAGCCTAAGCACTTTTTTATGCAGTAGCGGCGCGCCATCTACTGGCGCTGCCGCGCGGCAGGCCGGGAAAATCCGGCCTACACTGTTCGCATCATCCCGCATTACATCCATAAAGCGAGCCTTATCATGTCACGCGCATTTATCCTCCTGCTTGATTCCTTCGGCCTTGGCGCGACGCCAGACGCCGCCAAGTATGGCGACGCAGGTGCCAATACCTTTGGCCACATTGCCAGCACTGTCGCCAAAAGCGGCAAGACCTTGAAACTCCCGAACATGGAACGCCTGGGACTGGGCGCCGCGGCGCACCTGGCCAGCGGCGAATGGGCCACGGGCTTCGACCAGCGCGACGGTTTTACCGGCGCCTACGGCGCGGCGCGCGAGCGCTCCACCGGCAAGGACACGCAGAGCGGCCACTGGGAAATCGCCGGCGTGCCCGTCGAATTCGACTGGGGATATTTTCCCCGCACCACGCCGTCGTTCCCGGCCGACCTGACCGACAAGCTCAAAGCCATGTCGGGCGTGCCGGGCTTCCTCGGCGACTGCCATGCCTCGGGCACGGACATCATCAACAAGCATGGCGACGAGCACGTCGCCACCGGCAAGCTGATTATCTATACCTCGGGCGACTCGGTGATGCAGATCGCCGCGCACGAAGAGTCGTTCGGCCTCGAGCGCCTGTACGCAGTGTGCGAAATGGCCTTCAAGCTGGTCGAGCCGTACAACATCGGCCGCGTCATCGCCCGCCCGTTCACGGGCAGCAACGGCAACTACACGCGCACGTCCAACCGCCACGACTACGCCGTCGCGCCACCAAGCAAGACCCTGCTCGACCACGTCAAGAATGCGGGCGGCGAAGTCGTCGGCCTGGGCAAGATCAGCGACATTTTCGCTACCCAGGGCATCTCGCGCGTCGTCAAGGGCGTCGACAACATGGCGCTGTTCGAGGCGCTGTTGAAGACGGCCGATGAAGTGCAGGACAAGTCGCTCACTTTCGTGAATTTCGTCGATTTCGACCAGGCTTTCGGCCACCGCCGCAACGTCGAAGGCTATGCCGACGCGCTGCGCGAAATGGATGGTCGCCTGCCGGAATTCATGGCCAAGCTCAAGGAAGGCGACCTGGTCGTGATCACCGCCGACCATGGCTGCGACCCGACCTGGCACGGCTCCGACCACACCCGTGAACACATACCGATGATCTTCTTCGGCCCCGGTGTCGCCCCGCGCGCACTGGGTATTTCCGAGACCTTCTCCGATATTGGCCAAACCCTCGCCAAACACCTTGGCGTATCACCACTTGCTAATGGAACCAGCTTGTTATGACACTCATGCACCCCGAATTCAAGCGTAATGAGGCCGTTGGCCTCGACCTGGGCTGGATCAACCAGATCCGCGTCAACCGCGCCGCGACGGACCGCCGCGCGGCCAGCCTGGCGAACCGCCGTACGGTGAAAAAGGAATACCAGGCCGCCTGGCTGGTCAAAGCCATCCAGATGATCGACCTGACCACCCTGGGCGGCGACGATACGCCGGGCAGAGTCGAACGCTTGTGCATGAAGGCCATGCGCCCGCTGCGCGCCGACCTGATGGATGCACTGGGCCTGACGCAATTGAGCACCGGCGCCGTGTGCGTGTACCACGAGATGATCCAGCCTGCCGTGAAAGTCATCCAGGGCCGCTTGCCCATCGCCGCCGTGTCGACGGGTTTCCCGGCCGGCCTGACGAGCATGGAAACGAAGCTGCGCGAGATCGAACTGTCGGTCGCTGCGGGTGCTTCCGAGATCGATATCGTCATCACGCGCCAGCACGTCCTGAACGGCAACTGGCAAGTGCTGTACGACGAAATGCTCGCTTACCGCAAGGCGTGCGGCGAAGCCCACGTGAAGGCGATTCTTGCCACGGGCGACTTGCTGACCATGGAAAACGTGGCCAAGGCGTCGTGGGTCTGCATGATGGCAGGCGCCGATTTCATCAAGACTTCCACCGGTAAAGAGGGCGTGAACGCCACCATTCCCGTGGCCCTGACGATGGTGCGCACGATCCGCGAATACCACGAGCAGACGGGCTTCCAGGTGGGCTTCAAGCCGGCCGGCGGCGTCAGCTCGGCCAAGAGCGCGCTGCAATACCTGACCCTGATGAAGGAAGAACTGGGCAACGAATGGCTGCAGCCGCACCTGTTCCGCATCGGCGCTTCCAGCCTGCTGACCGACATCGAGCGCCAGCTCGAGCACTACGTCACCGGCAGCTACTCGGCCAATCATCGTCACGCACAACCTTAAAGAACAATCGTCATGCCAACAATTAACGAGATTCTCAATACTATGGACTACGGCCCTGCTCCCGAAAGTCAAAAAGAAGCGCAAGCGTGGCTTGATGGCCACCAGCGCACATTCGGTTTGTTCATCGACAATGCCTGGAGCGCGCCGGCGGAACTGTTCGCCTCGACCAATCCTGCCGACGGCACGCAGCTGGCGGAACTGACGCAAGCGACCGACGCGGACGTCGAACGCGCCGTCGAAGCGGCGCGCCGCGCGCTGCCCGTCTGGCAAGGCATGGGCGGCCACGGCCGCGCGAAAGTCATGTACGCGCTGGCCCGTCTGCTGCAAAAGCATTCGCGCCTGTTCGCCGTGCTGGAAACCCTGGACAACGGCAAGACCATCCGCGAAACGCGCGATATCGACCTGCCGCTGGCCGCGCGCCACTTCTATCATCACGCCGGCTGGGCGCAGCTGCAGTCGGAAGAATTCGCCGACTACCGCGCCGTGGGCGTGGTGGGCCAGATCGTGCCATGGAATTTCCCCCTGCTGATGCTGTCGTGGAAAATCGCCCCGGCCCTGGCGGCCGGTAACACGGTCGTCTTCAAGCCGGCCGAATTCACGTCGCTGACGGCCATGCTGTTCGCCGAATTGTGCGTGCAGGCGGGCGTACCGGCTGGCGTCGTCAACATCGTCACCGGCGACGGCAGAGTGGGCTCGGCTATCGTCAACCATCCTGGCGTCGACAAGATCGCGTTTACGGGCTCCACGGAAGTGGGCCGTTTGATCCGTGAAGCGACGGCCGGCAGCGGCAAGAAGCTCTCCCTGGAGCTGGGCGGCAAGTCGCCGTTCATCGTCTTTGAAGACGCGGATCTCGATGGCGCCGTGGAAGGCCTGGTCGATTCGATCTGGTTCAACCAGGGCCAGGTGTGCTGCGCCGGATCGCGCCTGCTGGTGCAGGAATCGATCCAGGAGCGCTTCCTGAACAAGGTACGCGCCCGCATGGAAAACCTGCGCCTCGGCTCGCCCCTGGACAAATCGATGGACGTGGGCGCGCTGGTCGACCCCGTGCAGCGCCAGCGCATCGCCGCGCTGGTCGATTCTGCCAAGGCTGAAGGCTGTGACGTATGGCAGCCGGCGTGCGAACTGCCGGCTGACGGTTCGTGGTTCCCGCCGACCCTGATCACGGGCGCGTCGACCTCGGCCGCCGTCGCACAGGCTGAAATCTTCGGCCCCGTGCTGGTGGCCATGAGCTTCCGCACGCCGCCTGAAGCGGTGCAGCTGGCGAACAACACGGTGTACGGCCTGGCCGCCAGCGTGTGGACCGAGTCGATCAGCCTGGCCCTCGATATCGCGCCTGCCATCAAGGCTGGCGTGGTGTGGATCAACAGCGCCAACCAGTTCGACGCGGCGTGCGGTTTTGGCGGCTACCGCGAATCGGGTTTCGGCCGTGAAGGCGGCCGCGAAGGCATGCTGGAATACATGACGGCCCTGGCCGAAGATGCGCGTCCGGCCTTGCCGGTGGTGGAAGCGAAAGCCAAAGGCAATGCGAAACCGGCGCCAGCCGATCCGTTCGCCATCGACCGCACGGCCAAGATGTACATCGGTGGCAAGCAGGCGCGCCCTGACAGCGCCTACAGCACCCCGGTGTTTGGCGCGAACGGCGCCCTGCTGGCCGAAGTGGGCGTGGGCAGCCGCAAGGATATCCGCAATGCCGTCGAAGCTGCCCATAAAGCGTCCGGCTGGACCGGCGCCACGGCGCACAACCGCGCGCAAGTGCTGTACTACATCGCCGAAAACCTGGCAGCGCGCGCCGACGAATTCGCCGCCCGTATCGCCGCCATGACGGGCAGTAAAAACCCCGAGAAGGAAGTGCAGGCATCGATCGAACGCCTGTTCTACTACGCCGCCTGGGCCGACAAGTACGACGGCCTGGCGCACCAGCCGCCCACCAAGGGCATCACCGTGGCGCTGAACGAAGCGGTCGGCGTGATCGGCATCGTCTGCCCGAACGAAGCGCCTTTGCTCGGCTTCATTTCGCTCGTCGCCCCGGCCATCGCGCTGGGCAACCGCGTGGTGGTGGTGCCGTCGGAAGCGCATCCGCTCTCCGCGCTGGACCTGTACCAGGTCTTCGACACGTCCGACTTGCCGGGCGGCGTCGTCAACATCATCAGCGGCAACGCCGATGAACTGGCGCGCACCCTGGCCACGCACGCCGACATCGACGCCGTCTGGCGCCATGACGGTTCCGCTGAAGGTTGCGCGGAAGTCGAGCGCCTGTCGGCCGGCACCCTGAAGCGCACCTGGGTCGGTGGTGCGAAGGGCCGCGACTGGTACAGCGCCGCCCAAAGTGGCGGCCGCGCCGTGCTGGCGCATGCGTCGCAGGTGAAAAACGTGTGGATTCCTTACGGCGTCTAAGTTTGTAAAGCAGGACAGTGGGGCCGGTTCTCCCGCGCAGCGATGCGCCGGGGCACCGGCCCCAAGTTGCTTTCGCCAGCAAGGCGTGTAGGTCGGATTAGCCCGCAGGGCGTAATCCGACAAGGCCGCTGGATCGACATCAGTATTTGAACAAGACATCGGGAGCTATCATGTTTCTAACTCAGGAAATCATCCGCAAAAAGCGCGACAAGGGCGTATTGAGCGCCGAGGAAATCCAGTTTTTCGTGCGTGGCATCACTGACGGCAGCGTCAGCGAAGGACAGATCGCGGCGCTGGGCATGGCCGTCTATTTCAACGACATGAACATGGACGAGCGCGTGGCGTTCACCCTGGCCATGCGCGATTCCGGCCAGGTGCTGGACTGGCGCTCGCTGAACCTGCCTGGCCCCATCGTCGACAAGCATTCGACGGGCGGCGTGGGCGACGTCGTCTCCCTGCTGCTGGGCCCAATGGTTGCCGCGTGCGGCGGTTACGTGCCGATGATCTCGGGCCGTGGCCTGGGCCACACGGGCGGCACGCTGGACAAGTTCGACGCCATTCCAGGCTATTGCACGGTGCCGGACAATGTACTGTTCCGCAAGGTGGTGCAGGAGATCGGCGTGGCCATCATCGGCCAGACGGCGCAGCTGGCACCGGCCGACAAACGCTTCTACAGCATCCGCGACGTCACCGCCACGGTGGAATCGGTGGCCATGATCACCGGCTCCATCCTGTCGAAGAAACTGTCGGCCGGCCTGGACGCGCTGGTGATGGACGTGAAAGTGGGTTCGGGCGCCTTCATGCCGACCTACGACAAATCGGTGGAACTGGCCGAGAGCATCGTCGCCGTCGGCAATGGCGCGGGCATGCAGACGTCGGCCATTCTGACGGACATGAACGAATCGCTGGCGCCGTATGCCGGCAATGCGCTGGAAGTACGCGGCGCCATGGATTACCTGACGGGCCGTTCGCGTCCCGCGCGCCTGCACGAAGTCACCCTGGCGCTGTGCGCCGAGATGCTGGTGCTGGGCGGCCTGGCCGCCACCGAGGAAGAAGCGCGCGCCAAGCTGGTGGCGGCCCTCGATTCCGGCGCAGCGGCCGAACGCTTCTCGCGCATGGTGTCGGCCCTGGGTGGCCCGCTTGATCTGGTCGAGAACCCGGACAAGCACCTGGAAACAGCGCCAGTCATCGTGCCGGCGCCAGCGCTGTCAGCCGGCTTTGCCAACGTGCGCGATTGCCGCGCCATCGGCCTGGCAGTGGTGGCCCTGGGCGGCGGCCGCCGCCGTCCGACCGACAGCATCGATTTCGCCGTCGGCCTGACGGACCTCGTGAGCCTGGGCGAGCAAGTGGCCGTGGGCCAGCCGCTGGCCATGGTGCACGCGCGCACGGAAGCGGCGGCGCAGCAAGCCGTCAGGGAAATCCAGCAAGCGTATGCCATCAGCGCGGTGGCGTTGACGGGCAATCCGGTGATTTACCGTACCATTCGACCATAACTTAACCCTTGAGGCAAAATCTGGGGTCAGACCCTGAGGGTCTGACCCCGGCCTTTCGCGGGTTTTACAGATAGATAAGCAAATGAACAACCAAGAACTGATCGCCGAAGCCAATGCCGGCCGCGAACTGGCCTACGCGCCATACTCGCGTTTCAAGGTGGGCGCGGCGCTGCTGTGCAAGGATGGCCGCGTTTTCCGTGGCTGTAACGTGGAAAACGCCGCCTATGGCCTGTGCAACTGCGCCGAGCGCACGGCGTTTTTCAGCGCCATCGCGCATGGCTGCAAGCCGGGCGACTTCGCCAAGCTTGCCGTCACGGGCGACACGGTCGAACCGATCTCGCCGTGCGGCGCCTGCCGCCAGGTGATCTTCGAGATGGGCGGCGCCGACCTGCCGGTCATCCTGACGAACCTGAAAAACGATGTCATGGAAGTGACGGCGGGCTGGCTGCTGCCGCACGGCTTCGGCAATTCCGACCTGGACATGAAGTAACAGGATCCGCTTGAACAAGACGATCGACATCCAGGCCGCCGTGGCGATTGCCGCGGCCGAAGCCATGGCGGCCAAGACGCAGGGCACCTTTGGCGTGGGCGGCGTGCTGCTCGACGGCGCCGGCAACGTGCTGCAATCGATGCACAACAACGTCGTGCGCCAGGGCCTGGTGTTCGACCCTACGGCGCATGGCGAACGCCAGCTGGTGGACTGGTATTTTGCCGAACGGGCCAAGGGCACGTCCTTGCCGCCGCCGGGCGAACTGACCATCGTCACCTCGCTCGACCCCTGCTGCATGTGCACGGGGGCGATTCTGGCGGCCGGTTTCAACGTGGTGGTGGCCGCGCCCGACGTCAAGGCGGGCATCAATTACGATGGCAGCGCCACGTTCACGGCTTTGCCGGCGCCGCTGCAGGCGCAGGCTGGCCGCAGTTTTTGTTATCCGGCCGTGCGCGGCGCCACCGAGTATGCGCGCCTGCCGTCCGGCGCCGCGCCCAAATCTTTTTTTATCGGCAAGAGCATCCACGAGGCGACGCAGGCACTGTGTTCGCTTGTGTTCGAAGCTACATCGGCGCAGGTGATGCAGCTGCTGAACGCGGGCGACGACGTGCATTTGCGCGATCCCGCCACCTTGCCATCCGAGCATGCCGTGGTGCGCGCTTTGCGCCGCCGCTATCCGGACGCCCTGACTTACCGTTGCGCGCCGCACGCGCCCGATGCCGGCCTGGCACCGTTCCTGCAGGCGGCCATGGAGCAGGATGTGCGCGATGGCGGACAGGGCGACGCTGCCGCCTTGCTCGATTCCTTCGGCAACCTGCTGCTGTGCATGCCCGGAAAATTGGCGCAGTCGGTCATCCGCACGCCGTTCATGGAATGCACGCGCCAGTACGCGCAGCTGCGCTTTGAATTGATGACGAATGCGGCGCCGGCGCTGCAGGAAGAAATCAAAAGTTATCTGGGCCACCCCAAGCACGGCACCTTCGTGCTGGCCATCGGCCCGGACGACAGCGCCGCCAGTTTCATGACCCTGGGCGCCTACGGCTCCACCATGGAAGGCGCGCTGCCGGAGAATAATCCCGCGCAATTCCAGTACGTGCGCCCGGCCATGGAGGAAGACGCGCTGCTGGCGCTGTGCGAGTCGATGCCGCCGCTGTACCGCAAGCTGATACGCATCCGGCCGCGCCAGGTGGCGAGTCTGGACTTGATCAGTGCCCTGGGCTAAGCATCATCGTCGGGCAGATTTTTGAGTAAAAAGTCGCGCACGTTCTCGCCCGCCACGCGGCGTATCTGCGCTTCCGACAGGCCAGCGTCGAGCAGCGCCTGCGTCAAGCGCGGCAAGCCCGTCGCATCAATGGCCGTGGTGACGGCGCCGTCGAAGTCCGAGCCATAGGCCACGTGGTCGGCGCCGATCAGTTTGACCGTGTACTTGATGGCGCGCGCGATGGACGCCACGTCCTTGCCGCAGACGGCCGTATTCCAGAAACCGATACCCACCAGGCCACCTTGGGCGGCGATGCGTTTCAGTTGTGCGTCGCTGAGGTTGCGGCCGTTGGCGCAGGTGCCGCGCACGCCCGTGTGCGACACCATCACGGGGCGTTTCGCCATCGTCAATACGTCGTCGATGGTGGCCGGCGAGGCATGCGCCAGGTCGACGATCATCTTGCGCTGCTCCATGGCGCGCAGCCATTGCTTGCCCAGCGGCGTCAGGCCGCCTTTTTTCAGGCCGTGCTGGGAACCGGACAGTTCCGTGTCGAAGAAATGCGTGGGCGCGGCCATGCGGTAGCCGGCCCGGTACAAGGTATCGAGATTGTCCAGCTTGCCTTCGAGCGCATGCGCGCCTTCCAGTGTCAGCCAGCCGGCCAGCAGGTTCGGATTTTTTTCGCGCGCGGCGATGTAGCTGCGCAGCTGGGCGCGGCTGCCGATGACGCGCACCTTGCCATCGCTCCTGGCTGCTTGCTGGCGCAGCTCGCCGGCCTGGTAGGTGGCGCGCGCCAGCAGGCTGTTCCAGGTGGCGGGCGGCAAGCCTTGCGCCACCACCAGGGCCGTGATGTTGTCCGTATCGCTGCCATTGCGCTCGATATTCATCTTGCGCGGCGTCTTGGTGACGACGGAAAAGGCTTGCAGCGCCACGTTGGCCCGCTGCAGGCGGGGGAAGTCGACATGCCCGCGCTGGCTGTCGCGGTTCAGATTGCGTTGCCACAGCAGGCTGTCCGCGTGCAGGTCGGCGATCCACAGGCTCTGGTGCAGGGCCGTGGTGGCTGCCGATGGCGCCTTGCCGGACGGCGGATGGACACGGTTGAGGTGCTCGTCGACGAGGACGGGAGCGGACAGGAAACCGCCGACTAGCGCAAGGCTGGCGGCGGTGAGGGTACTGATAATCATTGTTCTCCGTTTTACCATGGATCGTAGGTGCCCAGGCTCCAGATGTGGCCTTCCGGGTCGCGGCAGGTAAAGCCCCGTCCGCCGTAATCTTCATCCTTGATGTCGAGCACGATTTCGGCGCCGGCTTCGCGCGCGCTGCGGTAGACGGCATCGGCATCGCTGACGACCAGGTAGCAGTTTTGTGTGTTGGCGCCACCGATGTCGCCAGGCAGTTTCATCAGGCGGCCATAGTCGCTGTCGATGGCTGGCGCCACCATGACCATGCCATTGCCAAAGCTCAGTTGCGCATGGGCGACGCCGCCGTTGCCGTCTGGCACGATCAATTGTTTTTCAAAGCCGAGCGCCTTGCACAGCCATTCGATGGCGGCGGGCGCGTCGCGGTAGCGCAGGCAGGGTATGGTTGTCGCTGCTGTCGCTTTTGCTGTCGTGGTCATCAGAAAACTCCTATGGCTGTGGGGGAGTAGCTTCGATCATGGATACTGTCTGGCGTTCCATATCCATACCAACCATCGGGATAGGGTTGATGCCCGTCAGTGCTACGTCCCGCCATAGTGCCATAGAACAATCCTTGCACTCTTGCCACAACGCAAATTTTTATTGCGGTGACTGCGACGAGTTCGCTGCCTTCGTGTCCGTGTCCGTGTCGTCGCCGTTGCTTGCCCATCTGAGCAGCATCACAAGCGCAAACAACATGATGGCCAGCGGCAAGATGGTGATCAGGAACGCCAGGCCCAGGCAGCATGCCAGCAGCATGGGCCAGGACATGGCGCGCAAGGCAGCCATGCCCTGGCGCGTGTAGGCGCACAGCTCGTTCCAGAAAGCGCTGAAGGAAGTGCTGCCCGGTGCCGCATTGAGGTCTTTCATGCCGTTCTCCTGTCGTGTGGATGCCGCTGCCGTATGCATGCTGGCAATGAATCCACTATAGGCAAAACCTTGCTGCCGGGCATCGCGTATGCGACGAATGGCAGGAATGGCGGACCGAACGGCGACAGGCCGGGACAAGCGGTTATTCAAATACCTTGAGTTTCAGCTGGAAACTGAGGGCGCCATACAGGCGGTCCTTGTAGGAAGGCACGATGGCGATATTCACGCCCACGCGCTGGTATTCATAGCTGATGGTGGGCACCAGGGCCGGGAACCAGCCGCCATCGCGCATCTTCGGATAGCCGCTGAAGCCGCCAACGACGGCGCCGACGCGCAGCGGGCCTACCTTGATCGGCTGGTAGTACACGCCCAGGTAGTTCGAGTAGGCGCGGTCGCTATTGTAGAAGCGGCCAGCCGTGACCGAGGCGACCGTGGAAAAGCGGTATTCGGCGCCCAGGCCCGGATTGCTGTCGTTCAGGTTCTTGTCGCGCTGAAAGTGATACGAATAAAAGCCCGCGTTGAGCCAGGTTTCGCTCAGCGGCTGATTTTCTATCATGCCGACTGTCTGCGCCTGTGCCGCGCCCGCCACTGCCAGCAGCGCCGCGCAGGCAGCTTTGCCCAGCAATGACGCGGTGCGCGCCGATGACCATTGTTTCATGCCTGTTCCTTGTCCTGTCGATATGGCGCCGCCAATGCAAGCGCTCCAGCGCGTCATGCTATCACTGCCAGATTGTTCATTGGAAATTTCATCACGTGCCCGGCGTAGCGCCAGGCAGGGCGATGGCCGCCTGCACCATGTGCGTGAGCAGGATTTCCGCGTCCTCGTAATCCTTGCGCGTGAGCTGCTTGCGCTCCAGCACCAGGGTCATCTGCGCTGAAAAATCCGCATACGATTGCGTCATGGCCCAGATGGCGAACATCAGGTGAGTGGCGTTGACGGGCGCGATCCTGCCGGCGGCGATCCACGCTTCGAAGACGGCGATATCCTTGCGCAGCAGGGGCACGACTCTTTCTCGTATCTGCGCGCCGTACAGGGGCGCGCCATTGATCACCTCCAGCGCATACACGCGCGAAGCCCACGGCTGTTCGCGCGAAAAACGCAGCTTGGCGCCGATGTACGCGCGCAGCACGTCGCGCGGCTCGTCGTGTTCATTGGCCAGCATATCCATGCGTGCCAGCCAGTCGTCGAGCACATCGTCGAGCACGCGCTGGTACAGCAGCTGCTTGGACGGGAAGTAATACATCAGGTTTTGCTTCGACAGGCCGGCCCGCTCGGCGATGGTGGCGATCGACGCGCCTTCATAGCCGCTTTCCGCAAATACGCGCACGGCTTGTGCCAGGATGTCCGCTTCCAGGCGGTCGCGGTTTTGCAGGCGCCGGCCGCCGGCGTTTTTCACGGGAAGGGCAGGGGATTTGTCGCTGGCCATGGCGGGTTCTTTAGCGTGGGCGTATCGATTGCAGGAATGCCTGCAGCACGGGGGTATCGGTGTAGGCCACGTTGAAGCGGAACCACACCGTCTCGGGCGCGCGCAGCATGAAAAATTCGTTCGGCGACAGCAGGATGCCCGCCTTCAAGGCCATGTCGGCGATGACCTTGCCATTCCATTCCGGTGTCTGGATAGAGGGCCAGCCAGCGCTGACGAACATGCCGCCACGGGGACGCGCCACGGGCGCCATGCCCGCCTGCGCCAGGCAGTCGATGCTGCGCTCGCGGGCCGCATCGAGCTGCGCCACCAGCCGTTCCACCATGCGCTTGTAGGGCCGCGCGGAGATGGCGTGGTAGACGGCGCGCTCGTTGATTTCCGACGTCGTCAGTCCGGCCAGCATTTTCACGCGCACCAGTTCGGCCACCAGCGACGGCGAGGCGCAAATCGACCCCACGCGCAGCACGGGCGACAGGGTTTTGGAAAAACTGCCGACGCGGATCACGCGGCGCAAACCGTCCATCGCCGCCAGCGACGCTTCGCCGCGCGCCGCCAGTTCGCGGTAGATATCGTCTTCCACCAGCCAGAAATCGAATTGCTCGGCCAGTGCCAGCAGGCGGTGCGTCTGCGCCTGGCTGAGCGATGTTCCCAGCGGATTTTGCAGCACCGTGTTGACGAACATGAGCTTGGGCTGCGTGCGCGCGGCCTCGCTGGCCAGCGCATCGAGATCGAGGCCGGTCTCGCCGCGTGCAATGCCGACGGGGATGCAGCCGTGGTGGCGTATCAGCGATTGCAGATTGCTGTAGCCGGGGTCTTCCACCAGCACCGTGTCGCCCGGCTTGGTCAGGCTGCGCAGGATCAAGTCAAAAGCATGCGTGGCGCCGTGCGTCAGCAAGACCTGGTCCGGCTCCACCTGGAACAGCTCTTCCGACAGGCTGGTGGCCAGGTGCTGGCGCAGCGAGGGAAAGCCGAGAGGATGGCCATAGCCGCGCAATCGGCTGGCGGGAATGCGCATGGCCTGGCGCACGGCATCGAGCACGGTCGCCTCGCCATACATCTCGGGCGGCAGCCAGCCCGCGCCCACGGGCAGGGCGTCGGACACGCCCGAATACAGGTCCGGCGTGAGGGCGTCGATGGCGGTGGGACTCGCGTGTACGGTGCTCTGTGGCGTAGCGGCGATATCGTGGCGCGCGACGAAGTAGCCGGAACCGCGGCGCGACGACAGCAGGCCGAGGTTGACCAGCCGATCGTACGATTCGACGACGGTAAACGTCGACACGCCATTGCAGCGGGCGAACTGGCGCACGGACGGCATGCGCGTGCCGATGCGCAGGGCGCGGCTGCCCACCATGACGCTGATGGCGATGACGATCTGATCGACGAGGCCGCCCTTCTTCTGGCGGTCGATGTCCAGCACGGGCCAGCCGCTTGCTTGCTCGGGGGCATCGTCTGTGCTGTCGCTGTGCTTCACGGTGGCTCCTTATGCTGCCTTGCACAAAACTGTAGTGGTTTTTTTGACCTGTACGGTTGGGGTACTTTGCCGTTTGTGTATCTGTGCCATTGGGGATGGCCTGTCTATTATTACATCAGCTTTTTGCCAACTGGTAAATTATTTTACGCTTCGTCAAAAACGATCCTGGCCCCGCGCCAGCCCCCATCCCAAGGAGAAGGTCATGAACGAAACAAGGCCGGAATCGATGTCGGCATTCTGGATGCCGTTTACGAACAACCGTGATTTCAAGGCCAACCCGCGCCTGCTCGTGTCGGCCGAAGGCATGTACTACAAGGACGTCGATGGCAACGCCATCCTCGACGGCACGGCGGGACTGTGGTGCGTGCCGTGCGGCCATGCGCAGCCGAAAATCGTCGGCGCCATCCGCGAGATGGTGGGCCAGCTGGACTTCGCGCCCACCTTCCAGATGGGCCATCCGGCCGCCTTCGAGCTGGCGGAAAAGCTGATGGACTATACGGGCCACAAGTTCGGCCACGTCTTCTACACCAACTCCGGTTCCGAGGCCGTCGACACGGCGTTGAAGATCGCGCTGGCCTACCACCGGGCGCGCGGCGAGGGCGCACGCACGCGCCTGATCGGCCGCGAACGCGGTTATCACGGCGTGGGTTTCGGCGGCATTTCCGTGGGCGGCATCGGCGGCAACCGCAAAACCTTCGGCCCCTTGCTGCCGGGCGTGGACCACCTGCCGCACACGCACAACCTGGACAAGAATGCCTACACGGTGGGCGAGCCGGAATACGGCACCCACCTGGCCGATGAACTGGAACGCATCGTCGCCCTGCACGACGCCTCGACAATTGCCGCCGTCATCGTCGAACCGGTGGCCGGTTCCACGGGCGTGCTGATCCCGCCGAAAGGCTATCTGAAACGCTTGCGCGAACTGTGCACCAAACATGGCATCCTCTTGATCTTCGATGAAGTCATCACGGGCTTCGGCCGCATGACGACGCCGTTCGCCGCCGACTATTTCGACGTCGAGCCGGACCTGATGACGACGGCCAAGGGCCTGACCAACGGCATGGTGCCGATGGGCGCCGTGTTCAGCAAAAAGTATATCCATGACGCCTTCATGGACGCGCCGGCCGGCATCGAACTGTTCCACGGCTACACGTATTCGGGCCACCCGCTCGCGTGCGCCGCCTCGCTGGCGACCCTGCAAGTGTTCGAGGAACAGGACATCCTCGGTCACGCCAAAGCGATGCAGGCATATTGGAGCGACGCCGTGCATTCGCTGAAAGGCCTGCCGCACGTGATCGACTTGCGCAGCATCGGCCTGATCGCCGGCATTGAGCTCGATCCCATCGCCGGCAAACCGGGCACGCGCGCCTTCAACGCCTTCAAGCAAGCCTTCGCCGACGGCGTGCTGATACGCACGACGGGCGACATCATCGCCCTGTCGCCGCCGCTGGTGCTGGAAAAACAGCATGTCGACGAGCTGTTTGGCAAGCTGGCGACCGTGCTGAAAAATCTCGAT
>NZ_JABXFH010000050.1:0-43441 GCF_013372745.1 Janthinobacterium sp. BJB401 | reverse complement strand
CATCATCGCCCAGTGCTCACCCTCGGCGCACGAGGCCAGCGGCTCCTGGCACGGGGCGCAAAAAGTCCACCAGCGCTGCGTTTCCGGGTCGGCGGCAATGGCCGCCATGTCGGCCTCAAAATCCTCGCCGTGGTATTCCCAGTAACCGAACAGCAGGTTTTCCGGCTGGCGCAGGAAGATCGAATAATTGCTGACATGCGCGGCCGCCAGCCTTGCCAGCACCTGCGGCCAGACGGCGGCGTGCAGGGTTTTGTATTCGGCGATACGTTCAGGCGCGATGCCGATGACCATGCCCATTCTTTTCATGGCGTCTCCTGGCTGATGCCGTAAAAGCGCAGCGCATTCAAACCGAAAATATCGTCCCTGTCCTCTTGCCCCAGATGCGTCAACAGCGCCTCGCTGGCGGCCAGCCACGCCGCATAGCCCTCTGCCAGGTCCACCACGGGCCAGTCGCTGCCCCAGATCACGCGCCGGGGGCCGAACACGTTCAGCACATGTGCGGCATAGGGGCGCAGGTCGTCCACGTGCCAGCCGGGCCGCGCTTCCGTCACCAGCCCGGACAGCTTGCAATGCACGTTCGGCAGCGCGGCCAACTGCGCCATGTCTTCGCGCCACGCACCGAAGGCGGCGTCGGCGATCGGCGGCTTGGCCGCATGGTCGATCACGATGGCCAGCCGCGGATAGTCGCGGGCACATTGCAGCAGCGCGGGCAGGTGGCGCGGCAGCACCAGCGCGTCCAGACGCACGCCGTGTTCGACCATGGCAGCCAAGGCCGGCGCCAGCGCGGGATTGGCGATCCACCGGTCGTCATCGATATCCTGCAGCATGGGCCGCAAGCCTTTGAGCTTCGGCTGCGACGCCAGGCATGCAATCGCCGCCGCTGCGTCAGGCGCCAGCAAATCGGTCCAGCCCACGACGGCCCGAATAAAGCTGTTCTGTTCCGCCAGCGCCAGCAGCCAATAGGTATCGTCTTCGGACGGCAGCGACTGCACCAGCACCGTGCCGGCGATGCCGTGCGCAGCCAGCAGCGGCGCCATGTCGGCGGGCGCAAAATCGCGGTGGATGGCGGCCAAGGATGGCGGCGGCCAGCTGCCAGCGCGCGCGGCCAGCTGCCAGAAGTGCTGGTGGGCGTCGATGCGCATCATGCGGCCACTCCCGCAGGCAGCGGCGCGCGCGCATCGAGCAAGTCCGCGTCCCGCAGCGCCAGCCACAGGGCGTCGGGCAGCGGCGTGGCGAACCAGTCCAGGTTTTGCCGCAGCTGCGCCAGGTCCTGTCCGCCCGGGATGCAGGAAACGACGGCCGGATGGGCGAGCGGGAACTGCAGTGCCGCAGCCTGCAGCGGCACGCCGAAGTCACGGCAGACGGCGTCCAGGCGCGCCACGCGCTTGAGTATGGCAGCCGGCGCATCGGCGTAGTTGAATTTGCCGTTCCCGGCCAGCACGCCCGAGTTGAACGGGCCGCCGATCACGATGGCGTTACCACGCTCCACGCAGGCGTCCAGCAATGGCGACAGCGAGGCCTGTTCCAGCAAGGTGTAGCGGCCGGCCAGCAGGGTGCAATCGAGGTCGAATTCCGCCATCGCGCGCAGCACGATCTCGCATTCATTGACACCGAGGCCCACGGCTTTCACCTGGCCGCTGGCGCGCAATTCATCGAGGGCGCGAAAACCGCCACCGGCCGTCAGCTGGCGCCAGTAATGCTGATCGTGTTCGCCATGCGTGGCCTTGCCGATATCGTGCACGAACAGGATATCGATGCGCTCGAGCCCCAACCGCTGCAGGCTATCGTCGTGCGAACGCAGCACGCCGTCATACGTGTAGTCGTAATGGGGACGGAACGGCAGCGGCGCGGCAAAGCCGTCGTCGCCGGGGCGAACCGAGGCGTCGGGCCGCATCAGCCGTCCCACCTTGGTGCTGATCACAAATTCATGGCGGGGCCGTTCGCGCAGCGCCGCACCGAGACGGCGTTCGGACTGGGTATAGCCATAGAACGGCGCCGTGTCGAAGAAACGCACGCCCGCGTCCCACGCGCCATCGAGGGTGGCGCGTGCCTGCGCGTCGCTGACGGGCTGGTACAAGCCGCCTATCGGCGCGCAACCCATGCCGATGCAGGGCAGCGACAGGCCGCCACGCGGCAAGGTACGCAATTGTGTGACATCCATGAACCCGGCCCTCAAGCGGCGCGCAATGGGAAGCAGCCTGGCCCCACCGCGTCGAATTGTTTATAGGTCAGCACGAATTCCTGGTGACCCAGGTCTTCCGAGCGGCTCAGTTCTCCGTTGGCCACGTTCAGCACGGCGGCGACGATCTCCGCGCCCACTTCTTCCAGGGTGGCTTCGCCCGTGAGGATCTTGCCCGCGTTGATATCCATGTCGTCGGCCAGGCGCTCGAAGGTTTGCGGATTGGCGCACACCTTGATGACGGGCGAAATCGCCGAACCGACGACGGAACCGCGGCCCGTGGTAAACAAGGTGATATGGGCGCCGCAGGAAATGAGTTCGACGATTTCCGCGTTGTCCGACACGTTCGGAAAGCCGAAGCGCGGCTCGCCGTCCGGCACCACGTCAAGCAGGTACAGGCCGCCGCCGGCCGGCTGGTCGCCCGGTTTCAAAATGCCGACGATGGGCGAGGAACCGCTCTTGGCATAGGCGCCCAGCGACTTTTCTTCCTGCGTGGTGAGGCCGCCATCGGCGTTCCCCGGCGAGAAGCTGCCATGGCCCATGATGGTGTAGTAGCGGGCCGCCTTGGCCACGGTTTCGACGATGGCGTTGCCCAGGTCCGGACTCACGGCGCGCCGCTGCATGTGGTATTCGCAGCCCACCAGTTCGCCCGTCTCTTCGAAGATGCAGGGGCTGCCGGCCGCGATCAGGGTGTCGAACGCGACGCCGACGGCCGGGTTGGCGCTAATGCCGCTGGTGCTGTCGGAGCCGCCGCAGATGGTGGCGACGACCAGTTCATCGATCCCCATCGGCACGCGCTCCTGCCGCGCCAGGTGTTCCAGCGCCCAGCCGATCCACTCGACACCGCTGCTCACGCTGGGGCGCGTGCCGCTGTTTTCCTGGATCGTGATCGTGTGGACGGGGCGGTCGCTGTCGGCCACGGCGCTGGAGAGGCCGTATTTATTGAAACCTTCGCAGCCCAGGGAGACCAGCAGCACGGCGCCCACGTTCGGGTGCGTCAGCAGGCGGCGCATCACCTGGTCCGCGTATTCGTTGGGGAAGCAGCCCGTAAAGCCGATCAGGTGCACGGGCTGGCCGGGAAAGGCGTTGACCATCAGGCGCGCCACGTGATGCGCGCATTCGACCATATAGGCCACCACCACGATATTGCGGATGCCCTTGCGGCCATCGGCGCGCAGGTAGCCCGACAGGGCGGGTGTCGTCACGGGAGCGTTCATGCTTGGTCGTCCTTGTCCAGGAAGTGGTGGCCGTCCTGGCCCAGGGTAAACGTGGGGATGTAATCGCTTGCCAGGTTGTGCGTGTGGATATGCTCGCCGATGGCGACGGGGGCCGTGATGCTGCCGATCAGGGCGCCGTAGCGCAGCACCTTGTCGCCCACGGCCAGCGCGCGGCGCGCCACCTTGTGGCCGATCTGGATGTTTTGCGCCAGGGTGACGGGCACGCCGTCAATGGCGACGACGTCGCCGCAGGCCAGGGCTGTCCTGGCGATCAGGCAGTTATCCTCGGGCGACATCAAGAGCAGGCTGGCAGGCTGGGAAGCGAGGCTCATGGCGCACCCTCCCCGGCAAAAACGGCTAGGCGGCCGCCTGGCTCAGTTTTTCCCGCGTGCCGATCGAGGACAGCATGGTGCTGCGCGAGGAATCGAGGTGCGAGCGCATGGCATCGAGCGCCTTCGGCACGTCGTGCTCCGCCAGCGCGCGCAGGATCGCCAGGTGCTCCTGCACCGCGTACTGGTTGCGGCCCTTTTCCTCGCCCTTGTCCCACTGGTAGTGATAGTGAAACACGAACGAGACGATATCGTAGAAGCCCTGCGCGAAGCGATTGTTCAACAGGCCGATCAGGAAGGTGTGGAACTCGCGGTCCAGCGCCGGAAACGCGTTGTGGCGCGTGTCTATCCTGGCCGCCAGCTTCTCGTGCTGTTTGATCAGCCGCGCCAGTTCCGCATACGCCGGATCGCCATGCGGCAGGTGCGCAAACTGCTCCACGGCCGCCATCTCGAACATGCGCCGCATGTCCGCCAGTTCGGTGGCGAACGAGCGGTCGAACGCGCACAGGCGCCAGCCGCCGCGCGGTTTCTTTTCGATCAGGCCGAAGCGCGAAAAGCCGATCAAAAATTCGCGCACGCTGACGGTACTGGCGCCCGCCTCGCGCGCCAGCTCCGCTTCCGAAAATTCCGCGCCGGGCGGCATGTCGCGCTGGTACACGCGTTCCATCAGCACTTGCTGGATGCGCTCCGCCCCCGACTGCAATTCCGAGATATCGAAGTAGTCGCCCGGTATGGGTTTCCTCAGCAAGCGCCGGTCCGCCGGGCTGGCGATCAGCCGCCGCGTCGACAGATACGCGATCGCGCTGCGAATCGCCGTGCGGCTGCCCTGGCAGATGGTGGTCAGGAACTGCTCCGTCGGCAGCATCTCGCCCACTGCGACATTCTCGGCGAGAAATTGCAACAGCAGATTGGTACTGCGCTTGAAGACGGTGGCGGGTTTGGACATGGATGAATGAACGCGCTATGCCAGCGAAAGGGAAAGTGGATGAGTGGGCCATTTTAGTCGATATCGGATTGGATCGGCATGCCAGAAAAGAAACAACTGCGCTAAGCGGGGCGTTCATGGCTGCGCTCCCGGCGCCAGCATGGCGCGCAGGCGCGGCTGCGCCAGGGCGGGACAGAGCTGCCGCGCCTGCGCCGCCACGGGCGCCATGCGCCGCTCGATCTTGCCGGCGTGGTGCTGGGCGATGTCGGCCAGGCGGTGCGCGAGGAAGGGATTGCTGAAGCGTTCCCTGACCTGCGCCACATAGGCCAGCGCGGCGTCACTGTGCTGCGCCCCCATGGCGGCAAACACGGGCAGCACTTCCTCGTGCCACAGGGCTTCCAGCGCGGCGCGCATGGCGCCATCGTCCATCGCCTCGCGCACCGTCATGCCGGCCGGGCTGCCCCGTTCCATCCACAGCTGCGCCAGATAGGTGTGGCCGAGGTTGAGCAGGAACAGCTTGCGCTGTTCATACTCGCGCAGGCTGCCCGTCACCACCAGTTGCGGGTGGAGGCACGGCAGCAGCATGCCTTCCTGCGCCTCGATGGCCCACAGCGCATAAGGCTCGGCCACCGCACCTATCGGTTCGATCGCTTCGGAAACGATGCGGTCGACGAGGGAATTGATCCACAAACAGCCCGTTTGCAGGTAGACGATGAACGCGGCATCGCCCCCCCACTGCCGCGCCAAAGCCACGATCACCTGGCGCAGTACATGACCGTTGTCGGCCACCAGTTCGCACGGAAAAATCGAGATGGGCGCGGCGCCGGCCAGGAAGCGGTCGTGCAGCAGCACCAGCAGCTTGGCGGGAAAGCTGGCGGGAACGGTTGCGCCATCGAGCATGCCGGCGTGGTCGGAATCAGCCAGCTGGTAGCCCGTGTCGCCCGTATTCGAGACGATCACGCGCGCGGCCACGGCCGCATCGCGCACCTGCCGCCAGTCGCTGCCGGCTTGCCACGCTTGCGTGACGGCGTCGGCGCGGCGTTCCTCGTCGATTTGCGCGCCGTCCTGCCAGCCGCGGATGCGCACCGGGTAGCCGCCGGCCTGGCGAAACGCCGCCACCCGCGCCGCACCCTGCGCGCTGCCGGTCGTTTGCACGATGGTGATATGGCCCAGCGCCTCGCCTGCCTTGGCCGCTTCGCTGACGAACAGGTCGGCGTGCGCCTGCAGGAAGCGGCTGGTGCCAAATTGCAGTATGGGATTGAGATTGCTCATCTCAGACCTCGACGATGGCCTTGATGACACCCGCCTCGGGCTGCATCCAGCGATCGAGCACGCCCGTAAATTCGTCGAGCGTGGTGCGGTGGGTATTGAGCAGCGCGGTGGGCACTTTCCCCGCCTTCATGGCCGCCACCACTTCCTCGAAATCGTCGACGGTGGCGTTGCGGCTACCCAGCAAGGTCGTTTCGCGCTTGTGGAATTCAGGGTCGGAAAAGGACAGGCGGTCGCGCACGATGGAGACCAGCACATAGGCCCCGCCGTGGGCGACGAAATCGAGGCCCCGCTCCATGGCGGCGATATTGCCGGTGGCGTCAAACACCACGTCGAAGAATTCGCCGCCGGTGGCGTCCGACAGTTGCTCCTTGTCGCCGTCGCCCAGTTGCACCGTGCGGACGATGCCCAGCGCGTCGCGGCAGAACTGCAAACGGTCGGCGCGGCCATCGAGCACCGTCACGTTGGCGCCTTTCAAGGACGCGAACAACATCACGGCCATGCCGATCGGACCGGCGCCCACCACCAGCACGCGCTTGCCGGCATCGACCGCGCCGCGCTTGACGGCGTGCGCGCCGATGGCGAGAAATTCGATCATGGCCGCGTCGTCGAGCGAGATGCCTTCCGTCTTGAAGACGAAGCGCTCGGGCAGCGCCAGGTATTCCGTCATGCCGCCGTCGCGGTGCACGCCCAGCACTTCGATGCGGGTGCAGCAGTTGGTCTTTCCCTGGCGGCAGGCCACGCAAGTACCGCACGACAGGTAGGGCATCACGTAGACCTGGTCGCCAGCGGCCAGGCGCGAGCCGGCTGGCGCACTGTCGATATGGCCGGACAATTCATGGCCCATCACGCGCGGATAGCTGAGAAAAGGCTGGGTGCCGCGGAAGATATGCATGTCGGTGCCGCAGATGCCGACGCGGCGTATGCGCAGCAGCACTTCACCCTCGCCGGGCACGGGCACGGGGCGCTGCTCCATGCGCAAACTGCCGGGCGTATCGCAAACGATACTTTTCATCATGGTCGTCCCTCTCGCCTCCCGGATCTTGCCGGCGGCATATTATATTTAACGTACAAACCAACTGTGAAAAAAATCCGTCTGCGCGGATTGTCTTTCCAGCCCTGCCAATGGCGCGCTTTGCTGCGCCGCACAACGATTTTTTCGTCATTCCATGTGGCTCGAACGCGCTGATTCTTCTGCAGTCGTCGTTCGGTTTTATAAATATACCGTACAAAAAAATGAAGGTCAACGGATTCTTTTTATGGTTTTTTCGGCTCCTCTGCTACATTCCTGCTTGACCCTGACGTTACGTCAGGCGCCATCGTGGTTGGTACGCACTGAAGACAAGGAGAAGACGATGCTGTTGAAAATCGGTGAACTGGCCAGGCTCACGGGCCTGACCATCCGCACCCTGCACCACTACGACAGCATCGGCCTGCTCTCGCCTTCGGCGCGCACGCAAGCTGGCTACCGCCTGTACCAGCACGGCGACATGGACCGGCTGCACCGGATCATGGCGCTGCGCAAATTCGGGCTGTCGCTGGCCGATATCGCCAACGCCCTCGCCGGCCCGGAGCTGCCGCTCTCCTCCATCGTGGCGCGGCAAATCGCCATGCTGGAACGCCAGATTGCGCAGGCTTCCACCTTGCGCGAACGCCTGTGCAGCCTGCAAACGCAGCTGACGCAGGGGCAGGCGCCGGAACTGGCCGAGTGGCTCACCACTATGGAGTTGATGACCATGTACGACAAATACTTTAGCCCAGAAGAACTGCAACAGCTGCCGCTGCTGTCCGATGCGGCCGTGGAACAGGAATGGAAAGCACTGGTAACGAAAGTGCGCGCCGTCAAGGATGCGGGCGCCGGGCCAGGCGACGCGCCAGCGCAGGCGCTGGCCATGGAATGGATGGTCAAGCTGGTGCGCGACACGAGCGCCCATCCGGGCCTGTTCGCGCGCCTGAACGACATGCATGCGCAGGAACCCTCGATGCAGGCGACGACCAGCATCGATGCGGACTTGATGCAATTCATCCTCGCCGCCTTCAATGCCTCGCGCATGGCGCTGTACCGGCCTTTCCTCAACGAGCAGGAATACGCGCACCTGGTGGCCAACTACGGCAAGCGTTCGGGCGAGTGGCCAGCCCTGATCGCCGCCGTGCGCGCCGCCATCGATGCGCGCACGCCGCCCACCGATCCGGCCGTGCTGCAACTGGCAAGGCAGTGGCTGGAACTGTTCCGCTCCTACGCGGGCACGGACCCGGCCACGCAGCTGAAATTCCGCCAGGCGCACCAGCAGGAACCGCGTCTGATGGAAGGCAGCTTCGTCGACGCGGCCATGCTGCAGTACCTGGGCGCGGCGATGGCCGTCGTGGCGCAGGAGCGACCACACGCATAGTTGACGTGTGGCATCTCGTGGGCGCGGCCATGTAGAATCGGCCTTCGCCCACGAGAGGATTAACCGATGCGCCGCTTTCTGTTTGCTTGCCTGACCCTGCCCGCCCTGAACCTCGCCATGGCTGGCGATGCGCCCGTGCAAGGGGTATGGCACGGCACCGTGGGCAAGGCCAGTATCGTCGCCTGCTTCAACCAGCCCAGCCCCACGCAAGGGGCTGACCGCAGCGGCAATTATTACTACACGCGCTACAAGACGCCGATCATGCTGTCCCGGCCCAACGGTAAAATCCTGTGGCAGGAACTCGACGCCAAGGGCGACACGACGGGCACGTGGAGCCTGCGCACGCCGCAAGGCGGCAAACTCACCGGCACGTGGACGGAGCCGAAAAGCGGCAAGACCCTGCCCGTGGCCTTGACCCTGCTGGAAGCGGCGGGCGACCGCGAACACCCGTCGTGTGCCAGCGATGCCTACAATCTGGCGCTGGAAGACTTTCCCGCCACCAAGGTAAGCAAACCCGTCATCTTTGAAGGCAAGCAATACCGCAACCTGCAAGTGGGCGACACCATCACGGTGGAGCTGATGGCGCCCGGCGACGGCGTGGCGAAAATCAATACGCAACTACGCGCCGTGCTGGCGAAGAACAAAAAGGACCTGGAAGATTTCTATGCCACGCGCCGCGAATACCTGGGCCGCAACGGTTTCACGACGGAAGACGAAGTGTATGCGGATCCCACCTACTGGTCGCCGCGCTGGGTGACGGTCAAGTTCTACCGCTGGGCGGCCGGCTATGGCGCCAGCGGCATCTCCATCAAGTTCCGCACCTGGGACGTAAAAACGGGCCAGGAAACGGACGTGTGGAACTGGTTTGGCGCCAGCGCCAGCGATGGCGACGACAAGGCCGCATTGCCGGACCGCCTGCGCCAGGCCCTCTTCAAGGGCGTGAAAATCGACGCCGAATGCAAGGGCACGGATTACGACGGCCGCGGCCGCTTCCACCTGTCATTGAAACCGGAAGGCGTATCGTTCTGGCAAGACCCGAACGGCAGCGGCTGCGAAAACGACTTTTTACTGCCCTACAGCAAGGTCGGCCCCTTCCTCACCGTCAAGGGCCGGGCCGCGCTCAGCGACTTGCTGCCGAAGAACTAGCCAGCACCAATCATCGCGGCCACCATCTCCGCCGTGGCGGCCGCCAGGGTCCAGCCCAGGTGGCCGTGGCCCGTGTTGTAGTACACGCCAGGCGCCTTGCCCGGCCCCACTTTCGGCAGCATGTCGGGCAGCATGGGACGCAAGCCGGCCCAGGGCACAACCTTGCGCGTATTCACGCCAGGAAAGCACTGCTCGACCCATCCCAATAGCGGGCGGATGCGGTCGGCGCGGATGTCGTGGTTGACGCCGTTGAATTCCGCCGTGCCCGCCACCCTGAGCCGGTCTTCACCGAGGCGACTGCTGACCAGCTTGGTGGCATCGTCAAGCAGGCTGACGGACGGTGCGGCCGCGCGGCTGGCTGGGTCTTCAAGCTGCACGGTGATCGAATAACCTTTCACGGGATACACGTTGACATGGTCGCCCAGCATGGCCGCCATGGCGCGGCTGGCCGTGCCCGCGCAGACGACGACGGCGTCAAACACGGTGCTGTCCCCATCCATGGAGACGCGCACCTTGCCGTGTTCGCGCGCCAGCCCCGTGACCTGCGCACCATAGCGGCAGGCCACGCCCAGGCGCACGCACGCGTCGGCCAGGCCGCTCGTGAACTTGTGGATGTCGCCCGTGGAGTCGCTGTCCGTGTAGTAGCCGCCGTAAAAGTCGCCCTGCAAGGCTGGTTCGATGGCGCGCATTTCCTGCGCCGTGACGGCGCGCCGCTCCAGCCCCCCCTGCGCCAGCAGGCGCGACACGCCGGCCGCCCGCTCGAAACCGCGCTGGTCGCGGTAGACGTGCAGGATGCCGGCGCGGCGGTGATCGAAAGCTATGTTTTCAGCTTGCGCCCACGCAAACAAATGTTCACGCGCGGCGATCGCCATGCGCGCCGTGGCGATGGTGTTGCGTTCGTAGGCGGGCATGGCGGCGAGAAACTCCGCAAACCAGCTCAGTTTGTGCCAGCTGGGCCAGGGATGGAGCAGCAGCGGCGCATCGCGCCGAACCATCCATTTCAGGGCGTTCAGTATCGTTGCCTTGTGGTTCCACACTTCCGCGTGCGAGGCCGACAATTGCCCGCCGTTCGCATATGACGTTTCCATGGCGGCGTAACGGTGGCGCTCGATCAGGGTCACGTCCACGCCCCGCTTGGCCAGCGCATACGCCGTCGTCACGCCCGTAATCCCTCCGCCGATGACAGCCACCCGCCTCATTGCGGCGACACCTTGTGCACGACCGTGTCGTCCGCCTGCAACACGCGGCCGTCCAGCGCCAGCACGTCCATCCTGCGCACGGGCAAGCCTGAGCCACGCTGCAGCAAGGTCGAATGCGCCTCGCCCGCTTCGAACAATTGATCCTCGCTCCACTGGCGCAAGCCGACGACGACGGGAAACAGGGCCAGCCCCTTTTGCGTCAGCACGTATTCCTGGTAGGCCGTGCCGTCCGAGGCGGGCGCGACCGTAAAAATGCCCTCTTCCACCAGGGTGTGCAGGCGGTCGGCCAGGATGTTCTTCGCCACGCCCAGGCTTTTCTGGAACTCGCCGAACCTGCGCATGCCGTCGAAGGCGTCGCGCACGATCAGCAGCGACCAGCGCTCGCCGATCACGTCGAGCGCGCGCGCCACGGGACAGGGGTCGGTTTTCAGGCTCTTGCGCTTGGCCATCGTCATGCTCCAGGATTGAGTGGTTGCATTTTAAAACTTCCCGGCGTAGACTCCAAGTGGTTTTAATTTGAAACCACTTAATTGACCTCCCATGCGCGATACGACAACTCCCATCACGACAGCACTTCCTCCTACCCTCGTCTGGCTGTTTGCCACGGCGGCCGGCCTCAGCGTGGCCAATGTGTATTACGCCCAGCCTTTGCTGGCCACCCTGGCGCACGAATTCGGCATGACGGAGGCGGCCAGCGGCATGGTCATCACGGCCACGCAGATCGGCTGCGCGCTGGCCCTGCTGCTGCTCGTGCCCCTGGGCGACATGCTGAACCGGCGCCGCCTGACCCTGTTCCAGCTGGGCATGCTGGCCATCACCCTGGCGGCGCTGGGCTGCGCCCGTTCCACGGCCGCCTTGCTGGGCGGCATGCTGCTGGTGGGCTTGCTGGGCACGGCCATGACGCAGGGTTTGATCGCCTATGCGGCCAGCGCGGCGGCCAGCCATGAACGGGGAAGAGTCGTCGGCATGGCACAGGGCGGCGTGGTGATCGGCTTGCTGCTGGCGCGCACCCTGTCCGGCGTGGTGGCGGACCTGGCCGACTGGCGCGCCGTGTATGTTGTTTCGGCGGCCATCGCCTGCGCCCTGCTGTTGCTGTTGTGGCGCAAGCTGCCGCCGGCGCAGCCATCCAGTCAACGGCTGGCGTATGGCGCCCTGCTCGCCTCGATGCTGGACATGCTGCTGCACAACAAGGTGCTGCGCGTGCGGGGCATGCTGGCCCTGCTGATGTTTGCCGTCTTCAATATTTTCTGGAGCGCCCTGGTGCTGCCCTTGACGGCGCAAGGCTATTCCCATGCGGCCATCGGCGCGTTTGGCCTGGTCGGCGTGATCGGCGCGTTGGGTGCGGCGCGCGCGGGCGCCATGGCGGACAAGGGTCGCGCGCAATGGACGACGGGCGCGGCCCTTCTGCTGTTGCTGGCCGCGTGGCTGCCACTGAGCTTTGCGGGCGCGGCCCTGTGGCCCTTAATCGTCGGCATCATCGCGCTGGACCAGGCAGGCCAGGCCATCCACGTGACGAATCAAAGCCTGATTTTCAAGCAGGACAGCGACGCGCACAGCCGCCTGGTGGCGTGCTACATGCTGTTTTATGCGGTGGGAAGCGGACTCGGTGCGATTGCCGCCACCAGCGTGTATGCGCTGGCGGGCTGGCATGGGGTATGCGCGCTGGGCGCGGCGGTCAGCTTGCTCGCCCTGCTGTTCTGGCGGCTGACCTTGCCTGCTGAAAAAGCTGAGTGATCAACGCTTAATTCAGCATGGCCGTGGCGGAACCATGGCGGTAGGTTTTCAAGGCATCGGGCTGGATCTGGATCAGCGAACCGCTGACTTTAATCAGGTGCAAGTCCGTCAGTTGGTGCAGCACGCGCGACAGGGTGGCGGGCGCCAGGTTCAGGAACGATGCCAATAAACTTTTCTTCAGGTCCAGCTTGACTTCGTTCGAGCGCTGCTGGTCCGAGGCCTGCAACAGGTATTCGACCACGCGCTGGGTGGCGTTCTGCACGGAGCAGCGCTCCACGTTGCGGATGAAACCCATCAGGTGGTGCGACAGGCTGTTCATCATCTGGCGCGCGATGCGCGGCGACTGGTCCAGCAGGCGCAGCAGCGCGTGCGGAGGGATGCGCAGCAGCAAGCAGTGCTCAAGCGCTTCGGCGCAGAATGGATACGGTTCATCGAGGAAAATCATGGCTTCGCCGAAGCTCTGGCCCGGACGGATCAGTTCCAGAACCTTGTCGGTCCCTTCCATGGAAAACACGCTCAGCTTGACGAGGCCGAAGACCACCACATAGGCGCCTTCCGCCACTTCGCCCTTGCGGAACAGCACTTTGCCTTTTTCCACTTCAACACGCACGACATCCTGGCGCAATTGCTCTAATTGCGAAGGGGAAATATGGCGGAACAGAGCCTGGCTCGATAGCAAGCCATCGACGTTGACCTTATGCATGACACTCTCTTATTAGATTAGCGAATGACTAAGAGTGTAATGGGCCGGCACGGTCAAGGCCATACGTCAAAGGAACTAGGGTTGTCTAGGCCGGAACGCCATGCAGATCAAACAATCGCGCATTGCTTGCGCACTATTTGCACTTTGTTTGATCTTTATTTGCTCAATTCGCGCTCGACGGCGTAGACGGCGATCTGCACGCGGCTGCTGAGCTTAAGCTTTTTGAGGATGTTTTGCACGTGGATTTTCACCGTACTTTCGGCCACGTCGAGCTGGCGCGCGATTTCCTTGTTGCTCAGTCCTTGCGCCAGGCAGGCCATGGCTTCGCGTTCGCGCGGCGTCAGTTTGTCATAGTCTTGCTGCGGCGCGTTCTGCCCCGCGCGGAACTGCGACACGAGCTTGGCCGTCATGGCGTCGGCGATCACGGATTCGCCGGCGGCGGCGCGGCAAATGGCCTGGCCCAGCTGCTCGGCCTCGATATTTTTCAGCAGGTAGCCGCGTGCGCCCGCGCGCAGGGCCGCACCGAGGTCGGCCGCGTTTTCCGACACGGTCAGCATCAGCACCACCATCTGCGGCAGGTCCTGCAGGATCAGCTGCAGCGCCTCGACGCCGGACACGCCAGGCATGTTCAAGTCCATCAGCACCACGTCGGGCCGCAGTTCGGCCGTCAGGCGCACGCCGTCGAGCCCGTTCGATGCCTCGCCCACCACCTGGAATTGAGGATTGCGCTGCAGCAGCAGCTTGACGCCGCTGCGCAGCAAGGTGTGGTCATCGACCAGCAGGATTTTGATTGGTGCGTTCACGTGTTTGTTGCCTGATAAAGATGATTCATTTGTTACGCGGCCTGGCGCCGGGCTGCCGGCAAGGCCAGCGAGATCGTCGTGCCGCCGCCGGGCGTGCTGTCGATGGCAAATTGCGCACCGAGCCGCTCGGCTCTTTCCTGCATGATACGCAAGCCGATCTGCAATTCCGTTTTCTTGTCGCGCAGGTTGGCGGCGAAACCTTCGCCATCGTCTCGCACCTGCAGCGCAAAATCGCGCCCGTTGTCCACGCGCAGCGCCACGTTGCTCGCCTGCGCGTGCTTGCGGATATTCGACAGCGCTTCCTGCACGATGAACAATATCTGCAACTGCTGTTCGGGCGCCAGCGGCGCGCCGTTGCCGCTCATCTCCAGGGAACCGACGACGCCCGTCTGCAGCTCGAACTTGGCCAGCACTTCACTGAGTTTGCTTTCGAGATCGCTGCCATGCCAGCGCGTGCGGAAATTGACCAGCAATTCGCGCACGTCCTGGTAGCTTTGCTCGACGCCCATGCGCATCAGCGGCAACACTTCGGCCGCTTCGTCGAGCTGGCCACGGCGCACGGAATCGTCGAGCATCTGCACTTGCAGGCTGATGAAGTTCAGGCTTTGCGCGATGCTGTCATGCAAGCCTTCGGCCAGCAGGCTGCGTTCGCGCGCCACGGCAAATTCCTTTTCACGCGCGATCAGGCGCTGGTTTTCAATGGCGATGCCCAGGCTCTGGCCCAGCGTTTCCAGCCAGCCCTGCTGCTGCGCCTGCACGGCTTGCGGGCGCGCAAAGTGCAGCGAAAAACTGCCGACGACTTGTTCGCGCGCGAGGATGGGAAAGACGGCGATGGCGATGAAACCTTCGTCCTGGCAACGGTAGCGCTGCAGCGCATCGACCTGGCGGAAATCGCGGATCTGGATCACGCCCTGCGCCACGGCCGCGCCGCACAGGCAATCGTTGTTGCGGATGCAGTGTTCTTCTTCCACCATGGCGTCGGAAATGCCCTCGTGCACGATGATGTGCACGGTGTCCTGCTGCGGATCGAGGATGCGCACGGTGCCGCCTTCGGCCTGCGCGAACTCCATCACATGGCGCAGGAAGCCACGGCACAGCGCATCGATGGCGTGCTGTCCGGCCAGCAAGGTGGAAATCTCGTGCAGGGTGGCCAGCTGGCGTTCCTGCGCGGCGCTCAGGCCCGATGCGGCTTGCGCCAGGCGGCGCTGGCGCCAGCGCGACGCTGGAAGTTGTTTGCGGGAAGGTTGACTGCGCGGCGCATGCATGAAGAACTCGAATCTGAAAAGTGGTGCGCCCGGCAAGCGCTACGGCCTGCCGGGCTGGTAAAGGTTACAAACGGGTTACAAACGGGTTACAAACGGATCTCGGTGCCGAGCAGTTTGACGAACTGCGCCAGCCAGGCCGGGTGCGCAGGCCAGGCCGGCGCCGTGACGAACTGGCCATCCGTGACGGCGTCCGTGACGGCGATGTCGGCATACGTGCCGCCCGCCAGTGTCACTTCCGGCGCGCAGGCGGGATAGGCGGAAATGCGCTTGCCACGGATGACGTCGGCGGCGGCCAGCAATTGCGCGCCATGGCAGACGGCGGCGACGGGCTTGCCCGCCTCGGCGAAATGGCGCACGGCGGCGATGACGTTCTTGTTCAGGCGCAGGTATTCGGGCGCGCGGCCGCCGGCGATCATCACGGCGTCATAGTCGGCCGGGTCGATCTCGTCGAAGCTGGCGTTCAGGGTGAACAGATGGCCCGGCTTTTCCGTGTAAGTCTGGTCGCCCTCGAAATCGTGGATGGCCGTCTTGATTGTCTCGCCGCTTTTCTTGCCGGGACAAACGGCATGCACGGTATGGCCGAGCATCAGCAGGGCCTGGAACGGCACCATCGTTTCATAATCTTCTGCAAAATCGCCGGTCAAAAACAGAATTTTCTTCGCTGCCATTTAGTTCTCCTATGAAAGATTGATACCGCAAGGCGTATCTTAGCGCGACTTGGCAACCATACTGGATATTTATCAAACTTTTGCGCCTTGATCGAGGATTTTACAGGCTGAGGCAGAATTATTTGCAGCCTCGCCGGTCAAATCAAGCACACCTCCTTGAAAGGCCGGGCCATGGACAGCAACAGCGGCAACAGCGGCGACAGCGGCAACAGCACCCTCATACGTATCTTCGACCACTTGCCCGATGCCGAGCGCGCCCGCAACCGGCTGCTGGCCGATGGTTTTCCCGCTCACGCCGTGCAGCTGGACGCGGGCGACGACGAGGCCGGCCCCGTGCAGGGCAATTTTACGGTCGGCAATCGGGACACCCTCACCAGCCGCCTGGAACGCGTGATCAATGCCCTGTTCGGCGGCGACAACCATATGTACCGGCGCAACTATGGCAAGACGGCGTTTCGCGGCATGGTGCGCCTGGTGGTGGCCACGCGCCATGCCGATGAGCAAGAGCGCGCGCACGCCATCGTGCAAGCGTGCGGCGGCAACGATATCGAACAGCGCACGGCCCGCTGCGGACAGGACGGGCACGATGGCGTAGCGGCCCTGTACCACTAGCCGGAGTGCACAGCAAGGAGAACGAGATGGACGTCACATGGGTGGTCGTGGCCGACAGCAGCCGAGCGCGGCTGTTTGCGCTGGGACAGCAAAACCAGCTGGGCGAGCTGCAAGACTTTGTCAATCCGGCGGGCCCTGAAGACGATAACGCCTTGAACAGCGACGCCAGCGGACGCTTCGGCAGCGGCATGCGCGCGGGGACCCAAGCGGGCACGCAGGCGCACACGGCCGAGCCACAGGTGACACCCGTCGACCATGCGAACGAACAGTTTGCCCGGCAGATCGCGCAGGTGTTGCAGCAGGGCCTGCAGCAACGGCGCTACAGCAAGCTGTGCCTGGTCGCCGCGCCGAAGTTCCTGGGACAATTGCGTCTAAGGCTAGATGCCCAGGTGGAAAAACGCCTCAGCCATGCCCTGGCCAGGGATGTCGCCAGCATGAACGTGCCGCAACTGGAAGCCTATCTGCAGCAGGCGCTGGACAGGAACGGCGGCGGCAGCTGAACGGCAGCGGCCCCATCGCCATCCGCAAGCGGGCACAATCTGTGGCAAGATCTGCGTTCTTTCTTTCAAAACCGGAACTTGCCATGATTTTTGAAATTGCCCACATCCAGATCAAATCAGCCACACACGCTGCCTTCGAAGCGGCCGTGACGAAAGCCGTCCCCCTGTTCCAGCGCGCACGCGGCTGCGAGTCGATGCGCCTGGAGCGCTCGATCGAAAACGGCGACGCCTACCGTCTGGTAGTCGGCTGGACAACCCTGGAAGACCATACCGTGCATTTTCGCGGCAGCGAGGACTTCCAGGCATGGCGCGGCCTGGTCGGTGAATTTTTTGCCGCACCGCCGCAGGTCGAGCACATGGATACGGTGGTGACGGGGTTCTAGACAGGCACCTACACTGCGGGGTGGTGGAAGACCTGCCGCAAATACGCGAGGAAGGTTTCATCCTTGCACAGGGTCTTGCCCGGCGAATCCGATAATTTCGCCACGGACTGGCCATTGCAGCGCACCAGTTTCATGACGATGTTGAGCGGCGTCAAGCCGACGTCGTTGGTGAGATTGGTGCCGATGCCAAAGCCCGTCATGATGCGGTCGGCGAAGTGCTGGTACAGGGCGAAGGCCTTGTCCAGGTCCAGGCCGTCGGAAAACACGAGGCGCTTGGTATTGGCGTCGATGCGCAGGGCCGCGTAGTGGGCCAGCGCCTTTTCTCCCCACTCGACGGGGTCGCCCGAATCGTGGCGCAAGCCGTCGAACAGCTTGGCGAAATACAGGTCGAAGTCGGCCAGGAACGCATCCATGCCCACCACGTCCGTCAGCGCGATGCCCAGGTCGCCCCGGTATTCCTGCACCCAGTCTTCCAGTGCCGCCTTTTGAAAATCGCGCAGGCGCACGCCAAACGACTGGAACGATTGCATGTATTCATGCGCCATGGTGCCGATCGGCACGATGCCCAGCTTTTTCGCCAGGTAGACATTCGACGTACCCTTGAAATACTCGGGCACGTCGCGCGCCAGACGCTGCACCACCTCGTCGTGCCAGGCGCCGGAAAAACGCCGGCGCACGCCGAAGTCGGAAAATTCAAACGGATGCTTGCGCCGTGGCAGCTTACCGAATTCCTTGACGGCTTCCACTTTCAAGCCGAGGCGGTGGCGCCCTTCGCGCATGGCGGCGTCCAGGTCGAAACGGCGGAAATACAGTTCGTTGATGATGTATAGCACGAAAATCTCGAAGCCCATCACGTGCACCTGCGGCCCTGCCGCGTGCACGAGCAAGGTATCGCCATCCGTGCTGACGTCGATGAACTTGCGCTGGAAGCGGAACACCGTCAGGAAGTCGACGAAGTCGCTCTTCATGAAGCGCAGGGTGCGCAGATAGGCCAGCTCGTCGTCGGCAAACGACATCGAGCACAGGTGGTCGAGCTGCTCTTCCAGTTCGCCCTTCAGTTCAGCCAGGGGAAAAGCGGTGGCGTTGCGGCAGACAAATTCGTATTCGGTATGGGTATTCGGATGACCGTGCAGCAAGGCTTGCCACATTGTAAATTTATACAGATCGGTTTCCAGCAAACTGCGCACTATCGGGGTCATGTGTGTTTTCTCCAACTTCCTGAAGCCAGAATAGTACGCCACTGCAAGCATTTCAGCAGGGTCCGCTTGCAGGACAGCATCAATTGCCTGCGTTGGCCACCAATTCAGGCAAGACGTCGGCGGACGTGGCCAGCCGTGCGCCGCGCGCATCCATGGCGGCAAGGAAGTCGCGCTGCTGCGCTGCAAAGCCCGTGACGGGACTCATGCAGTCCGTCAGCAGGACCAGGCGCGACAGGGCCTGCTTGCCTTGCTGCGCTTCCAGATAGTCGGCGATGTGCTCGGTGCTGGCTTTCACGCAATGGCTGCCCGCTTCGCCGCAGATATAAATCTGCTGCGCCGGCAGCAGGGTGGCGAGGAAATCCAGGTTCAGCTGGGTGGCCGCATCCTGCGCATCGGGCACTTCCGCCATGACGGCCGAGTAATGCTCGGTCCACGGATTGGAACCCTTGCTCAGCTTGGCAACCACTTGCAGGTGATCCACTTCCCAGGCGTTGTAGGCGGCGCGCACGGCAGCGTGGATATTCTGGCCCCAGCTGCCGATCTCGCAATGCACAGGCCACACCATCAGCTGATAGCGCCCAGCTTGCTGCAAGGCATCGAGGTAAGCCAGCGCGCGCGGCAGCGCATCGCTGGCGGCGGGCAGGAACAATCGGTCGCGCACTTGCCGGGCGGTGATCTGCGTAAACGGTGGCACGGCGCCGCCATCGCCCGTGCGCCAGAAGGCCGGGTGGGCGATGTCGTAGCGGTGGTGGGCGTCGAGGGTCACGCTGATTTGCGTCAGGCCATTGCCCCCTTCGCGTATCAGCTGCGCCACGCGCAGCATGTCGGCGTGGGCGCCGGGCACGGCCAGCGCCGGTGCGGCGTCCGGCGGCAGCCAGGCGGCAGGTAAATCGCAAAAGTCATTTTGCGGGTCGATGACAAGCAGGTGCAACTGGCGTTTCATGGCGGTCCTCGTGCGTGGCGGGAACTTGCATGATAATGGCAACATCGCCATCACGCCAATCCGGGACCCGCCATGCATCTTTCAGATCGCAATAACTTGCGTCCAAACAAATTACTCAACAGCAAATGGACGGCCGTGACACCGGCCAACAAGGAGAAGCACTTCCTCGTCATCAAGGTGTGCGCCGCGGCCACGCCCAATGAACCCGTCACACACGTGGAGCTGGAAGCCGTACATTCGGGCAGAGTGCAGATCCTGCCCTGGCGCGCGCTGCAGGATGCGGCGCAGTGGCATCAAGGATGGAAGACATAACGGCGCTGGCGCCGCTCGACCAGCTGCAATGCTACCTCGGCCGCTTCGCTGACGGCTTCGGCTTCCGTCGCGAACGGATGGTCGGCCAGCACGCGGTGCTTTTTGACGATATTGTTCCTGTGCATGGGATTGCTCGATGGGGTGTACAGGGACACATAGGCGCCCCACAGTTTGCAACCGCGTAAGGGTTCCGCCGTGTAATTTATTTCATACGTATCAACGTACTTTATCGGCACGATGTTTGCTCCAAAAATGACATCCCCGGGTAGCCTGTCTCAACGGCCCTACCCGGCGTAGGGTTGGAATACATGCAATCGCGCTTGCTCAGGATACTCACCTACTTATCTGCTTTTTATTACGCGGCACAGGGAAAAACTGGAACACCTGCCTCACCTTGAGACATGGCGGCGCGCCCACTGAAAGTATAGACGATGCGAAAAAATTATGAGGAGGCAACTCTGTACTGAACGCCGCAGGCGCCTGCCCTATTTCGCCGCCTCGGCGGCGGCATGCATGGACCAGACGACGCTGAGGATTTTCCATTGACCATCGCGCTTGACCATCTGCCACGCTTCCACGCCATAGTTGGACAATTTATCGCCGACGAGAAATTCGTAGTCGAAGTTGACCCACGCCACATGGCGGTCCTGGGTGATCTTGACGTTGTAGAATTTTTCTTCCGTGCGCAGAGGTTCGCGTTTGATGTAGTTGGCGAAACCGGCGTAGCCGGCCGCCGCGACGCCGTCGAAGTGGACGTCCGTCGTGTCGCGCATTTTCTGGATGAAAGCGTCATCGGCCGGCGAGGCGAACAGGATGTTCGTGTGCAGCAGCAGCGACGACAACAGCTTGACGTCCTTGGCGATCAGCGCCGCCTGGAAGTCGGCGACGACTTTTTCGATGGCGCGGATATCCTCGGGCGTGGAGGCATGGCGGCCCACGTGGGGCGGCGCCACCGGTGCCGTTTGCGCCAGCGCAATGCCTGCTGAAAACAAAGAACATCCGAACAGTACTGCGCTGGCCAACTTGTGCATGAGGGACTTTCATGGCGAACGGCTCGCCGGGCTGGCACTGGGCGTGCCGCCGGCAAGCTTATGCCAACCATATTAGATTGGCAATCCCCCATTGGAACTAGAGTGACACCAAACTCAGGCAGCCAGGGCCTCGATCGACGCGCGGCCCTTGGCGACGGCGCTGGCGACGGCATCCTCGCCCATGGCCACGCCTTCGGCTTGCACGAACTCGATGTCGGTGATGCCGATGAAGCCCAGCGCCGTGCGCAGATAGGTGCTCAGGTAGTCATACGCGGCGCCCGGGCCTTCGCTGTAGACGCCGCCGCTGGCCGTGAAAATCACGGCTTTCTTGCCCGTGGCCAGGCCAACGGGGCCATTGGCCGTGTACTGGAAGGTGCGGCCCGCGCGCGCCACGTGGTCGATCCACGCCTTCAGGGTCGACGGCACGGAAAAATTGTACATGGGCGCGGCCAGCACCAGCACGTCGGCGGCCAGCAATTCATCGACCAGGGTATCGGACAATTGCACGGCCGCTGCCGCCTGCGCGCTGCGCTGCCCGGCCGGCGTGAAGAAGGCGCCCATCACCTCTTCCGTCAGGTGCGGCACCGGTTGCGCCGCCAGATCGCGCACGACGATGGTGTCGCCTTGCGCGGCCAGTTTGGCGACGAATTCGCCCGACAATTGACGCGACAGGGAACCGCTGTTGCGCACGCTGCTATTGATGTGTAGTACGTTTGCCATGATGCACTCCTTCAAGAACGATAGATGGGGGGTGCGGCGTTTGCTGCACTTGCACACATCATAGTTCGGGTCTACTATCGATGAAACCGTGTAAATATAAATGATTAGCATCGAATTTCTAGATATGGAGCCAGCATGAGAGAACCGGGCCAGCCTTCGCTCGATCAGTTGCGCGTGTTCGTCGCCGTCATCGACGCGGGCGGCTTTGCCCACGCGGCGCGCCAGCTGCACCGCACGCAGTCGGTGATCAGCTACACCATCGCCAACCTGGAAGAACAACTGAATGTGGTGCTGCTCGACCGCGGCAAGCGCAAGCCCACCCTGACGGACGCGGGCAAGGCCTTGCTGGCCGACGCGCGCGCCGTGGCCTTGAAGGTCGACGGCATGCGCGCGCGCGCCAAGGCGCTGGCCGGCGGGCTGGAAGCGGAAGTGTCGGTGGTGTTCGACGTGATGTTTCCCACCTGCGTGCTGGTGCGCGTGCTCGAGGCGTTCCAGGCGCAGTTCCCCACCGTCGCCCTGCGCCTGCGCATCGAGGCGATGGGCGCCGTGGCGCAGCTCGTGATGGATGGCAGCTGCCACATCGGCCTCGGTGGCTGGATGACGTCCACTGCCAGCGTCTTCGAGCGCCTGGCCGTCGGCCACGTGCGCCTGATTCCCGTGGCCGCCCCCAGCCACGCGCTGGCGCAGCTGTCCGGGCCGATCGCGTCCAACGTGGCGCGCGAACACGTGCAGCTGGTGCTCAGCGACCGCAGCGTGCTGACGCAGGGCCAGGATTTCGGCGTGCTGGGATTGCGCAACTGGCGCCTGGGCGACCTCGGCTCCAAGCACGCGCTGCTGCGCGCGGGCCTGGGCTGGGGCAATATGCCCGAGGCGATGGTGCGCGACGACCTGGCAGAAGGCCGCCTGGTGCACCTGCCGCTGGCCGTCGACAATGGCGAGAATTACCCGATTTATCTGATCCAGCGCGCCGACACGCCGCCGGGGCAGGCGGGCAAGTGGCTGACGGAGCGGTTTGCGGAGCAGTTGCCGTTGCTGGTGCAGGGCTTCTAGAAAAAGTGGGCCACAGGTATGATTAGCCCCCCAACGGCAGACACTGGGGTCAACTTTCAATGACAAGGATTTACCATGGCCGGCATCGACGACTTCGTCAACAAACAAAAACCTGGCGCGCGCTTCGTCATCACGGCGCAGATGCTGCGCATGACGCCGCAGCAATTTGATTCACTGGCGCAGGAATGGATGGAAGACGGCGGCCCCGGCTTCGACGTGGCCGGCATCCCGCACCGGGTCGTCGTCGACGGGCAGTTTTATATCGGCAGGATCACCGTGCAGCGGCACGGCGAGCCTGAATAAAAACTACTCGACGCCCAGCACGTGCAGGCGGCGCCGCAAACGCGCCACTTCCTCCGACAGATCGACCACCAGCGCGGCCAGCTCCGCATTCGCGTCGAACACGGATTCGATTTCATGCAGGCGGCGCGCGCGCACCAGGTCCAGGCTGGTAAAGCGCCAGGCCGTGAGCTGGCCCGCCGGCGGGCCGTCCTGCAGCAGCACGCCCGTCTGCACGTGCTGCACCACCCAGTCCGGCTCCACGGCGCAGGCGCGCGCCAGTTCTTCCAGGCTCAGGGCACGGTCTTCCAGCAATTCGCCAATTACCTTGTTTGTCATGATTTACCCTCCCAGCTTCTGGCGCGGATTGAAAGCCATTTCGCGCGCCATGGTTGCATACAGTTCGCGCGCCTTGTCGTCGTTCGCCGGCGGCAGCACCACTTCCAGCAGCAGATACAGGTCGCCCGGCTGGGCGGCGGGGATGCCGCGTCCCTTCAGGCGCAGCTTGCGCCCCGTCTGCGAATTGGGTGGCACGGTGACGGACACCGTGCCCGATGGCGTGGGCACGTCGATTGCGCCGCCCAGTGCCGCTTCCCATGGCGTGACGGGTACCGTCTCGAACACGTCGCGCCCCTCCACCTTGTAGCGCGCATCGGGCCGGAAGCGGATCTCCAGGTACAGATCGCCGGCGGGCGCGCCGCCGCTGCCCGGATTGCCCTGCCCCTTCATGCGCAGCTGCTGTCCTTCCGTGACGCCTTTCGGTATCGTCACTTCCAGGGTGCGTTCGCGCGTCACCACATGGCCTTGCGCATCCGCTTCGGGCACGCGCATGACGATGTGGCGCCTGGCGCCCTGGAAACTGTCCTGCAGATCGATGGTGATGGCGGCGTGGCTGTCCTCGCCCTGCATCTGGAAAGTGCTGTTGGAGCGGCGGCGCCCGCCCACGTGGGCGAACAGGTCGGCAAAGAAGTCGCTGTCGTCGGCGCCCGACGATTCGTAGCCCGCACCCCAGTCCGGCGGAGGGCGGAATGGCTGGCCCTGCGCGCCCTGGTTACGGCCCAGTTCATCGTAGGCGGCGCGCTTTTCCGCGTCGCCCAGCACGCCGTAAGCCTCGTTCAAGGCTTTGGTGCGCTTGTCGGCGTCCGGTTCCTTGCTCACGTCGGGATGGTATTTGCGCACCAGCTTGCGGTACGCCTTCTTGATCTCGGCCTCGGTCGCCGTTTTTTCGACGCCAAGTTCCTTGTAATAGTCCTTGTATTCCACCGTGCCTGCTCCCCATGGTTGAAGTGCCTGTGGGAAGAGTACACGAATTGGGCGCTGGACAGCGTGTGCACAATACAGCGCTGCCCGACGGCGGAATCAGCGCACGCGGCGCAGCGAGGAAATGCGGCGGTCGAGGCCACCGTGCAGGCGGCCGTAGCTGCCCGGACCCATCACCACGCAGCGGCCGCGGAAGTTGGCGTCGACGCAGAATTCCCAGCGGCCGTAATTGACGACGAGCGATTCGGCGCGGTCGTTGAAACCATAGCGGTTCAAGTCATGCACCTCGCGGTCCAGGCGCACGGGCCGGCCGCGCATGCCGGCATCGGGGTACAGCAGCACGGCGCCATTCATGTCGGGACGGTGGCCGCCGCCGTGGCCGGGGTAACCGGGATGAGGACGTTCCGGTTCCGGGCGCGGCGGATACGGGCGGTGGCCGCCGCCATGGCCCGGGCGGCCCACTTCGCGCACGGAGGAAACGGCGTCGTTCATGCCCGGCATGGTGTCGTAGCGGCCCGGCCCCAGAGTGCGGCAGTTGCCCCGGTAATTGGCGTCCTTGCATACTTCCCAGGTACCCGAGCGCACGATGATGCTCGAGGTCTTGTCGTTAAAGCCCATGCGCGACAACTCTCCCGCGTCGGAACGCAGGGTGACGGGGCGGCCGCGGAAACCGGCATCCTGGAACAGGGTGATTTCGCCCGCCGATGCGGCAAGCGGGGCAAGGAAGGTGGCGGCGCACAGCAGCGCGGGGCGGAAAGATCGAACCATGACAACTCCAATACTGAGACATTTTCGCCAGTGTAGTCCAGGCGGCAGGCGGCGAGTGTAACAAAGGGCAAGCAAATGTCATCACACGGCTGGGAATGTAAAAACCGCCTGGCGGGATCAACCCGGCAGGCGGCGTGGCAACACTGAATCAGGAAGGAATCAGCGTACGCGGCGCAGCGAGGAAATCTGGTTTTCCATGGCGTTCAGTCGGCCATACTCGCCCGGCCCGATCACTTCGCAGCGGCCACGGAAGTTCGAATCGCTGCACACTTCCCACTGGCCTTCATTGACGATGATGGACGAGGCGCGGTCATTGAAATTGAAGCGCACCAGGTCCTCCGCGTTGCGCTCCAGCGCCAGCGGTTCGCCGCGCATGCCCGCCTCGGGGAACAGCAGCACGGCGCCGCGCTGCTGGTACTGCGGCTGCTGGTATTGCGGCTGTTGATATTGCGGGTACTGCTGCTCGTACTGCGGCCGCTGGTACTGGTTATCGTACTGCTGCTGGCGGCGCGCTTCGCGCTCGTCGACCATGCGCGCCGACGACACGCGTCCGTCAAGACCACGCCCCAGGTCGTCGTGGCGGCCAGGGCCGAAAATGCGGCAAGTGCCCTGGTAGTTCGAATCGCTGCACAGCTGCCAGTAGCCGTTATGGATCACGATGCTCGTGGTGCGGTCATTGAAACCGATGCCGACGAAATCGTCCGTATCGCGGTTCAGGCGCGCCGAGCCGCCATTCTGGCCCGCGCCCGAATACACTTCCAGGCTGCCGCCACGGCCATAGCCGCCATTGCCACGGTCCGGATCGCGCCCCGGGCGTCCCGGATTGTAGCCATCGCCGCGCCCCGTTTCGCGCACTGAACTGATGGCGTCGTTCATGCCAGGCATCGAGGCGTACTCGCCCGGCCCCAGGGTCTTGCACCTGCCGCGGAAGCCGGCATCGGTACAGACATCCCAGGTTCCTGAACGCACCACGATGCTCGACACCTTGTCGTTGAAGCCCTGGGGCGACAGGTTGTCCGCCGTTTCGCGCAGGGTCACGGCGCGGCCACGGAAATTGTCATCCTGGAACAGGGTGATCTCGCCCGCATGGGCGGCCGCATGGCCCCCCAGCGAGAGCAGCAAGGTCGCCGCGCATGCCAGCGTGTGTTTGAAAGGGCCCGTCATGATTAACTCCATTCTTCATTCTTTGGTGATGATTTGCCTGGCCAAAACGCCAGGATGCCATTGTAACAAGCGCCCTCCCCCACGGAAGGTCGCTCAAGACAAATGATCGACATGACAACTGATGCCAGTGTAACCATCCGCAGAAAAAACGGTGTAACAAAGTATGGGAAAAGCACAATAAATTGTTACTAAAAGCAATAGTCGGCCCCGGCAGGGACCGGCTACGCTTGCCAGTCTGGCGTCAGCGCACTTCGCGCACCGACGAGATGCGGTTGCTCATGCGTTCCAGGCTCGCGTATTCACCGGGTTCCAGGGTGCGGCAACGGCCGCGGAAGCCCACGTCCTCGCACACTTCCCAATAGCCGGAGCGCACGCGCACGCTTTGCACCGTGTCGTTGAAATCGCGCTCGCGCAAGTCGGCTGAAGCGTTGCGCACGCTCAAGCTGCGGCCGGCGAAATCGTCGCGCGTGTAAAAGGTCAGTTCGCCGCCCAGCGAGCGCCCCGGCAAATGGCCGTGTTCCCGGTCGCGTTCCCAGCGGCCGTCCCGATCTCGCCCACGGTCACGATCGCGGCCCGGATGCCCACCCCAGCCGCCGCGCACTTCGCGCAGCGAGGTGATCTTGTTGGCGCGTTCATCGAGCGATGGATACTCGCCCGCCTCGAGCAGGAAGCAATCGCCGCGGAAATCGGCTTCTTCGCACGCTTCCCAGCGGCCCGAGCGCACGCGGATGCTTTGCGTCGTGTCGTTGAAACGGACGTCTTCCAGGTCGGCGACCGTATCGCGCACGGTCTGCGAGCGGCCGTGAAAATCGTCGCGCGAATACAGGGTCAGTTCGCCAGCGCCGGCCAGTTCGGCCGTCATGGCGGCGCCCAGCAACAGGGCGCAGTTCAGGGTGTGTCTCAGCATGGTCTTGCTCCATAGTCAGGATAGTACGGTGTGACTATTTGGTCATCTTGCCAAATAGAGCACGCAGTCTAGCCGCGACTGGCCCATTTAGCTGTAACAAATGATTACCGCGCCCGGCCCCTCGGGGCGCCACGGCGGACAAGCACGGCGAATGCCGGTAGAATCTTGTGTTTCGTCAAGCTTGCCGCCATGCCACACACCACCTCGTTCACCCTGCCCGCCATCCGCACTGAAGTCTCGTCGCTGTGGAAGCTGGCCTGGCCCATCCTGATCGGCCAGCTGGCCACCGTCGGCATGGGCGCGGCCGACGTGGCGATGACGGGGCATACGAATCCCGAGGAACTGGCGGCCGTCTCGCTGGGCGCGGCCATCTGGTCCATCGTGCTCGTCACCGTGAGCGGCATCATGATGGCGATCAATACGCTGGTGGCGCATGAAATCGGCGCCGCGCGCCACGACAAGGTGCCGCGCATCGTGCGCCAGTCGCTGTGGAAGGCGCTGCTCGTGGGTCTGGTGGCCTGCCTGCTGACGAACATGGCGGCGCTGGTGTTCGACCACCTGATGCTGGAGCCAAACGTCGCATCCAAGGCCAAGCTGTTCGTGCACATCATCAGCTGCGCGCTGCCGCCGTTCGCCGCCTACCGCGCGCTGTACGGCTACAGCACCAGCATCAACCAGACCAAGCCCGTGATGGTGATCGCGCTGGCCGCGCTGGGCCTCAATATCCTCGTCAACTATTTGCTGATCTACGGCCACTGGGGCATGCCGAAGATGGGCGGCGTGGGCTGCGCCGTGGCCACCACCTGCTGCGTGTGGATGATGCTGCTGGCCATGCTGGCCTGGATCAGGATCGCGCCCGCCTACCGCGCCACGTATCCGTTCACGCACTGGGAAGGGCCGCAGCTGTCGTCCATCGGCCCCATGCTGCGCCTGGGCCTGCCCATCGGCGTGACCTACTTTGCCGAAGTGAGCGCCTTTGGCGTCATCAGTCTGCTGGTGGCGCGCTTCGGCGTGATCCAGGTGTCGGCGCACCAGATCGCCCTGAATTTCTCGTCCGTCGTCTTCATGGTGCCGCTCACCTTTGGTATCGCGCTCGTCACGCGCGTGGGCCATGCCGTGGGCGAAGCCAATCTGCGCCGCGCGCGCTTCATTTCATGGGTCGGTGTGGCCATGTCGCTGACGGCGGCCATCGTCTCGGCCACCGTCATCACGGTCTTCCGCCACCAGATCGCGCAAGCCTATACGTCCGACCCGCAGGTGCAGGCGCTGTGCGCGCAGCTGCTGCTGTTCGCCGCCCTGTTCCAGCTGTCCGACGCGACGCAGGTGGCCACGTCCTGCGCCATCCGCGGCTACAAGGTGACGCGCCAGCCGATGCTGATCCAGCTGCTGGCCTTCTGGGGCTTCTCGCTGCCGATCGGCTACGTGCTGGGCCTCGCGCCGCAAGGCTTCATCTGGTCGCCGGCCGAGCCGATGGCCGCCGCCGGCTTCTGGATCGGCCTGGTGACGGGCCTGACGGTGGCGGCCGTGCTGCTGACCTGGTATTTGAACCGGCTATCGCTGCAGCGCCTGCGCGCCGCCTGACCCTCCTGCAAGGAACAGCCATGCCACAACCGCGCCCCTTCAAGCAAGTCGATGTCTTCAGCAGCGTGCCCTTCCAGGGCAATCCGCTGGCGGTGGTGCTCGACGCCGACGGCCTGGATGACGCGCAGATGCAGGCGATTGCGCGCTGGACCGGCCTGTCGGAAACCACCTTCGTGCTGGCGGCGCGCGACCCCGCCGCCGACTACCGCGTGCGTATCTTTTCGCCCGAGACGGAATTCCCGTTTGCCGGCCACCCGACCCTGGGCACGGCGCACGCCCTGCTCGATGCGGGCCTGCAGCCGAAAGGCGCGCGCATCGTGCAGGAATGCGGCGTCGGCCTGGTGCACATTGAACAGCATGCGGGCGGCGTGCTGGCGTTCCAGGCGCCGCCCTGCACGGCGCGCGCGCTCGAACCCACTCTGCTGCCGCTGCTGCAAACAGCGCTGGCCGGCACGCCCGCCGCTGCCGGCAGCGTCGTCGACATGGGCATCCGCTGGCTGTGCGTGCCGCTGGCAAGCGCCGCCGCCTGCCTGGCCGTACGCGCCGATATCGCCGCGCTGACGGCCTTGCTGGCCGCCTCCGGGACCGATGGCCTGGCGCTGTACGGCCCGCACGCAGCAGGCGGACCGGCCGACTACGAAGTGCGCGCGCTGCTCAGCGAACATGGCGCGCTGGTGGAAGACCCCGTCACGGGCAGCGCCAATGCCTGCATCGCGCAGCTGCTGGCCGGTGGCGACTACAGCGTCCGCCAGGGCACCTGCCTGCAACGCGACGGCCGCGTATCCGTCCGCTTCCGCGATGGCCAGGCCTGGATAGGCGGCGCGTGCCTGACCGTGATCGCAGGGTCGATATTGGCCTGAACCGCATAAAGCGCCATGGAATGGGTGGCTATCGGATATTTCCAGCGAAGGAAATACGGCCAGTACGCCCATATTCCGTGGCCGGGGCTATCGCATAAACATGCATGCTCTGGTATCGTCTTACGCTTAGGCAACGCTCAAGTTCGCCTATGCATGCAGTGCCCTTCATCCTTCCAACTACCGAGACATCCATGCGTTTTATTCTTTGTTTTCTGGCCGCGATGGCCAGCGTTCCCGCATCGGCTGAAAAGCTGACCCTGGAACGCATTCACGCCGATCCGGCGCTGGCCGGCCCCGGCGTGCGCTACCTGAAGGTCTCACCCGATGGCGAGCGAGTCACGTTCCTGCGCGGCCGCGCGGACAACCAGTTCCAGCTCGACCTGTGGGAATTCAAGCTGAAGGACAAGAGCACGCACCGCCTGATCGACTCGAAGGCGCTGGTGCCGAATGAAACGATTTCGCCCGAAGAGCAGGCGCGCCGCGAACGCGAGCGCACGGCCAGCCTGAACGGCATTCTCAGCTACAGCTGGTCGCCCGATGGCAAGCAGCTGCTGGTGCCGCTGGCCGGCAATCTGTACCTGGTCGACGCGGCCCACCCGGACAAGGCGCGCCTGGTCGCCAAGGGCAATGTGCTCGATCCGAAAATCTCGCCGAAAGGGCGCTACGTCTCGTTCGTGCGCGACCAGAATATCTATGTGATCGACCTGAAATCGGGCCAGGAACGCCAGCTGACGACCGATGGCAAGGGCACCATCCGCAACGGCGAAGCCGAATTCGTGGCGCAGGAAGAAATGGGCCAGCGCACCGGCTACTACTGGGCCCCTGACGATTCCGCCATCGCCTACAAACGCTATGACGAAGCGCCGGTTCCCGTCGTGCGCCGCTTTGAAATCTTCGCCGACCGCACGGACGTCGTCGAGCAGCGCTACCCGGCCGCCGGCGACCCGAACGTGCTGGTGCAGCTGCTGATCGTCTCGCCGGAAACGGGCGCGCAGCGCCAGGTGGACCTGGGCACGAACCCGGACATCTACCTGGTGCGCGCCGACTGGAGCGCGGACAGCAAATCGCTCGTCTACCAGCGCCAGTCGCGCGACCAGAAGACCCTCGACCTGGTCGCCGTCGATGCAAGCACGCTGGCGCAGCGCACCCTGCTGACGGAAACGTCGACAACCTGGGTCAGCATCCATGACGACCTGCGCTTCCTGTCGAACGGCACCTTCCTCTGGTCGTCGGAACGCACGGGCCGCAATCACCTGTATTTGTACGACATGAGCGGCAAGCTGCTGCACCCGGTCACTTCCGGCGCATGGGGCATCGACAGCGTGCTGGCCGTGAACCAGAAGACGGGTAAAGTGTTCGTCGCGTCGAACCGCGACGCCGTCATCGACAAGCAAACCTACGCCCTGGCCCTCGATGGCAGCACGGCCGACAAACCGCAGCGCGTGACGAAAGCCGACGGCTGGCACGACACGACGTTCTCGCGCAATGGCGAAGTCTTCGTCGACACGTATTCCGACCCGGCCACGCCGCCGCAAGTGAGCATCCGCCGTCCGGATGGCGCCATGGTGGGCTGGCTGGAAGAAAACGCGCTGAACGCCAGCCACCCGTACGCCAAGTACAAGGCGGACCACCTGCCGACCGAGTACGGCACCCTGAAGGCCAACGATGGCCAGACGCTGTACTACTCCATCGTCAAGCCATCGAACTTCGACGCCAGCAAACGCTATCCCGTCTACCTGTCGACGTATGGCGGCCCGCACTCGCAGCACGTGGCGCGCCGCTGGGGCAACAACTTCGACCAGTACATGGCGCAGCAAGGCTTTGTCGTCTTCCGCCTCGATAACCGCGGTTCGTCGCGCCGCGAGCGCGCGTTCACGGATGCCATCTACCATAATCTGGGCGCGGCCGAAGTGGCCGACCAGCTGGTCGGCATCGACTGGCTGGGCAAGCAAAGTTTCGTCGACCCGAAACGCATCGGCGTGTTCGGTTGGAGCTACGGCGGCTTCATGACCTTGCGCTTGCTGTCGGCCGCATCCGACAAGATCGCCATGGGCGTGTCGGTGGCGCCCGTGACCGACTGGTCGCTGTACGACACCCACTACACGGAGCAATTCCTCGGCATGCCGAAGGAAAACGTGGATGGCTACAAGGCCAGCACCGTGTTCGCCCACCTCGACGGCCTGAAGTCGCCGCTGCTGCTGGTGCACGGCATGGCCGACGACAACGTCTTGTTCAGCAACAGCACACGCCTGATCGACGCGCTGGTGAACCGCGGCGTGCAGTTCGACCTGATGACGTATCCGGGCGCCAAGCACGGCATCTCGTCGCGCGCGGGCCAGCGCCACGTGTACAAGAAAATCGAGATGTTCTTCAAGCAGAACCTGATGAAGCCAGCACAGTAAGATTGCGCTGCATCAAATAAAAAACCGCCGCCTGTCTCGCGACAGGCGGCGGTTTTTTTACATTCTTGCTGCCAGAATTATGGCTTGCGAGTCACAGTTTCAACCGCATCTTTCACATCGCCAACTTTCTTCTGCACTTTGCCTTCGACCTGGTTTGCCAGGCCCTTGGCTTGCTGTTCTTCGCTGCCGACCAGTTTGCCAGCTTGTTCCTGGATTTTACCGCCGACTTCCTTCAGTTTACCTTCGACTTGATCTTTGTTCATGATGGATCCTCACTGTAGTTGGTACATCTGTTGTCCTGCCCCGAAGGGCCGGTACTGCGGCTCACACGCTGTTTGAAGCGGCTTGCGCTGCTTGCTGCGTGTCGATGTGTCCATACTACGCTTGAGGTTGCAAAAACTATGTACGGTCCCTAACACATGCCAAAAATCAGCTAATGACGCGAAATCAGCCCGCTTTGCGCCAGACCGTCGCCAGCCACGGCTGCTGCTCGCGCGGCAAGCCGGGCGGACGGTAATACTGCTCGATCAGGCTGAAACCGGCCGCCTGCAGGTAGACGGCCCAGGTCGCTTCGTCGTGGTAGCTGCCGTAGCGGGCGCCATTCCAGCCTTCCTGGTTCTGCCCGCGCGGGTTCGAGCTGAACAACACACCGCCGGGCTTCAGGCACGCGACCAAAGCGCGCAGCACGCCGGGCAAGGCGGCGCTGGGCACGTGGAACAGCACGGCATTGGCGAACACGCCGTCGAAGTGCCCGGCAGGCAGGTCGAGGTCGACGAAATCCTGCTGCCACACGGTGCAGCCGCTGTAGTCGCGCGCCATCTCGACGAAGCGGGCGCTGCCATCGACACCGGTCGCATGGTGGCCCATGGCCGTGAACGCTTTCAGATCGCGGCCCGGGCCGCAGCCGAGGTCGAGAATCGCCAAAGGCGCCGGCTTGCCGATGGCGGCCAGCAGTGCGCTGATGTTCTGGCTGACGTCGTGATCGCGCGTGCCTTCGAAAAACTGCTCGGCACTGGCGTCGTAATGGGCCAGGGTGCGGCCCGTGATGGCGTGGATGGGGTCTTGCTGCGGGTTCGGCTTCATGGCGGTCCTATCGATATGTTCCGCCATTTTACGGTGCCGGCGCGCTAGGCGTGCGGCACCGTCAATGACTACCAGACGCGCACGCGCTGCTCCGGCGCCAGGTACAACTGCTGTCCCGGCTTGACGTCGAAGGCCGGGTACCAGGCGTCAAGATTGCGCACGGTGGCGGCGCGGTATTGCGCCGGCGCATGGCCATCCGTGAGGATTTGCTGGCGCGCCGCCGCTTCGCGCGCCTTGCTGCGCCAGCTCACGCCGTAGCCGATGAAGAAATCACGGTCCGCGCCAGGCTGCAGCGGCTTGCCCTGCTGCGACAGGGTGAACGCGTCATGCGCGGCCGCCACGCCGGCCAGGTCGGCCAGGTTTTCGCTCAGGGTCAGCTGGCCATTCACGGCCAGGTCGGGGAACGGTTTATAGGCCGCGAACTGCGCCACCAGTTGCTTGGATGCTGTCTGGAAATGCGCCAGGTCGGCCGGCGTCCACCAGTCGCGCAGCTTGCCCTGGGCGTCGAACTGCGCGCCCTGGTCGTCAAAACTGTGGCTGATCTCGTGGCCGATGGTGGCGCCGATGCCGCCATAGTTGGCCGCATCGGATGCTTGCGGGTCGAAAAACGGCGGCTGCAGGATGGCGGCCGGGAAGTTCAGCGCATTTTGCAGCGGCAGGTTGACGGCATTGACCAGCTGGGCCGGCATGGCCCAGGCCTTGCGGTCGGGCGACTGGCCCAGCTTGGCCAGCTCCTGGCGATAGTGGAACTGTTCCGCGCGCTGCACATTGCCCAGCGCATCGCCGCGCACCACGCGCAAGCCCGCATAGCTGTCCCAGCGCTCCGGATAGCCCACGCCCACGTACAGGGTCTTGAGCTTTTCCTGCGCCTGCGCCTTGGTGGCCGGCGCCATCCAGTCCAGCTTGTCGATGCGGCGCGAGAAGGCGGCCACGATATTCGTCACCATGTCTTGCACGCGGGCTTTCGATTCAGGTGGGAAATAGCGTTCCACGTACAGCTTGCCGACGGCGTCGCTGAGGGCCGCGTTGGTTGCCGCCAGCGCGCGCTTGCTGCGCGGCGACTGCTGCGGCGTGCCGCTCAGGGCGCTGCCATAGAAGGCGAAGCGCTGCTCGGCGGCCGCCTTCGGCAAAATCGTGCTGAAATGATTGATGGCGTGGAAGGCCAGAAAATCCTTCCACGTGGCCAGCGGCACGCTACCCACCAGGGCCGCGCTGCCCGTCATGGCCGTCGGATGCCAGACGATGAAATCCGTCTGCTGGCCCAGACCGGCCGCCTGGAAGAAGGCTTTCCAGTCCAGTCCAGGCGCCTTGCTGGCGAAGTCGGCGGCGCGCCACGCATTATTGCCCTTGGCGACATCGGCCGAATCCTCGCGGCTGGCGTGGCTGGCGGCAATTTGCTGCTCCAGCGCAAACACGCGCGCGGCGCGGGCCGGCGCATCGCTGTAGCCGGCCTGCTTGAGCATGGCCGCGATATGCGCCTGGTAGCCGGCGCGCAAGCCCTGCATGCGGGCGCTGTCGCCCTGGTAGAACGCGCGGTCAGGCAAGCCCAGCCCGCCCTGCAGCAGATACGCCACATTGCGCGTGGTGTCGTTCAAGTCTTGCGCCACCCACAGGCCGAACAGGTTTTCCGTATAAAAATTGGTGGCGTTGAGCGGGTCGACATCGGCGCGCAAGCTTTCGCCCAGCGCGCGGGCCAGTCCTGCCAGGTCGCGGATGCCATCGATCTTCTTCAGCAACGGCTTGATCGGCGCCCAGCCTTTCGCTTCGATAGCCGATTCATCCATCCAGGAACGGTAAAAATCGCTGACCTGGCGCGCCGAGGGATCGGCCTGCGGCGCCGCCGACAAGCCTTCGACGAGACCGATGATGCGCTCGTTGGTGGCGTTGGCGAGGATGGCGAACGAGCCCCAGCTGCTGCGGTCGGCGGGAATCTCCGTCTTGCGCAGCCAGTCGCCATTCACGTAATCGTAGAAATCGTCGCCGGGCAAGGCCGTGGGGGCAGCGGGAACAACGGCGCTGGCGGCCGCCTGCTGGCCATGCGCCTGGGCGGGCAAGCCGGCCAGCGACACGCCGGCCAGGGCGAGGATGATGGCGGCCTGGACTGGCGTCCGGGACCAGGAAAAACGCAAACCGTGCATGGCGATCCTTTCAATGGAATAGTCAAAATCATAGCCTGTTTCCCATGAAAAAAGCGCCCCGGAATTTTTTTGCATGCGGACAAAAAATCGGCCTATAGTTTCACGACCCCGCGCCGCGCGAATGCCAAGGAGATTGCCATGCAACTGGAAGCGCTGTTTCAGCAACCCCACGCCCTGCCTGCCGCCCCGAAGATCGTCGATGAACTGGTGCGCAGTTTCGACAACCCCGCCATCGCCACCGAAGACATCGCCCGGCAGCTGGGAGCGGACCCGGCCTTGAGCGCCAAGCTGCTGCGGCTGGCCAACTCGGCGTATTACCACGTCTCGCGCAGCATCGGCACGGTGGAAGACGCCGTGCTGATGCTCGGCTTTGTAACCGTGCGCACGCTCGTCATCAGTTCGGGCCTGGTCAGCGGCTACAAGGCCGTGCCGGGACTGAATCTGCCGCAATTCTGGCGCTACAGCCTGCACAGCGCCGTGTCGGCCCGCTGGATCGCCAGACAGACGGGCGACAACCAGGATCTGGCGTTCACCATCGGCATGATGCATGCGATCGGTCAACTGGTGATCCATGCGGCCATGCCCGAACAAGCCATGCAGCTCGACAAGATCGCCCCGCCGCTCGACGCGCGCCGGCTCGACGCGGAGCGGGTTTCGCTGGGCTATGACTATGCGCAGGTGGGCGCCGAACTGGCGCGCCGCTGGAAGTTCCCCCCTGCCTTTGCCGAGGCCATCGCCGCCTTTCCCGATCCGCTGGCCAAGGCGCCGCTGAACCGCCTGGCCGCCATCATCCACCTGGCCGCGTGGCGCGCCCGCATCGATGAAAACGCGTTGAGCAATGAAGAAATCATCGCCTGCTACCCCAGCAACGTGGCCGAAGCGCTCGGTTTGCCGCCCTCGGTGCTGATCGACAAGATGCCGCCGCCCGCCGAACTGAGCGCGGGACTGGAAGAACTCGTCAAATAAATCCACGCTGGCAGGAATCGCCGGCCCCCGCATCCATGCGGGTTTGCGGGCGATTCCGGCGGCCGCCAAGCAATCAGCTAAATTATTTTCACTTTTTTTCAAAAACACCCTCAAGTTCCCCTAGGACCTGCCGTTAATCTGGACAAGCGGTAATCCATTCACTAGTTACGGGTGTGCTCATGACCTCCAACGACGTTCTCTCGATGTACGAAAATATTGCAGGAATGACCAATAAAATGGTCGTGGCCGCACGTTCGAGCGACTGGAATGACTTGGATGCCCTGGAAAACCAGTGCGCCAGCGCCGCCAGCGCGACCATGACGGGCAAGGTGCCTGCCCTGGCCGGCGCCTCGCGCCTGCGCAAGATCGATTTGCTCAAGCAAATTCTGGCAAACGACCGCGAAATCCGCGCCATCACGGAACCGTGGATGACGCAGCTGCCGAGCGCCATGCAGGGCGCGCGCGCCCGCATGTAAGAAGCTGCAGCACCAGAAACGACAAAAGCACCCGCGGGTGCTTTTTTTACGTCAACTCCCTGACAAGGAGCGCGACAACTGCGGCGCTCGGGAACAAGGAGGGGGGGGGAATTTGGAAGGCGAGCCCCAGGTATCTCCTGGCGTCGCCTCGCTGCCGGTTGCATCCGGCGTTCGCGAGCACATCGTCGGCATCGCGAACCGCTTCCAGACCCAGGCGTTTATGCAACGCTACACCTGTTTGCCGCGCCACACTATCGTTGGTGACTGCGCCAGGCTGGGGCTGTTTTGTCGTAGAGCAAGTCCACTGAATTAATCATAACACCATCTTTAAGAAATAGGCAACGCGATTGGCAAGCATATCCATGTCTTTTTTCAATATCTTTTTTTATATCAAATTGTAGCGCAGCCTTGCAGCACGATTAACGCGAGAACGGCTCCGGCTCCGGTTCCGGCGCGGCTGCCGCTCCGTCCTCCACCGCCTCCGTCAGCACGGGCACATCCTTTTTCTTGCGGCGGAACGGTTTGCGCAGCAAGACCCAGTATTTCGACGGCGCGCCCGGCACTGCCGCCTGCTTGCGCATGCGCACGACATACACGATGAGCGCCGTCAGCAACAGGAAGGCCACGGTGCCGATACCAAGCCACAGCAAGCCGTTGCCGCTCGCCTTCTTGTCAGCGACTGGCGCTGTATGCAGGGGCTTGGGCTTGGCATGCGGCGCCTGCGCCTCGGCCGGCGCGGCAGCCGGCGCAACGGCGGTGGCGGGCTGAGCCAGCGCCTTTTGCAAGGCGCCGATCTTGCCCTCCAATTCGCCGAGCTTGTCATTCAGGGCCGCGTTTTTCTCATCCAGCGCCACGCACGCTTGCGCCTGCCCGGCATCCGCCTGCGGTGCGCAGGCGGCCACGGGCGCCGTGGCGCGGCGCAGCTGCGGCGCTCGCCGCGCGGGCGCAGCCGGTGTGGGCGCGGCGGGCGGCGGCACGAACACGCGCGCCGGGCGCACCAGGCCCTCGGCGCGCGCGCGGGCCGCCAGCGCGGCGGCATCGGGCAACGGCGCGCCAGTCACTGCGCGTGGCAACGGCGCGGGGACAGGCATGGGCATGGGCACCGGAACGGCGGGCCTGGCTGGCGCACTGACGGCAGCGGCAGCAGGCGGCGCCGGCGTCAGCCACAGGGTGCCCAGGCGCACGACGGCGCCATTGCCACTACCCAGCAATAAATACAGATGCACGTGGCCCGCCTGGATCGCTTGCCGCGTAGTCACGCGCACATAATGGCGGCCACCGCGCTCCAGCGGGCTGATCGTCAACCCCTGCAGGGCCGGATCCATGCCGATGCCGCCACCGCGGTACACATCGGGCGAGGCCAGGCGCACGGCCACGCCATTGGCCTCCTCGGGCGCCAGTGCCGTCAGTTCGATCTCGGCCAGCAAGGGCTGGCCCACGTGCGACAGCACGGCCATCTCACCCAGTTCGGCCGCCATGACGGGCGGCATGGCCAGGCTGGCGGCGGCGCACGCGATCAGGGACCAACGGAGAATAATGCTGCTGTGCATGGACTGATCGCTTTGATAACAGGATAAGAAGGGGGACTCGCCTGTCTTTAACGGCAGGAAATCGCAAAAATATAGATGGGCCACGGCAAAAATGATGCAATACAGCATCATCCTGTGCCTTTTTGACGCCTGGAGTACACTCGATCCACCTCTATCGATGAAAGGGATGTCATGAGTAGCAGAATCGAACGCGACAGTTTCGGCCCGATCGACGTACCCGCCGACCGGCTGTGGGGAGCGCAAACGCAGCGCTCGCTTGAGCACTTCCATATCTCCACGGAAAAGATGCCGCCCGAACTGATCGCCGCCCTGGCCACCGTCAAGCGCGCGGCCGCCCACGTCAACCTGGACTTGGGATTACTAGATGGCAAGAAAGCCATCGCCATCACGCAGGCGGCCGACGAAGTGCTGGCCGGCAAGCATGACGCAGAATTCCCGCTGGCCGTCTGGCAGACGGGCTCGGGCACGCAAAGCAATATGAACATGAATGAAGTGCTGGCCAACCGCGGCTCCGAGCTGATCGGCGGCTTGCGCGGCGCCGAGCGCCTGCTGCATCCGAACGACGACGTCAACCTGGGCCAGTCCTCGAACGATATCTTTCCGACCGCGATACACGTGGCGGCCGCCCTGGCCGTCGCCAACACGGTCTTGCCGCCGCTGCGCCAGCTGCGCGCCACCCTGGACGCGAAAGCGACGGAATTTGCCGACATCGTCAAGATCGGCCGCACGCACTTGCAGGATGCGACGCCGCTGACCCTGGGCCAGGAATTCTCGGGCTACGTGGCGCAGCTGGACTTTGCCGAGCACATCATCACGGCATCGTTGCCGCCGCTGCTGCAACTGGCCGCCGGCGGCACGGCCGTCGGCACGGGCCTGAATGCCCACGTGGAATTTGCCGGCCGCATCGCGGCCGAGCTGGCGCGCCTGACGGGCCAGCCGTTCGAGACGGCCAGCAACAAGTTTGCCGCCCTGGCCGCCCACGATGCCTTGGTCGCCGCCCATGGCGCCTTGAAAACCCTGGCCACGGCCCTGATGAAAATCGCCAACGACGTGCGCTGGATGGCCTCCGGCCCCCGTTCCGGCCTCGGTGAAATCACGATACCGGAAAACGAGCCGGGCAGCTCCATCATGCCGGGCAAGGTCAATCCTACCCAGTGCGAAGCGCTGACCATGCTGTGCTGCCAGGTGTTCGGCAACGACGTCGCCATCACGGTGGGCGGCGCCTCGGGCAATTTCGAGCTGAACGTCTTCAAGCCCTTGATTGCGCACAACTTCCTGCAAAGCGCGCGCCTGCTGGGCGACGGCATGCGCAGCTTCGACGAGCATTGCGCCCACGGCATCGAACCGAACCGTGCACGTATCGCCGACCTGATGGAGCGTTCCTTGATGCTGGTCACGGCGCTGGCGCCGCACATCGGCTACGACAAGGCAGCGCAAATCGCCAAGCAAGCCCAGCATGAAGGCACGACCTTGAAGGAAGCGGCGCTGGGCCTGGGCTTTGTAACGGAAGAGCAATTCAGCGCGTGGATCGTGCCCCTGGAGATGACGCGGCCCAACAAAAGTTAAGGCTCAGCCTGCATTCTCCCTCGCTTCATGTAAACTATGATCTTAGTTGACACCGTCATTCAGTGTTGAAAACACATCGTTGCAATAAGGGATACAATGCAAAAAGTAAGCTTTGATTTAACATCCGAGTTCGTCGAGCTGAACCAGCTGTTGAAGCTGGTCGGCCTGTGCGACAGCGGTGGCGCAGGCAAGGTCATGGTCGATAGCGGCGTGGTGAAGGTCGATGGCAAGAAGGAATTGCGCAAGACCGCCAAGATCCGCGCCGGCCAGGTCGTCAGCGTGGGCGATATCCGTATCACGGTCGTCGCTCCTGTCTGATTCCCGCATGGGGTGCGAAAGCGGCCCCATGCGTCCAACTGGCTGCCTGGATCAAGCTGCAAACACGTCGTTATTGTCAGATAAATATCGATTGCGGAAGGGAGCGCCATGGACCAGCCCGAACAAGGTACGCGCAGCCAGGAACGCCTGATCGGCGACTTGCGCCAGGTAATAGAAAACGCGGAAGAATTGCTGCGTAACACAGACAAATACACCAGCAGCCTGTACCAGAGCGCGCGCGCCAGGCTGGAACTGGCCCTCGTCGCGGCCACGGCCGAGCTGGCCCGCTTTGAAGAAGAGCAAGTTACGCGCATGATGGACGCCACCCTGGCCGCGAATGCCCTGTACCGCGATCAGACGGGCGAAGCGCGCCTGCTGCGGGCCTTCGAATAAACTGTCACGCCGTCAATACCGCATGCGCCAGCCACTGGCGCAAGTGGGCGGCCAGGTCGAATGCCGGGTCCAGCTCGAACGCCGCATCGAGCGCGGCGCCAAACGTCTGGCCCTGCTGCAACATGACCAAGGCCGCATGCGCGGCCGCATCCACTACCAGCACCTGCGCCTTCCAGCGCGTCCGGCATACGAGCGCCCAGCTGGCCACCTGCAACTCCTGCGGAAACTTCCCCTGCTCTTCACCTTCCTGATGCGCCTGCCACAGGGCGGCCACTTGCCAGCCGGACGCCAGCAAGACGCAAGCGGGATGCAAGCTGAAACGCCGCGCTTCCAGCTGATCGGGATGCAGGGTGGCCAGCGACTCGGGGGCCAGGCCCTGCGCATCGGCCGCGTAATGGGCCAGGTGCACGGCCCATTCCAGGCGCGCCATGTCCGGCAGGTAGGGCAAGTCGGCCACAGGCGGAAAACTGGCGAGAAAATCGGCGAAACGGGCGCCAAACTCATTCAAGTCGGCGCTATCGGACGGGTACTGGCGGCCATACGCGCGCGCCAGGCCGCCAAAGAATGCCTTGCCCACCAGCGCCAGCACGACGGGGTAGGCGTGGCCCAGGATGCGGCGCCAGGTGGCGCTCAGGTTGCCGCGGTACAGCGAGAAACGCTGCGGCACGGCTTCTCCCGCGAACGCTGGCAATGCGGCCTGAGCATCCAGCAAGGCTGTGGCAAACGCTTGCTGGCCGGCCGCCAGCGCGTCAAGCAACACGGGCGGCGGCGGGGACGGCAGCACCGTTCCCTGCCATGGCGTTTGCGGCGCATGGCGCGCCAGCATGGCTTGCGCCTTGTCCGCTTCGCCCAGCAGGATATCGAGGGCGGGCAAGTCCGTATCCCATTCGACCAGGGTAGGCATGGCGCCAAAGCGCAGCAAGGCGGCCGCATACAAATCCCAGACGGGATCGGCCACGGCGGCGCCATGGTGGTCGATCACGGCATACGGCGTCAGCAGGTGGCCGCCCAGATGCAGCTCGCCCACGCTGCCCGGTGCAATGGCCTGCATGGCCGTGAAGGCGTCTTCGCCGTGGTTGCACTGGTTCACATACAGGTTATTGATATCGAGCAGCAGGCCGCAGCCGCTGCGGCGTGCCAGCTCCGCCAGGAATTGCGCCTCGCTCATGGCATCGTCGGCAAAACGCAGGCAAGTGGAGACATTCTCCAGCAAGATCGGTCTTTTCAGCACGTCCTGCACCCGCCCCACTCGTGCGCACAGCAAATCCAGGGCGGCGCCATTCAAGGCCAGCGGCAACAGATCATTGAGTTGCTGCTGCGCCACGGCGCCCCAGCTCAGGTGTTCCGACACGAGGGCCGGTTCGATGCGCTCGACCACGGCGCGCACACGCTGCAAATGGGCTTCGGAAAAGCCGCGCGCGGAACCCAGGCCCAGCCCGACGCCATGCAGGCTGATCGGGTAATCCTGGCGCAGGGCTTGCAGCACATGATTATCCCAGCCCGACGGCTGCAGGTAGTTTTCAGTGTGCACTTCCAGCCAGCCGACCTTGGGCCTGCGCGCCAGGAAGTCGCGGTAATGCGCGGCGCGCAGGCCGACGCCGGCAAGCGCCTGGATGGGCGGCGGCATGGGCAGGCGGCGGACGCTTAGGGCTGCGTGGCCGGTTTGGCAGCCTTGCCGGCCTTGATGGGCTTGACGGAGCCGCCCGCCTGTTCGCACGTGCCCTTGGCAACATAAGTCCATTCGGTCGGCAGGTTGTCCGCCTCCGCCTGGCCCGCGCAGGAATGCGCGCCATCGGACGAGGCGCAATCGTTCTGCCCTGCCTTGGCCACGCCATAGCATTTTTCCTTGTCGCCAGGAGCGGGGCCATCGTGCGCGGCCGCGTTGAGGGTGGTGCCGGCACAGATGCCCGCGAGGGCGGCGGCGATGAGAGCTTGACGTTTGTTCATGGAAAATCCTCTTGCATGGGTCAAAGTAATCGATAAGTAATCGCGGCAAATCACGGCACGCCCCGGGCTGCACGATGGGCAACATGGGGTGATGGACGTCATTCTACTGAATCGGCCGCGCCATGGCGAACCATCTTCAATCAGTCAATTTTATAGAGGGAGGGGGGAAAGCGGAAAGACAGACAAAAACGCCCACGCTCCACCGTCGATGACGGTGGTGTGGGCGTAAATAGAGCGGGCGCCAGAGTGGCGCCGCGGGACTGCGCTCAGGCAGTCGTGTTGATGCGATTGCCGAGGTGAGCCGGCAGGCTAGGCGCCGACTGTACCGGTGGCAACGCTGCCAGCAAGGCAGTGGCGGTCGAGCTTTGGATATCCTGGGCTTTTTTCAGGACAGTCAATCCGACGGCTTGCCGCGTGCCTGTCTCCGCCATCGTGGTTGACAGTTGAGCAATGCTTCCGACGTCCATACGTTTCTCCAATGAGGTTCTACCAGTATTAACGGATGGCCGCGGCAAACCTTTAACTTATTTTTCCAGCTTATTTTCCAACTGCAGCAGCAGCCAGGCCAGCACGTGCTCGCGCGCATTCAAGTCCAACCATTCTACGCCTTCGCGCAAGTCGGCCGGCGCCGGGCTGTCGGAGGCCACGGCGATCACATGCGGGTCGTGCGGATACAGGGGCGCCTGCCCCACTTCCGGACGAAACACTTCCAGCTTGGGAATGGGATCCGTCTTGAAACCTTCGACCAGGGTCAGGTCTGCCGGCCCCATGCGGGACAATTGCTGCGCCAGGCTCGGCTCGGGCGCGCCGCGCAGCTCATGCACGATGGCAAAACGGTACGGCGACGCCACCAGCACTTCCGCCGCCCCGGCCAGGCGCAGGCGGGCACTGTCTTTTTGCGGCGGTTCCAGCGCCAGATCATGGTGGCTGTGCTTGACCAGGTTGACGCGCAAGCCGCGCGCCGCCAGTTCCTTCACCACAAATTCCAGCAGGGTCGTCTTGCCGCTACCGGAACGGCCGATCACACCGAGTACCGGGTGTGCGGGCATCGCATCGTGCATGGTCACTCCTTGATTGAGAAGGAATGATTATACGCAGCCCCACGGGCGCGACCGCCTGGCGCAGCGCCGCGCATTGCCCCGCGCATCGCCCAAGTCAAGCGCCGCCAGGTTTTCCACCATTCTTCGCGCCGGCGGGCACCAGGCG
>NZ_JABXFH010000005.1:0-177860 GCF_013372745.1 Janthinobacterium sp. BJB401 | reverse complement strand
CATTTGATATTTTAAGTTAGACGTCAATCCGAAGATTGACGCTGCACTTACATCAAATGCCCACACTTATCGACTGTTAATTGTTAAAGAACTGTATTCGGTTACTGCTTTCGCGCTATCGACAAAGCGTTGTGTTTGTCAGCTGCGAAGAAGGAAGAGTATGAAGCATTTCGCTAAATCCGTCAACTCCTTCTTTTCTCTCGTCTCACTCGGCATTTGCATGCGTCGTTCAGCGAGGGGGCGAATTATAGCCCTGGCCCGAACTCCCCGCAAGCGCTAATTTGCATCTGGGCAAATATTGCTGTGTGATATCGTAGTGCCGACCATACCCTGCCTCATCCATATAGATTCCCATGCCTATCCCACACATTACATCTACCGCCAATCCCGCCCTGGCCAGCGCACTCGAACACGCCATCAATAGCAAGACCAAGCCGCTGGGCAGCCTCGGCATGCTGGAAACCCTGGCCCATCAGATCGGGCTGATCCAGCAAGGCACGCAACTGGCATTGCACCAGCCTGCCATCATCGTTTTCGCGGCCGATCATGGCGTCGTCGCCGAAGGCATTTCCGCTTATCCGCAAAGCGTGACCTGGCAAATGGTGGAGAACTTCCTCGGCAACGGCGCCGCCATCAATGTCTTCGCCCGCCAGGCAGATTGCGCCCTCTATATAGTAGACGCTGGCGTGAACCATGATTTCGGCCCGCGCGACGGCTTGCTTGACCGCAAGCAAGCCCCCGGCACCCGCAACTTCGCCCAGGAACCTGCCATGAGCCAGGAACAATGCCTGGCCGCCATGCAGGCGGGCATGGACCTGGTCGCCACCCTGGATGGCAATGTGCTGGGCTTTGGCGAAATGGGTATCGGCAACACCACCGCTGCCGCGGCACTGATGCACAAGCTGACGGGCACGCCCGTCGCCGATTGCGTGGGCGCCGGCACCGGCTTGTCGAAAGATGGCGTGTTGCATAAACAACGAGTGATCGAAGCGGCCGCTGCCCATCACGCTGCAGTCAATGAGCCGCTCGACGTGCTGGCCACCTTTGGCGGCTTCGAAATCGCCATGATGGCCGGCGCCATGCTCAAGGCAGCCGAACGGCGCATGATTCTGCTGATCGACGGCTTCATCGTCAGCAGCGCCCTGCTGGTGGCGGCCCGTCTGCAGCCGGCCATCCTCGATTACTGCGTGTTTTCGCACTGCTCCGATGAAAACGGCCATCGCCAGTTGCTGGCCAGCTTGGGAGCGCGTCCGCTGCTGCACCTCGATTTGCGCCTCGGCGAAGGCACGGGTTCGGCGCTGGCCTTGCCGCTGCTGCACGCGGCCGTCAACTTCATGCGCGAGATGGCGACGTTTGCCTCGGCCCAGGTCAGCGAAAAGTCCACACCAGACTAAGACGATGACCAATCCCGTTTCCGCCGCCATCCACCAGTGCCGATTGTTCTTCATCGCGCTGCAGTTCTTCACGCGCCTGCCGATACCGCGCTGGGTGGGTTTCGAGCCGGCCTGGCTGCAGCACGCCTCGCGCTACTTTCCACTGGTCGGCGTGGTGGTGGCGGCCATCAGTGGCGCCGTGTATCTGGTGGCCAGCTGGCTCCTGCCTTCGGCGGTGGCCGTGCTGCTGGCCGTCGCCGCCGGCATCTACCTGACGGGCGCCTTCCATGAAGACGGTTTTGCCGACATGTGCGACGGTTTCGGCGGCGGCATGACGCGCGAGCGGGTGCTGGAAATCATGAAGGATTCGCGCATCGGCGCGTATGGCGCCATCGGCATCCTCTGCCTGCTGGCGATCAAGTGTGCGGCGCTCGCTTCACTGCCGCCTGCAAAGGTGGTAGCGACATTATTCATCGCCCACCCGCTCTCGCGCCTGGCCGCCGTGTCGCTGATCTGGCTCATGGACTACGCGCGCGACGAAGGCAAGGCCAAACCGATGGCGCAGGAGATGACGACGGGAGAATTCATCATCGCCGCTACCTGCGCCCTGTTGCCCGCCATCGCCTGCGGCCTGCTGGGCATATTTGACTGGGCCACGCTGGTCTTTGCCGTCGTGGCGGCGGCAGCTGCCGCATTCTGGCTGGGCCGCAAATGCCAGCGCCGCCTGCAAGGCTACACGGGCGACTGCCTGGGCGCCGTGCAGCAGGTGGCGGAAGTGGCGATTTACCTGGCCATCCTGTCCAGCTTTCAACCTCCATTGCGCTTCTACTAAACAAGCATGCGCCTGATCCTCGTTCGCCACCCCACGCCGCAAGTCACCAGCGGCACCTGCTATGGCCGCAGCGACGTGGCGGTGGCGCCGCACGAAATGGCCACGGTGCGCGCCAGCCTGCAAGCGACTTTGCCGGCCGGCGTGCCGCTCTACGCCAGTCCGCTGCGCCGCTGCGCCGGCCTGGCGACAGCCTTGGCGCAAGACCTGCCTTCCAGCGCCCTGCGCCTTGACGCGCGGCTGGCCGAGATGGATTTCGGCGCGTGGGAAATGCAGCCCTGGCACGCGATTGCGCGCGCGGACATCGATGCCTGGGCGGCCGACCTGGCCTGGTACCGCCCCGGCGGAGGCGAGAATGTGCTGGCGATGGCCACCCGTGTCGATGCGTTTTTAGGCGATCTGTTGCGCGAACAACACGAAACGGCCATCCTCATCTGCCATGCGGGCACCATCCGCCTGCTGTCGGCACTGCAAGCCCGGCTGCCATTGGAGGAAGCGGCTCTGCTGGCCGCCCGTTCCGCCCATAAAATCGCCTACGGTGCGACGGTCGTCGTCGATTTCTGATATCGAATCGTCCAGCCAGCCATTTCAGTCCACGCCTGCTGCACGTATAATGGCGGGGTTTTGGTGCCCGCGTTCATGTCCATGAGCGCAGTTAAACGGGAAACACGATGCCGCAGTCGCGGCGAACGTGTGCTGCCCCCGCAACGGTAAGCAAGTGTCGCCCCTCGCAACAGGAAGCGGGCGACAAGCTATCTCTGACAACCACTGTGCTTGCAATCATCGAGCATGGGAAGGTGGGATAGCCGCACTTGCCAGCCCGGATACCGGCCAGGACAGGTGGAAGTGTGCGAACGGGGATGTTCGCGATCCGAATGGCCCATGGCCATCTTCGATCGTCATCTTCAGTTCCCACTTCTGTTCAATCTGGCCTACGGGGACGTCGGCTGGTTGCATATTACTTACTGAAAACTATCATGACCCATGCTGTTTCCCGCCACGCGGCGCTCACGTCGCTCGCGCTAGCCATTGCCGCGCCTGCCGCTTTCGCCCAAGCCACGCCGGACACCTTCGATCCCATCGTCGTTACCGCCAACCGTTACCCGCAGCACCTGAGCGAAGTATTGAGCGATACGCAGACCATCAGCTCGGAAGACATCGCGCGCTCGGGCGCCGGTACGCTGATCGATCTGCTGCAAAAGCAGCGCGGCATTGAAGTCAATCGCTATGGCGGCCCAGGCACCGATTCGAGCGTATTCATCCGCGGCGCGAACAGCAACCAGAATATCGTGCTGGTCGATGGTGTACGTATCGGCTCCGCCACATCTGGCACTGCCAGCTGGAGCGCCCTGCCGCTGTCAAGCATCGACCACGTTGAAATCGTCTACGGCCCACTGAGCACCATGTATGGCGCCGATGCCGTCGGCGGCGTGATCCAGATCTTTACCAAGAAAGGCGACGGCGCGACGCGCTTTTCCGCCTTCGCCGGCTACGGCCGCGACAACACCCGCCAGCTGGAAGCCAGCGTTGCCGGCTCAACCGGTGGCAACAACAGTTTCAGCTACGCGCTGACTGCGGGCAAGGAAAAATCGGATGGATATTCCGCCACCAAACCTGGTAATTTTTCCTATAACGGCGATAAAGACGGCTACGACAAGGAAAGCGTCAGCGGCCAGTTTGGCTACCAGATGGCCAAGGGACATGACGTCGGCCTGGTTTTCCTGAACAGCAAACTGGATGCACAATACGATGCGGGCTTGAACTTCGACGCGCGCAACGACAAGAAGCAGGAAAGCATTTCGGTCTTCACGAAGAACCAGTTCTTGCCGAACTGGACCAGCGAGCTGCGCTACGCAGAATCGAAAGACAAACTGACCGCAGTATCCGCCGCAGGCACCTCCGGCAGAAGCCAGTTCGACACCAAGCAAACTGACATCAGCTGGCAAAACGATATTCTCCTCGGCCGCGACACCCTGCAACTGCTGGGTGAATACCGTGACGAAGACGTCGTGAGCTCGCTCGAAGGCCTGTCCGGCGGACGCAATACAAAGTCTTTCGCGGCATCGTACAACCTGGTGCGCGGCGCTCACCTGGCCAGCATCAGCGGCCGTCGCGACGACAGCTCGGTGTACGGGACGCACAACACGGGCAGCGTCGCCTATGGCTACCGTTTCAGCAACGCTTTGCGCGCCAGCGCCAGCTATGGCACCAGCTTCCGCGCACCGACCTTCAACGATCTGTACTACCCTGATTTTGGCATCCCCACGAACAAGCCAGAAAAAGGCCGCAATGCTGAAATTGGATTGCACTACAACGACGGCCAATCGCAACTGAGCGCGACCTACTATCATAACAAGATTACCGATATGATCAACTACGTAGCGGCTTGCCCAGTTATTGGCTGGAAACCAGGCTATGGCTGCAGCACGAATGTCGACAAAGCTCTGCTCGAAGGCGTGACACTGGCTGGCGCGCATAAATTCGGTGCCTTCAACGTCAGCGGCAATATCGACCTGCAAGATCCGCGCAATGAATCGCTCGACAAGCAACTGGTGCTCCGCGCGAAAAAACACGCCAATTTCGCTGTCGATTACACGACCGGTCGCTTGACCGCCGGTACGGAATGGCAGTTGTCGGGCAAACGTTTTACAGATCCCGCCAACACAAGCACCCTCGGTGGCTATGGCTTGCTGAATCTGTACACCACCTACCAGTTCGCGCGTGACTGGTCGCTGCTGGCACGCTGGAACAACATCACCAACAAAGACTATGAACTGAGCCGTTTCTATGCGACGCCACGCTCGAACCTCTTCGTTGGCGTACGCTACGGCATGAAATAAGCACGTAGTAATGATGTAAGCTGCGGGCGATGGCATGCCGCCGTCGCCCGCAGATGCAGTTCTGCAGTCCCCGTTTTTAAGGCAGTACATGCACCCATTTTTCCGCAATATGCGCCACCGCGCCACCGTGATCCTCACGGTGCTGATCGTGTGCGCGATTGCCAGCCTGATTTTCTCCGGCATGATCGGTTCGATCGCGATCCCGCTCGCCGACCTGCCTTCCGCCCTGCTCCATGTCGTGCAGGGCAAGGCCGACACTCTCGCCGCCACCTTGCTTGACCTGCGCCTGGGCCGCGCGCTGACCGCCTTTGTCACCGGCGCGGCGCTGTCGCTGGCCGGCGTCATGATGCAGGCGCTGCTGCGCAATCCCCTGGCCGACCCGTACGTGCTGGGCATTTCCGCCGGCGCCTCCGTCGGCGCACTGGCCGCGTTGCTGTTCATGTGCGCGCTGTGGGTGGTCGATGCGGCCGCCTTTGCCGGCGCCGCCGGCGTATCGATGCTGCTGTACTTTTTTGCCCGGCGCGACCTGCGCGGCGGCACGGCTGCCGAAGGCGGCGCCTCGCTTTTGCTGCTGACGGGCGTGATCCTGGCCTCGGCCTGCATGGCCATCGTCACCCTGATGCTCTCGATTGCCCCGGAAAGCCGCCTGCGCAGCATGGTGTTCTGGATGATCGGCGACCTGTCCGGCGCACCGGCGCGGCTGATGCCATGGCTGGTCCTGGCCGGCGCCCTGGTCTTCGCCTTGCGCTGCGCGCGCTCGCTGAACGTCATGGCGCTGCATGCGGAAGCGGCCAGCACCCTGGGCGTGCGCGTGGGCGCGCTGCGCAAGGGCCTGTTCTTCTGCTCCGGCCTGCTCACGGCCAGCGCCGTCACCAGCGCCGGCAGCGTGGGTTTCGTCGGCCTGATCGTGCCGCATGCGCTGCGCTTTGCCTGCGGTCCCGATCATCGCCTGCTGATTCCCGCTGCCGCGCTGGCCGGCGGCACCTTCCTCGTGCTGGCCGATACCTTGGCGCGCACCGTGCTGGCGCCATTGCAGTTGCCCGTCGGCGTGGTAACAGCCATGATCGGTGCGCCCGTCTTCCTGTACCAATTGCACCGCTTACGCCGAACATGATCCGCACCTACCAACTCGGCCTGAAGGCGGACACGCGCTGCCTCGTGGAAAACCTCATCTGGCACATCAGGGATGGTGAATGCTGGAGCGTTATCGGCCGCAATGGCGCCGGCAAAAGCACCTTGCTGCGCACCCTGGCCGGCTTGCGCGAACCGGATACGGGCCACGTGACGATACAGGGCCGCGCCCTGATCGACTGGCCGCTCGACGCACTGGCGCGCGAACGGGCTTTCCTGGCGCAGGCGCGCCACGACGCGTTCTCGTACCGCGTCATCGAAACCGTGCTGTCGGCGCGCCACCCGTATCACGACAACCATTACTGGGAAGGCAGCGACGACCAGCGCATCGCCCTGGCGGCGCTGGCCTCGATGGAAGTGGAACACCTGGCCGAACGCGACGTGCGCAGCCTGTCCGGCGGCGAGCGCCAGCGCGTGGCGATCGCCGCCATGCTGGCGCAGGATACGCCCTTGCTGCTGCTCGATGAACCTGCCAACGCGCTCGACCTGGCGCACCAGGTCAGCGTCATGGGCCTGCTGGCTAAGCTGTGCCGCGAACAGAATAAAACCGTGGTGATGGTGGGGCATGACCTGAACCTGGCGCACAGCGTCTCGACCCATGCGCTGCTGCTGATGGGCGACGGCGGCTGGCTGGCCGGTCCTGTGGCCGACGTGATGCAGGCGTCCATCCTGGGCGACTACCTGGGCCACCCGATCGAGATCATCGAGCACGGCAAACGCAAGATATTCATACCAAAAGAGGATCAACAATGAACGATAACAAACCCGTCGACGCGGACACCGCCGCCATCAACGAGCGCCACCGCGTGCGCATGGAACGCAAAAAAGCCATCATCGACGCGGCCATCGCCAAGGCCGACAAGGAAATCGGCATCATCATCGTCAACACGGGCAATGGCAAGGGCAAGAGTTCGAGCGGCTTCGGCATGGCCATCCGCGCCATGGGCCACGGCATGAAAGTGGGCGTGGTGCAGTTCATCAAGGGCGCCATGTCGACGGGCGAAGAAAAATTCCTGCGCCGCTTCCCCGACGAAATCAGTTTTCATGCGATGGGCGAAGGCTATACCTGGGAAACGCAGAACCGCGAGCGCGACATCGAAAAGGCCGAACTGGCCTGGGAACAGGCGAAGACCTTCCTGGCCGACCCAAGCTACGGCCTGGTGCTGTTCGACGAACTCAATATCGCGCTCAAGTACAACTATCTCGACGTGCATAAAATCATCGCCGACCTGCTGGAACGCCCGGCCATGCAGCACGTGGTCATCACGGGCCGTGGCGCGCCGGACGAACTGATCGCGATCGCCGACACGGTCACCGAAATGGCCGTCGTCAAGCATGCGTATGCGGCCGGCATCGGCGCACAAATCGGCACCGAGTGGTAACAGCGCCATGACGCGCACCCTGGTCTTCGGCGGCGCCCGTTCCGGCAAGAGCGCCTATGCGGAAAAGCTGGCCCGCGAGTCCGGCAAGGAGGTACTCTACCTCGCCACCGCGCAGGCGGGCGATGGCGAGATGGCCACGCGTATCACGCATCACCGTGCGCAGCGCCCGGCCGGGTGGGTGACTATCGAAGAACCGCTGCGCCTGGGCGACGCCATCCTGCGGGAAGCCCGGCCCGGCCGGCTGCTGCTGGTCGACTGCCTGACCCTGTGGCTGACGAACCTGATGTTTTCCAGCGGCGAGACGTATCCGGACGTGGGCGACATCGCCCTGCCCGAACTGTTCCACAGCGAGCGCGCGCACCTGCTGTACGCGCTGGCGGAAATCGAAGACACAGCTTGCGACATTGTGCTGGTATCGAATGAAGTGGGCATGGGCATCGTGCCCTACGGCGCCATTTCGCGCTGCTTCACCGATGAAGCGGGCCGCCTGAACCAGGCCGTGGCGGCCGTGTGCGACAAGGCCGTGTTTGTCGCCGCCGGCTTGCCCCTGTACCTGAAAGGCGGTCCATGCTGAGCGGGCTGTCGCTGCCCATGCTGGCCGCCTTGATGACGGCCGGCGTGCTGCTCGACCTGCTGCTGGGAGAAACGCGCCGCTGGCATCCGCTGGTGGGTTTTGGCCGCTTCGCCAGCGCTCTGGAACGCCTGCTGAACCGGGGCCGTGGGCGTTTGCTGCGCGGTGCGCTGGCGTGGTTGCTGGCCGTGCTGCCCATCAGCTATGCCGCCTACTGGCTGTGCGGCCTGGCCGGCGCCGCCCTCCACGTCTTCTTGCTCTATCTTTGCCTGGGCCTGCGCAGCCTGCGCGACCACAATCAACCGATCGCCGACGCCCTGGCCATCGATGACCTGGACAACGCGCGCCTGCTGACCGCGCGCATCGTCAGCCGCGACACGGCCAATGCGGATGCAGCCAGCCTGGCCAAGGCCAGCACGGAATCCCTGCTGGAAAACGGCAACGACGCCGTCTTTGGCGCCCTGTTCTGGTTTGCCGTGGCGGGCGGCCCAGGCGCCGTGCTGTTCCGCTTGGCAAACACGCTCGACGCCATGTGGGGTTACCGCAACGCACGCTACGACTGGTTCGGCTGCTGCGCCGCGCGCATCGACGACGTCTTGAATTACCTGCCGGCGCGCCTGACGGCCCTGTCGTATGTCATGCTGGGCAAGAATATGGCCGACAAAAAACGCGCCTGGCACTGCTGGCGCACGCAGGCGCCCAACTGGGGCAGCCCGAACGCCGGACCCGTGATGGCCAGCGGCGCCGGCGCCCTGGGCCTGGCTTTGGGCGGCGACGCCATCTACGACGGCGAGCTGGAACGCCGCCCGCCTTTGGGCAGCGGCCGTCCCGCCGAAGCGCGCGACATCGACCGCGCCTGGCGCCTGGTGGCCGAGACGGCCGTGTTGTGGCTGATCTGGATGGCGCTGCTGGCGGGCCTGTTCTACCTGAAGGGGAAATACCTTGCTTGAACATGGCGGCAACCTGCGCGACGCCGCGCGCGAATATGGACGGCCCATCGCCGACTGGATCGACCTGTCGACGGGCATCAACCCACACTGGTATGCAGCGCCAGCACCCGACGCCAACGCCTGGCACCGGCTGCCGGAAGCCGATCCCGCGCTGGCCGCTGCCGCCTGCGCGTACTACGACGCGCCGGCCATGCTGCCGGTCGCCGGCACGCAAGCCGCCATCCAGGCCCTGCCCCGGCTGCGCGCACCGTCGCGCGTGGTGGTGGCCGCGCCGTCGTATGCGGAACACGCGCACCACTGGGGCCAGCATGGTCACGAATTGCGACAAGTGCCGTATGCGCAGCTGGCCGATGCCGTCGACCACTGCGACGTGCTGGTCATCTGCAACCCGAACAACCCCACCGGTGAGCGCATCGCGCCCGCACTGCTGCTGGAATGGGCAGGCAAGCTGGCCGCGCGCGGCGGCTGGCTGGTGGTCGATGAAGCGTTTGGCGACACGGAAGCGCAAGCCAGCCTTGGGCCGCACACAGGCCAGCCGGGCCTGATCGTGCTGCGCTCGGTGGGCAAATTCTTTGGCCTGGCGGGACTGCGCCTGGGTTTTGTCGCCGCCCATCCCGCGCTGCTGGTGCAACTGGCCGACATGCTGGGGCCGTGGAGCGTCAGCGGCCCGGCGCAGCAGGTGGCGTTGGCTGCGCTCACCGACACGCACTGGCAGGAAGCGATGCGCGAACGCCTGCGCGGCGAAGGCGCCCGCTTGCATCAGCTGTTGGCCGCGCACGGCATCGCCAGCAGCGGTACGGCGCTGTTTCAGTGGTGGCCGGAAGCATGCGCCGAAACGTTCTGGCGCCACATGGCGGAAGCAGGCATCTGGGTGCGCCTGTTCCGCCACGCGGCCCACGGCATCCGCCTGGGCCTGCCCCTCGACGAACACGCCTGGCTGCGCCTGCAGCAGGCCCTCACCACATGGAAGCACACATGAAAATCCTGAAAATATCGCTGCTGCTGGCTGGCTTGGTCTCGCTGCAAACACACGCCGCCATCAGCGTGCGCGACGACGACGGTAACACCGTGACCGTGGAAAAGCCGGCGCAGCGGATCCTGGCGCTGGCGCCGCACGTGACGGAGCTGCTGTTCGCGGCCGGTGGCGGCGAAAAGATCGCCGGCGTCGTCAGCTACAGCGACTATCCGGAAGCGGCAAAGAAGATCACGCAAGTGGGCGACAACCGCCAGTACGACATGGAGCGCATCATCGCCATGAAGCCGGACCTGATCGTCGTGTGGATGCATGGCAGCGCCGAACGCCAGATCGCCATGCTGCGCCAGCTGAAGGTGCCGATCTATCACAGCGAACCGCGCAAGCTGGCCGACATCCCCGACAGCATGGAGCGCCTGGGCCAGTTGATGGGCACGGAGAAAACCGCCAAACCGGCAGCCGCCCAGCTGCGCGCCAAACTGGCCAGCTTGACGGCGCAATACGCGCAGCGCCCGCCCGTGCGCGTGTTTTACCAGGTGTGGGACAAACCGCTATATACCTTGAGCGGCGCGAGCATCATCAGCGACTCCATGCGCCTGTGCGGCGGCCAGAATGTGTTCGCCGCGATGAAGGTGGTGGCGCCCGTCGTCACCCCGGAAGGCGTGCTGCAGGAAGACCCGGAAGTCATCTTCGGCACCAGCGAAAAAAGCGATCCGCGCAGCGAAGGCGGCCTGGCCATGTGGCGCGCCTTCCCGTCGATGACGGCCGTGCGCAAAAATAACCTGTTCCGCCTGAATGGCGATTTGCTCAACCGCGCCGGCCCGCGCATGATCGATGGCACGGCCGCCATGTGCGAACAGCTGGAGGTGGCGCGCCAGCGCCGCACCAGCAAGGCGGCGCAATGAGCCACGCTGTGAGTCACTACCAGCGCATCGCCTGTTTGTCGACGGAAGCCGTGGAGACGCTGTATGCGCTGGGCGCGGAAGACACGATCGCGGGCATCTCCGGCTTTACCGTGCGCCCTCTCCGCGCGCGCGAGGAAAAGACCAAAATCAGCGGCTTTTCGTCCACGAACCTGGAACGTATCCTGGCAGTGAAGCCGGACCTCGTGATCGGTTTTTGCGACATGCAGGCCGATATCTGCCGCGACCTGGTCAAGGGCGGCATCGAAGTGCACCAGTTCAACCAGCGCACGGTGGAGGGCATCCTGCGCATGATCGCCGTACTGGCCGCGCTGGTGCAGCGCGAGGCAGCGGGCCAGGCATTGATCGCCAGCCTGCGCGCCGACATCGCCGCCGCCCGCACCCGCGCCGCCGCCTGGGCGCGCAAGCCCGTGATGTACTTTGAAGAGTGGAACGATCCCCTGATGAGCGGTATCGGCTGGGCGGCGGAATTGATCGAGATCGCTGGCGGCACGGACGCCTTCCCGGAATTGTCCGCGCATCCCGGCGCGAAGGAGCGCATCATCGCCGATCCTTTGGCCGTCGTGACGCGCGCGCCCGACATCATCCTCGCCAGCTGGTGCGGCAAGAAGTTCCAGCCGGCGCAGCTGGCGGCACGCACGGGCTGGGATGCGATTCCCGCCGTGAAGAACCAGATGCTGTTCGAAATCAAGTCGCCCGACATCCTGTCACCCGGCCCTGCGGCGATTACCGAAGGGCTGCGCCAGATCAGCGACATCATCGCGCAGTGGCAGGAGAATCAGAAAGAGCAGCAGGCATGAAGAGTCCCTTTCCCGCCCTGATGGTGCAAGGCACGACGTCCGACGCAGGCAAGAGCACCATCGTCGCAGCCCTGTGCCGATTATTGAAACGCCGTGGCGTGACGGTAGCGCCATTCAAGCCGCAAAACATGGCCTTGAATAGCGCCGTGACGAGCGATGGCGGCGAGATCGGCCGCGCGCAAGCACTGCAGGCGCTGGCCTGCGGCATCGCACCCCACACGGACATGAATCCGGTGCTCTTGAAACCGTCATCGAACACGGGTGCGCAAGTGATCATCCACGGCAAGGTGCGCGCCGAGATGGATGCGCGCGACTACCAGCAATATAAAACCATCGCCATGGGCGCCGTACTGGAATCGTACGCGCGCTTGCGCCAGCAGTACGACGCCGTCGTTGTCGAAGGCGCGGGCAGCCCGGCAGAAGTGAACCTGCGCGCGCGCGACATCGCCAACATGGGCTTCGCCGAAGCCGTCGACTGCCCCGTTATTTTAGTGGCCGACATCGACCGTGGCGGCGTCTTCGCACACATCATCGGCACCCTGGCGTGCCTGTCCGACAGCGAGCGGGCGCGCATCGCCGGCTTCGTCATCAACCGCTTCCGCGGCGACATCTCGCTGCTTACGCCCGGCATCGAGTGGCTCGAACAGCAGACGGGCAAACCCGTGCTGGCCGTGCTGCCCTATCTGCACGGCCTGTTTCTCGACGCGGAGGACGCCGTCGAAGCGATGCAGGCCGAACGGGGCGCCTTCAAGGTGGTGGTGCCGCAACTGCCGCGCATCAGCAACCACACGGACTTCGACGCGCTGCGCGCCCACCCCGAGGTCGACCTGCAATTCATCCAGCAAGGGCAGCCGATTCCAGCGGCCGACATGGTGATCCTGCCTGGCAGTAAAAACACGCGCGGCGACCTGGCCTGGCTGCAGCAGCAAGGCTGGCCCGCCTATCTGGCGAAACACCTGCGCTACGGCGGCAAGGTGCTGGGCATCTGCGGCGGCTTCCAGATGCTGGGGCAAAGCGTGCGCGATCCGCTGGGCGTGGAAGGCGCGGTAGGAGAGTCAACGGCGCTGGGATTGCTGGACATGGTGACGGAACTGACAAGCGAAAAACGCCTGGAACAGGTGAGCGGCCGCTGCGCGTTTGCCGGCGCGGCCGATGCGGCCGTGGCAGGCTATGAAATCCACATGGGACTTTCGCATGGCGCGGCGCTGGCGCAGCCGGCCTTTGTCATCGATGGGCGGCCGGAGGGCGCCGTGTCGGGCGACGGGCAAATCCTCGGCAGCTATTTGCACGGCATGTTCGACACGCCCGCCGCGTGTTCCGCGCTGCTGCGCTGGGCCGAGCTGGACTCCGGCCACACGGTGGACACCGCCGCTCTGCGCGAGGCCAGCCTGGAGCGGATTGCCGACGCGGCGATGCCGTTGATGGATGCGCTGGAACGGCTGCCACGCTGATGGTGGTGTCGGGTTACGCCGTACCGGCTAACCCGACCTACTCACACAGGCACGTGGCAGCACCCCTTAATTTTTCAGGCACGTGCCCATATACGAGCGGTCGGTCGAGAATTCGACCGCCATGCTCGACGACACCGGCATGAACATCGAATAATCCGCCGGCACGTCGGCGGGATCCTTGAACACGGCGATGCCATCGAAATCGACGGCCTGCGCGCCCAGGCCCAGCTTGTTGACGGTGATGGTTTCGGCGTGCGTCTTGCCAGCGGTGTTGTTGGTGATGGTGGCGATGCTGCCGGCCACGACGATCTTCGCGCTGATGCCCGGCGCCGCACAGGCGTAACTGCCGGCGATTTCGGTGCCGATCTTTTGCTGTTTGGCCGCCACGATGGTGCCCACGCGCAGCACGTTCTGCTGGTTGCGGCTGTAGCGGTCGATGAACAGCGCCAGCCCACGGTCGCCCGCGTGCACGTGCACGATGCCGAAGTCCTGGTCACCCTGGCGGGCGACGAGCAAGCCATTCTTCGCATCCTTGACCAGGGTCAGGCTGGCGTTTTCCGCTTCCAGCTGCGGCGATACCGCGGAACACACGCCTTGCGCATTGAACACGCCGCCATTGCACAGTTGCGCGCTGCCATCGGCCGCCACCTTGAGACTGCCTTTCGGATTGAAACGGTCGCCGCCGTTCGAGGCATTGCGCATGGCGCCCAGGAAAATATAGCTGCCGGCCAGCTTGGCCACGTCCGTGACGGCATAGCCGCTGCCGCTGACATTGGAATTCATGTTGCCCAGTTTCACAGTCCCTGTCAGCAAGCGCGTGCGCGCGTCGACACTCAGGCTCAGGTCGGTGCCGGCATAGGTCGTGATACTGCCGGTAGTGGTGGCGCTGAACGTGCCGCTGCGGTCGACCAGGCCGAACTGCGTCGACAGCACCTTGACGTTGAAGGTTTTTTTGGCGCTGTCGAACGTGATGCGCCACGTGTCGCCGATATCGGCGGCCACGTCATACACGCTTTCATCGGCGCTGGCGCCGGCGATGACGCTCAGGCCAGCCTGCTTGGCCACGGCTTCCGATGCCACCGTCACGCTGTCGGCGGGAACGACGGGAGGCGTGACCACGACGGGCGGTGTGACGGGTGCTTCCGGCGTGCCGCCATCGCTGCCGCCACCGCATGCGGACAGGGCCGCGCCAAACAAAACGATCGAAATTGCATTCTTCATCAGTGACCTTCCAGGATTGCGGGACAAATTGCGAATGACACAGGACTCGCAACGACAACGCTCATGCTAGATCCGCCTGGAAGTTATTACTATAGGACAATTGTTCTATGGACTTTCTACGGCAACATCTCGGTCAGCACAGTCAGCGCCGCCGCCAGCGCCGTCTTGTTGCCGACATCGAGCTTGGCATATACGCTGTGCAACTGATTCCTGACGGTGGCCGGCGATACCCCTTGTTGCCGGGCAATATCCTTGTAACTGAGGCCGGTGGCCGCCAGGCGCGCCACAGCGCTTTCGACGCCGGTCAGCGACCGCCCCGCCGGGCGCTGCGCCAGCTGGATATACAGGTAGCCGCCCAGTTCCGTCACTTGCGCCACCAGGGTTTTGCCCGTGTAGCGGCCGAGGCCGGGGCGCCGCAATTCTGCAACAAAGTCCGCCGGCAACATGGGCGGGTCCCATTCGGGCCACTCCCGCTGCAGCATGTCGGCGGCAATCGGCTCCATATATTGCAGGCAGCCGTTCAGGCTGGCCAGCAGGCGCACACTGCCAGGTGACGGCTGCGTATCCGTTGCCAGGAACAAACGGCTGTTGATCGCCTGCGCCTGGGTCAGGTGCGGCAACAGCAGGTTACCGAGCTCAGTCTCGGCAGCGGAATAGGCGCGTTCCGGCCCTGCCCGCCACAAGGCAATCAAGTCCAGGTTGGCATGGTGGGTGGCCGGTGAAATCAGCACCATGCTGTGGGCAATCGCATACTTCCTGCAGTAGGCATGCAAGTCCAGGTAGCGCCGATCGATCTCGGCCGACGCCATCGTCACGCAGCGGCCGCGCGAACGGCAGGCATCGGCCAGGATCGTGTCCGGGCTGACGAGCGCCTTGCGGTCCGCCAGTTTCTCTATCGGTTGCTGATACATGTGCAGGCTGTGCAGCGAAATCGCCATGTCAGGAGAAAAAGAGGCGGCGATGATGGCGGCGGAATCGAAGGAAAGCGCCTGCCTCAGCATGTCGAGCGCCTGTCCCTGGAACTCGCCCGTCGTGCATTCCTGCGCACTGCCATACAGATTCAGGATCAGGTGATTCAATTCTCTCATCGTACCGAGTCCGTTTTCATCCAGGAATGGCGGCATTGTGCTGCGCGGCAAGAGGCATGTCAACATAGCAATTATGGCCAAGCAGAGGGCACGGACGGCACGCCTGCGCCATTTATGTGACAATTCGTCGTACTGTCGGCTCCGTTTTTCCTCCTCAGGCTCGCATCCATGACCAGTTCCCCGATTAAAAGCTACCTTCCCTGGGTGGTCGCCACCGCCCTGTTCATGGAGCAACTCGACTCCACCATCGTCAACACCGCCATCCCCGCCATGGCTGCCAGCCTGAACGTGACGCCGCTGAGCCTGAAGGCCGTCGTCACCAGCTACATCCTGAGCCTGGCCGTGTGCATTCCCATCAGCGGCTGGATGGCCGACCGCTTCGGCACACGGCGCGTGTTTTCCGCCGCCGTTGCCATCTTTACCATCGCCTCCATCCTGTGCGGCCTGTCCGTGAATGCGCCCATGCTGGTGGCCGCGCGCCTGCTGCAAGGGGTAGGCGCGGCCATGATGATGCCGGTGGGCAGGCTCACCATCATCCGCACCTTTCCCAAGTCGCAACTGCTGGCGGCCATGAATTTCGTCATCATCCCCGCCCTGATTGGCCCCCTGCTGGGCCCCACGGTGGGCGGGCTGATCGTGCACTGGCTGTCGTGGCGCGAGATTTTCTTCGTTAACGTGCCCGTCGGCCTGGTGGCGCTGTACCTGGCGCACCGCTACATGCCCGATTATTACGGCGACAAGCCCCGTCCGCTGGACCTGATCGGCCTGGTGCTGTTCGGCACGGGCATCGCGCTGCTGTCGTGGCTGCTGGAAATCTTTGGCGAGCACCGCATCGACGGCACCTCGTTTGCCGTGCTGCTGTTCATTTCCATCAGCCTGCTGGCCGCGTATGCCTGGCATTCGAGCGAAGTGCTGCACCCGCTGCTGCGCCTGACCCTGTTCAAGATCCGCACCTTCCGCGTCTCCGTCGTGGGCGGCTTCGTCACGCGCCTGGGCGTGGGCGGCCTGCCCTTCCTCTTGCCGCTGCTGTACCAGCTGGGCCTGGGCTTGCCCGCCTGGCAATCGGGCTTGCTGATGATGCCGTCGGCCGCGGCCGCCATGGGCATGAAATTCATTTCCGCGCGCGTGCTGGCACGCTTCGGCTATCGCCAGGTACTGATCGTCAACACCGTGCTGATCGGCGTCACCATCGCCATGTTTTCACAGGTAAGCGTGGGCACGCCCCTGTACGTGATCGTCGCCATCAGCCTGTGCATGGGCTTTTTCAATTCGCTGCAGTTTTCCAGCATGAACACCATCGCGTATGCCGACGTCGACAAGAGCGATTCGAGCATGGCCAGCACCATCGCCAGCTCGATGCAGCAACTGTCGATGAGCTTTGGCCTCGCCTTCGGTTCGCTGATCACGGGCTGGTACCTGGGCGACATGCCGCAGTCGGACCGCGCCATGCTCAGCACGGCCCTGCACCATACTTTCCTGACCCTGGCCGCGCTGACGGTGCTGTCTTCGCTGACCTTCTGGACCTTGCGCCGCGACGATGGCGAAAGCATCAGCAAGGGCACGGACAGCGACGAGGACGATGCGGCCGACGTGAAGGCCCAGGCCGTTGTCCAGACGGAAGTGCAAACCACGAAAGGCTGAGCCACATCAAGCTTGCCGCCAGCGCCGCTGGCGCTTTGGCTTGCCACTGCTACCGTGACGGCAGGAGGTGCACATGGCGGCCGAGCGGCGCTTTGCGTGGAAGGGCACGGACCGCCATGGCAAGGCGGTCGATGGCGTCTTGCGCGCCGCCGACGCCAGCGCAGCCAAGGCCGCACTACGCCGCCAGGGCATCCTCGCCAAGCGGGTGCAGGCTGCGCGCAGCGCGCCCGGCAAAGCCATCACGCGCAAGGATATCGCCCTGTTCACGCGCCAGTTGTCGACCATGATGGCGGCCGGCGTGCCGCTGCTGCACGCCTTCGACATCGCCGGCAAGGGCCACGCCAAACCGGCCGTCACCGAGCTGATGCGCGACTTGCGCCACGACATCGAAGCGGGCAGCAGCCTGCAGCAGGCATTTCGCCAGTTTCCTCTGCTGTTTGACGAGCTGTACTGCAACCTGCTGGCGGCCGGCGAACAGGCGGGCATCGTGCAGGAATTGCTGGCGCGCCTGGCCACGCACCAGGAAAAAGCCATCACCCTGCGGCGGCAAGTGCGCGGCGCGCTGATGTATCCGCTCGTCATCGTACTCGTCGCCATCCTTGTCACGGCCATCATCATGAGCGTGGTCGTGCCCGCGTTCCGCCAGGTCTTCGACAGCTTCGGCGCACCGTTGCCGCTGCCTACCCTAATCGTCATGGGCGTGTCCGCCTTTGTTGTCCGCTACTGGCTGGCCTTGCTGGCGGCGCTCGTGCTCGCTTGCCTGCTGCTGCACCTGGCCTGGCGCCGCTGGCCCGCCTTGCGGCGCGACACGCAGCTGCGGGCGCTGCGCCTGCCCGTCTTCGGTCCGCTCTTGCGCAAGGCGGCAATCGCCCGCTGGACGCGCACCCTGGCGGCCATGTTCTCCGCCGGCGTGCCGCTGCTCGACTCGCTCGGCCTGGTGGGCGCCGCCTCCGGCCACCCGCTGTACCAGGAAGCGACGACGCGCATCGAACGCGAAATCCGCGCCGGCGGCAGCCTGGCCCTGGCCATGGAACACAGCGCCGTGTTTCCCCCGCTGCTGACGCAGCTGGCCCTGATCGGTGAGGAATCGGGCGCACTGGACGCCATGCTGTCGCGCGCGGCCGACATCATCGAGGCCGACATCGACGCCACCGTGGCCACCCTTTCCACGCTGCTGGAGCCGGCGCTGATGGTCGTGCTGGGCGTGCTCGTCGGTTCCCTCGTGATCGCTCTGTATTTGCCGATTTTCAAGCTGGGGGCGGTGATTTGACCATACACCCTGCGCAAAACGTCCCCATGCATCGGCAGATGTTTTACACTGCGGCAGTGCCAGGCAATGTTTGCGCGGCAACACTCATCACCTCAGACTAGTCCACCATGCTGCAAGATACCCTGCTGTTCGCCGCGCCCGGCAATCTGCCCGTCGCCCTCGTCGCCGCCCTGTTCGGCCTGATCGTCGGCAGTTTCCTCAACGTGGTGATCCACCGCGTGCCGAAAATGATGCAGCGCGAATCCGATAATTACGTGGCGGAAGAAAGCGGCTTGCCCTTGCCGCACACGGACCGCTACAACCTGATGCTGCCGCATTCGAACTGCACCGCTTGCGGCCACCGCATCACGGCCATGGAAAACATTCCCGTCCTCAGTTACCTGCTGCTGCGCGGCAAGTGCAGCGCGTGCAAGTCGCCCATCTCTGTGCGCTACCCCATGGTGGAAGTGCTGACGGGGGCCCTGTCGGCCCTGTTGATCTGGCACTTCGGCAGCGGCTGGACCGGTCTTGCCACACTCGTGTTTGCCTGGCTGCTGATCGCCATGACTTTCATCGATGCAGATACGCAAATGCTGCCCGATGACCTCACCTTCCCCCTGCTGTGGGCCGGCTTGCTGGTCAATATCAACGGCACTTTCGTGCCGCTGCAAGAGGCCGTCATCGGCGCGGTCGCCGGCTACCTGGCCCTGTGGGGCGTGTACTGGGCCTTCAAGCTGGCGACAGGCAAGGAGGGAATGGGCTATGGTGACTTCAAATTGCTGGCCGCGCTCGGTGCGTGGCTGGGCTGGACCATGCTGCCGACGATCATCCTGTTGTCGTCGCTGGTGGGCGCCGTGGTCGGCATCGGCCTGATCGTGTTCGCCAAGCGGGGACGCGACAAGCCGATTCCGTTCGGCCCCTACCTGGCCGCCGCAGGTCTCATCGCCCTGCTGTACCGCACGCCCCTGTCACAACTGACGCTGGGCCTGGCCGGCTGATGGCCTTCCTTTGGAAACATACATGCACATACAAAACTATTTCAGCGTCGGTCTCACCGGCGGCATCGGTTGCGGCAAAAGCACGGTGGCCGACATGTTCGCCGCGCGCGGCGCTTCCATCGTCGACACCGACCAGATCGCGCACAGCCTGACGGCGCCAAACGGTGCGGCCATGCCGGCCCTGGTGGCGGAGTTCGGCGCCGACTATGCGGACGCGCGCGGCGCCCTCGACCGTACCAAAATGCGCAACCTCGTGTTTTCCGACGCCGCCGCCAAGGCGAAACTGGAAGCCATCCTGCACCCGCGCATTCGCCAGGCTACCCTGGCCGCGGCCGAAGCAGCGACGGGCAGCTACGTGATCTTTGCCGTGCCCCTGCTGGTCGAGTCGGGCGGCTGGGTGGAGCGGGTCAACCGGGTGCTGGTCATCGATTGCCTGGAAAGCCTGCAAGTGTCGCGCGTGATGGCGCGCAATGGCTTATCGGAAGAACAAGTCAAAGCCATCATGGCCACGCAGGCAACGCGCGCCATGCGCCTGGCGGCGGCGGACGACGTGATCGACAACAATGGCGATTTGGCGTCCCTGGAACCGCAGATTGCCCAGTTGCACGATTTATATCTGGCATTTTCAAAAAGAATGGCCGGAATGGCCCCGCAACGTTTGTAATTTGTCGACGCTTGGTTCAAAATCACGGGATTGTTTGCAGGTCCTTACTTAAGGGAATTATTTTGATTGTCTACGAATACCCTTTCAACGAACGCATACGTACCTTGTTGCGGCTGGAAGACCTGTACGACAAATTCAAGTTCTTCATCCAGCAAGAGCATGCAATGCAGCACCATGTTGCCTTGGCAACTATTTTCGATATGCTCGAAGTGGCCGGCCGCGCCGACCTGAAGTCCGACCTGCTGCAGGAACTCGAGCGCCAGCGCCAAAGCCTGCTCGGTTACCGCAGCAATCCGAATGTGGAGCCGGAAACCCTCGATGCCATCTTGGCCGAACTCGACAGTGTCAGCGGCGCCCTGGTGGCGGCGCAAGGCAAGACGGGCCAGAATATCCGCGACAATGAATGGCTGATGAGCATCCGCGGCCGCACCATCATCCCGGGCGGCGCCTGCGAATTCGACTTGCCGTCGTATTTTGCCTGGCAAAAACGCAGCTCGGAACAGCGCCTGACCGATATCCACGCGTGGTTCGCCCCGCTGGCGCCGCTGTTCGATGCGCTGGCTCTCGTATTGCGCCTGCTGCGCGATTCCGGCGGACCCGTTAAACTGATCGCCAATGGCGGCAGCTACCAGCAGATGCTGCAAGGCAAGGTGTACCAGATGCTGCGCCTGAGCCTGGATGAAAACAGCGGCGCCATCCCGGAAATTTCCGCCAACAAATACATGCTGTGGGTACGCTTCACCACCCAAGGCGGCGACTTGAAACCCAAGCCGCTGGAAGAAGATGTCCCGTTCGAGCTCACGCTCTGTAATTTTTAACTGTTACTTATTTGCCCCATCATGACCGTCGTTAACTGCCCAACCTGTGCCGCCAAAGTCGAATGGACTGAAGCCAACAAATTCCGCCCCTTCTGCTCGGAACGCTGCAAGCAGATCGACCTGGGTGCCTGGGCCGAAGAGAAATACACGATCCCCGCCGCCGACCCGTTTGAAGATCCTCTCGCGGACGAAGACAACAAGCCGCAGTAAGCCGTAATAAGCCACGATAAGCTTCAAATAAACGGATTTTCCAGGCGCAGCCCCTGCGCCGCGAAACTGTCGAGCCTGCCGCTGACCACCGTCAAGCCATAGGCGATGCCCATCGCCGCGATCTGCCTATCGACGCCGTGCGCGTGGCCACGGCCATGCAGGCGCGCGCACACGAGCGCGCAATCGAGGTCGAATTCCAGCAAACGGGGCGCATATTCCGCCAGCACGGCTTCCAGCCAGCCTTCCAGCGCCAGTGCTTCCAGCGCCGCCTCGCGCCGCCAGCTGTACTGTATCCCTGCGCGCAATTGTGCAATCACTTGCACCGGCACATAGCGCATCTCCGGCGCCACCCGCTCGAAAAAACCGGCCACGCCTGCCGGCACGGCGCTGCCCTTGCGCGCAGCAACGATCACATCGGCATCGAGCAGATAGCCGGGCATCAGCGTGGCAATTCAGGAGCGGCGCTCGAAATCCGCATCCAGCCCCACGTCGGGCATGCTGCGCAAAATATCGTCGAGCGGGCGCTTCGGCAGGGGACGCAAGGCGCTGCGCAGGATGTCGCGGTGCTCGTCTTCGATGCTGCGCCCATGCGCGCGGGCACGCTTGTGCAAGGCGGCGATCAGCAATTCATCGGTATCGGTAAAGGTCAGTGTCAGCGGCATGCGAGACTCCCCGGTGCGTGATGAAAGCACTGTAGCGCAAAGCGCGCGCGATACAAGGAAAGTAAGAGGAAAGCTTGCGCCAGCACGCAGCATGCTGCTGCCCGCTGGCACAAGTGTGGGGATCAGGCGGGCACGAGGGATTCCCGGCGTACCTCATCTAACCATTCCAGCAGGGGAATGGTGGCCGGCAGCAGGGGTTCCACGCCGACCGTGCCCTGCCAGGCGAACGCCTGCCCTTCCAGGCTTTGCGGCTCGCCCCGCCATTCGCGGCTGATGTAGAAATGCAGGCGCACATGGGCGTGGGGATACACATATTCGACGCCGCACCAGGCTTCGGCACTGTCGATATGCAGCCCCAGCTCCTCGACAAACTCGCGTTTCAAGGCATCAAAAATGGCTTCGCCCGCTTCGACTTTACCGCCAGGGAACTCCCAATAGCCGTCATATGGCTTGCCAGCCGGGCGCTGGCCCAGCAGAACGTCGCCATTCGGCTTCATCAGGATGCCGACGGCGACGTCCACCGGTTTGATTTTCACGTCGCTCATTGCGGCATCTTTCCCGCAGGAAGTTTCCCCGCATAATCGCGCGCGAATTGCCAAGCGACACGGCCCGAACGCGAACCGCGCTGCAAGGCCCAGCGCAGGGCATCGCCGCGCGCTTGCGTGATCTGTTCCTGGGTGCAGCCGAACGAAGCGAGCCAGTGCGCCGCGATATCGAGGTAATCGTCCTGCTTGAACGGGTAGAACGACAGCCACAGGCCGAAGCGCTCGGACAGCGAGATTTTCTCTTCCACCGTCTCACCTGGATGCAGATCGCCATCATCGTCCGTCTTGTAGCTGCTGTTGTCCGACATCCGTTCCGGCATCAGGTGACGGCGGTTCGACGTGGCGTAGATCAGCACATTGTCCGATTGCGCGGCGATGCTGCCGTCGAGCGCCACTTTCAGCGCCTTGTAGCCGCTCTCGCCTTCTTCAAACGACAGGTCGTCGCAAAAGATGATGAAACGCTCGGAGCGCGCCGCCACCAGGTCGACGATGTCGGGCAAGTCGGCCAGGTCGGCCTTGTCGACTTCGATCAGGCGCAAGCCCTGGTCGGCGAACTGGTTCAGACAAGCCTTGATCAAGGAGGACTTGCCCGTGCCGCGCGCGCCCGTCAGCAGCACATTGTTGGCCGGACGGTTACTGACGAACTGGCGCGTGTTCTGCTCGATCTGCGCCTTTTGCGTGCCGATATTGTGCAAGTCATCCAACGCGATGTTCGACACGTGGGCCACGGCCTGCAAATAAGGCAGCGCGCCCTGGCGCCGGCGCCAGCGGAAGGCAAAGCTGTTCCAGTCGGTGGCCGGCAAGGCCGGCGGCAAGATCGACTCGAGGCGCGCCAGCACCCGCTCGGCGCGGATCAGGAATTGATCGAGACTGGTCATGAGCGGTAGTCGGCGTTGATCGACACGTAGTCATGCGACAGATCGCACGTCCACAGGGTGGCCGTGGCATCGCCGCGCGCCAGCTTGACGCGGATGGTGATTTCGCTTTGCTGCATCACGCGCTGGCCATCCTGCTCCTGGTAGTCGGGGTTGCGGCCGCCGTTCTTGGCCACCCACACGTCGTCCAGGTACAGATTCAGCTGGCCCACGTCCAGGTCGTCCACGCCCGCGTAGCCTATGGCGGCCAGGATACGGCCCAGGTTCGGGTCGGAGGCAAAGAAAGCCGTCTTCACCAGCGGCGAATGGGCGATGGAATAGGCGATCTTGCGGCATTCTTCCACGTTGCGGCCGTCTTCCACCGTGACCGTCATGAATTTGGTCGCGCCTTCGCCGTCGCGCACGATGGCTTGTGCGAGAAAAGTAGACAGTTCGGTGACGGCCGCCGCCAGTGCCGCGTAGTGCGGCGAATCGATGGAATCGATCACCAGGCTGCCGGCGCCCGTGGCCACCAGCATGAACGAGTCATTGGTGGAGGTGTCGCCGTCGATGGTGATGCAGTTGAACGACTTGTCGGCTGTCTGCTTCACCAGCTGGTCCAGCACCGGTTGCGCCACGGTGGCATCGAACGCCAGGAAACCGAGCATGGTGGCCATGTTCGGCTTGATCATGCCGGCGCCCTTGCTGATGCCCGTCAGGGTCACCGCGTGGCCACCGATGGTGACCGTGCGCGAACCGGCTTTCGGCTGCGTGTCGGTGGTCATGATGGCTTCGGCGGCCGAGAACCAGTTGTCCGACGTCAGCGCGGCCACGGCTTGCGGCAAGCCGGCGACCAGGCGCTGGACCGGCAAAGGTTCGAGGATCACACCCGTGGAAAACGGCAGGATTTGCTGCGGCGTGCAGCCCAGCAGCTCGGCCAGCGCGGCGCAGCTGGCCTGCGCGTCGGCCAGGCCCGATTCGCCCGTGCCCGCATTCGCGTTGCCCGTATTGACCAGCAGCGCGCGGATAGGCGCGGCGCCGGCCGTCACTGCCGCCAGGTTGGCTTTCGAAATTTGCACGGGCGCGGCGCAAAAGCGGTTCAAGGTGAACACGCCGGCCACGGTGGCCGTCGGCGCCAGTTTCAATACCAGCAAATCCTTGCGATTGGGTTTCTTGATGCCGGCTTCGGCAACACCGATTTCAATGCCGGCGACGGCTTTCAAGTCGGCGGCGACGGGCTTGGGAGAATTGACGGCCATGGTGAGTTCTTCTGCGAGGGAAAATGGAAGCGCTATTGTAGCGCCTTCGCGGCGCCGGTGAACATGCGTGCCGACAGATGCGCGCGCGTCAATTGAAACGGCATAAAAAAACGGAGACCGCGGTCTCCGTTTTTGCTCAAGCTGTCAAACCGGCTTTACGCCAATTTTCCATGACAAGCTTTGTACTTCTTGCCGCTGCCGCAAGGGCATGGGTCGTTACGGCCCACTTTGACGCCCATGCTCACGCTCATGTCGTCGACGTTGTCCATGTTGCCGCCGGCCACAGGCGCCAGCAGTTCTTCCGGCGCCGCGTTCGGGTCGAATTCAGCGTGCTGGTAGTGCACGTTTTCCACGTGCGACTGCTGCATCGCCTGTTCGGCCGCATCGACTTCTTCACGCGACTGGATGCGTACCGTCATCACGTGTTTCGTGACGTCGTTCTTGATCATGTCGAGCATCTGGCCAAACAGTTCAAACGCTTCACGCTTGTATTCCTGTTTCGGGTTCTTCTGCGCATAACCGCGCAGATGAATACCCTGGCGCAGGTGATCGAGCGCCGCCAGGTGTTCGCGCCAGTGGCTGTCCACGCTTTGCAGCATGACATTGCGTTCGAAGCCGCCAAACGATTCCTTGCCGACGATGTCGATCTTCGACTGGTACACGGCGTCGGCCGCGGCCAGCACTTTGTCCAGGATCTCTTCGTCCGTCAGGGTCGCATCGGCTTCCAGCATTTGCTGCAGCGGCAAGTCGAGCTGCCATTCGCCGGCCAGGGTGTTTTCCAGGCCCTTGATATCCCACTGCTCTTCCACCGATTCATGCGGCACGTACTCGTGCACCAGGTCGGTGAACACGCCATGGCGCAGGGAAGCGATCATGTCCGAGATATCGGTCGTTTCCAGCAGCTCGTTACGCTGCTGGTAGATGACCTTGCGCTGGTCGTTGGCGACGTCATCGTATTCCAGCAATTGCTTGCGGATGTCGAAGTTACGCGCTTCGACCTTGCGCTGGGCCGATTCGATCGAACGCGAGACGATGCCTGCCTCGATCGGTTCGCCTTCCGGCATTTTCAGGCGATCCATCACGGCGCGCACGCGGTCGCCGGCGAAGATGCGCAGCAGCGCGTCGTCGAGCGACAGGTAGAAACGCGACGAACCCGGATCACCCTGGCGGCCGGCACGGCCACGCAGCTGATTGTCGACGCGGCGCGATTCGTGGCGCTCGGTGCCGATGATGTGCAAGCCGCCCGCATTGACCACGTGGTCGTGCAGCGATTGCCATTCATCGCGCAAGGTCTGCGACTGGGCTGCCTTGTCGGCGTCGCTCAGTTCAGCATTGGCTTCGATGAACTTGATCTGGTTTTCGACGTTACCGCCCAGCACGATGTCCGTACCGCGACCGGCCATGTTGGTGGCGATGGTGATGGCTTTCGGACGGCCTGCCTGGGCGATGATTTCCGCTTCGCGCGCATGCTGCTTCGCGTTCAGCACGTTGTGCGGCAAATTGGCCTTGGTCAGGATGCCCGACAGCAGTTCCGAGTTCTCGATCGAGGTCGTACCGACCAGCACGGGCTGGCCGCGCTCGTAGCAGTCGCGGATGTCGTTCAACATCGCGTTGTATTTTTCCGCCGACGATTTGTAGACCTGATCCTGGCGGTCCTTGCGCTGCAGCGGACGGTTTTGCGGGATCACGACCGTTTCCAGGCCGTAGATTTCCTGGAATTCGTACGCTTCGGTATCGGCCGTACCGGTCATGCCGGCCAGCTTGGCGTACATGCGGAAGTAGTTCTGGAAGGTGATCGAGGCCAGCGTCTGGTTCTCGTTCTGGATCTTGACGCCTTCTTTCGCTTCGACGGCCTGGTGCAAGCCATCGGACCAGCGGCGGCCCGTCATCAGACGGCCCGTGAATTCATCGACGATCACCACTTCATTGTTCTGCACCACATAGTGCTGATCCTTGAAGTACAGCGCATGCGCGCGCAGGGCCGCATACAGGTGGTGCACCAGGGTGATGTTGGCCGAATCGTACAGCGAAGCGCCTTCCGGCAGCAGGCCCATTTCCATCAGGATGCCTTCCGCCTTTTCGTGGCCCGCTTCCGTCAGCAGCACCTGGTGCGCTTTTTCATCCTTGGTGTAGTCGCCCGGCACGTCAACCTTGCCCTTGCCGTCCGGCGTTTCTTCGCCGATCTGCAAAGTCAGGCGCGCAGGCACTTCATTGATCTTGTGATACAGGTCGGTATGGTTCTCGGCCTGGCCCGAAATGATCAATGGCGTACGCGCCTCATCGATCAGGATCGAGTCGACTTCATCGACGATGCCGAAGTTCAGGCTGCGCTGCACGCGTTCGCGCGCTTCGTAGACCATGTTGTCGCGCAAGAAATCGAAACCGAATTCATTGTTGGTGCCATACGTGATGTCGGAGTTGTACGCCTGCTGCTTGGCGCTGTGCTCCATCTGCGACATGTTCACGCCAGTCGACAGGCCCAGCCATGCATACAGACGGCCCATGGTCTCGGCATCGCGCTGCGCCAGGTAATCATTGACGGTGACGATATGCACGCCCTTGCCCGACAGGGCATTCAGGTAGGCTGGCAAAGTTGCCATCAGGGTCTTGCCCTCGCCCGTGCCCATCTCCGCGATCTTACCGAAATGCAAGACCATGCCGCCGATCATCTGCACATCGAAGTGGCGCATGCGCAGGACGCGCTTGCTGGCCTCGCGGCAGACGGCAAATGCTTCCGGCAACAAGGCATCGAGCGATTCGCCAGCGGCGATGCGTTCCTTGAAGGCAGGCGTCTTCGCTTGCAGCTCGGCATCCGACAGCTTTTCGATGGCCGGCTCGAGCGCATTGATCTCGCGTACCGTTTTTTGGTATTGCTTGAGCAGCCGCTGGTTGCGGCTACCGAAAATCTGGGTCAGTAATGACATGCTTGAATTCTTGAAAAAACGCCGTTAAAAAAAGCTCGGTAGGGAACAACGAGGGAGTAATCGCGTCACCGCACGGAGTTCGACTATGGCAAAAGACGATGATTTTATCATGCGTTCCCGACATGGTTGGGGTAATGCGCCATATAACAATAGCTTAATGACAAACAAATGGCAGAAATTGCGGACATTTTCCATACTGTAAGGCAATACGGCCCGCCCGCCGCCGCCGCACTCGTCATGCGCGGGCGAGTGTGCTATGTTTCGGCCATGCGAACTCCCACTTATTCTCCGGCGCCGCGCCGCGGCTACGGCTTTGCCCGTTCAGGCCCGGCCGTCACGGGCGCAACCGATTTTCTGCGCGGCAACGCGACGATGGCATCGCTGATGCCCACCGTCACGCGCCTGGCCGCCTTGCAAAAGGATTGCGCCAAGGCCTTGCCGGCCATGTTCGAGCATTGCGACATCCTGCAATTCGAAGGCGGCCAACTGGTGCTGGCCACACCGAACGCGGCGCTGGCGGCCAAGCTCAAGCAGCAATTGCCGAAGTTGCAAGGGGAACTGGAAAGAAAGGGCTGGCAGATTTCAGGCATCAAGCTGAAAGTGCAAGTCATCAAGAGCATCGCGCCCATCGTGCATACGCGGGCGCTGGTCTTGCCGGAAAAAGCCATGTCGGCCCTGGAAGAGCTGAGCACGGCCCTGCCCGCGTCGAAGCAGAACGAGCAATTGATCGCGGCGCTGCGCAATATGGTCCGCCACCACCGCGAACCAAAGGACTGAGAATAACGGCGCTAAATTAACGCATATCGCGTAGGTCGGATTAGGCCCTTCGGGCCGTAATCCGACAACACCACGATCAGTGCCAACATGGTTGTCGGATTACGCGGGGCGTCGCCCCGCTCATCCGACCTAGGTCAGCGACCACTCACGCTCCATCTGGCGTAAGTAGGATTGCGGCGCCGCCTCGTTGGTGGCGAACGACACGATTTCATACGCTTCCGGCTGTTCCAGCAGCGCCAGCAGCAGCTGGTTGTTCAGCGCGTGGCCCGACTTGTGCGCCGTGTAGTACGCCAGCAAGGGGTGGCCCACCAGGTACAGGTCGCCGATGGCGTCGAGGATCTTGTGGCGCACGAACTCGTCTTCATAGCGCAAGCCGTCCGCGTTCAGGATGCGGTACTCGTCCATGACGATGGCGTTTTCCAGCGAACCGCCACGGGCCAGGCCCATGCCGCGCAAGCTTTCCACGTCCTGCATGAAACCAAAGGTGCGTGCGCGGGCCACATCGTGCACGTACGACACGTCGCCGAAATCGACCGAGGCGCGCTGCATCGTGCCATCGACGGCCGGATGATTGAATTCGATGAAGAAATCGAGCTTGAAGCCGTCGTACGGCGACAGGCGCGCCCATTTCTCCGCGTCGCCCTTGCCGTGACGCACTTCCACGGGCTTGACGACCTTGATGAATTTCTTCGCCGCCTGCTGCTCTTCCACGCCAGCCTGCTGCAGCAGGTAGACGAAGGACGAGGCGGAACCGTCCATGATGGGAATTTCTTCCGCATTCACGTCGATAACCATATTGTCGACGCCCAGGCCGGCCGCAGCCGACATCAGATGTTCCACGGTAGAAACCCTGGCGCCATCCTTGATCAGCACGGAAGCCATGCGCGTGTCGCCCACGGCCATGGCGCTGGCGGGGAACTCGACGATGGGATCGAGGTCGATGCGGCGAAACACGATGCCCGTGTCGATCGCGGCAGGACGCAGGATCAGCTCGACCTTGGTGCCGGAGTGCAAACCGACACCGATGGTGCGGACCTGTTGTTTGATGGTGCGTTGTTTTAACATCTGTCGATTATATCCAGTTGCGGCGTGGAATGCTGACCGGCAAAGAAATGCTAGGGATGCTCACTTTCCACATGCACGGCCTCGCGCCGCACCAGGTAGATGCCGCTGGCGATAATGATCGCCGCGCCAAGCAAGGTATAGCGATCCGGCAGCGCCTGCCACAGCAGCCAGTCTATCGCCACGCCCCAGGCCAGCGCCGTGTACTCGAACGGCGCCACGATTGACGCCTTGCCGGTGCTGAAGGCCTTGGTGATCGCCAACTGCCCGAAGAAGCCCGACAGCGCCAGCACCATCAAGATTGAGCCATGTTCGGCACGCACAGGCACCCAGATATTCCACGCCAGCGTTACGGCGCCAACCGACATCAGCGTCAGCAGCCAGAACATCATCGCCTCGGTGCTGTCGGTGCGCGCCAGCACGCGCGCGCTGATGGCCGACACGGCGTAGCAGGCAGCTGCCACCAGAATCGCCAGCCCGCCCAGCGACAGGAAGCCGGTGCCTTCGGGGCGCAGCACCACCAGCACGCCCAGCAGGCCGACGCCAATCGCCACCCACTGCCCGCGGCCCACGTGCTCCTTCAGCACCCACACCGACAGCGCCGTGATCAAAGCCGGCGCGATAAAAAAGATCGAATATGCCTCGGCCAGCGACAGCGACTTCAGCCCGAAGGCAAAGGTGGTCAGCATGGCGATGCCGAGTGCGGCGCGCAACAGGTGCATAGGCCAGCGTATGCGCAAGATGCCCTTGAACGCACCGCGGTACAGCATGTAGCCGCACAGCAGTGGCAACGAACTGAGCGAGCGCATCGCCGTGACCTGCGTGGCGGGATAATGGGCAGACAGCAGCTTCATGGCGGTATCCATGCACGAGAACATGGCGACCGCAATCAGCATCGCATAGATGCTGTGCAGATTTTCTTGACGAGAAGACAGGGAAAGCTCCTTGACGACAGGCCCGGGGCGGACCACTGGGAACGTCATTATGGCGACGTCCGGAGCCAGCACAGCGGAGGCGCTGCCGGGATTGATTATAGCAAGCCGGCCAGCTCATCAGGGGCGACGACGAAAACAGTGCCTGGATCAAGTACCGCCGCAATCGCGGCGGCGGTGCCTGAAATGCTTGATCCACATCATCGTTTTTTTAAAAGATGTATGTAAAATGTCTGTTTATAATTTTGCAACGATGGAGAACGAGAGATGGACAGCAAGAAGATGGATACCACCAACGACACGCCGTCGAGCCGCCGCGGCTTTCTCGGCAAGAGCGCCGCACTGGGTCTGGCAGGCGTCACGCTGGGCCTGGCCGGCTGCAAGGAGGAAGCTGCCGCCGGCGGCAAGAGCGCTGCCGCACCGGCCGCACACCACGGCACCGAGATCGCGCCGGGCCAGCTGGACGACTACTATGCTTTCATCAGTTCCGGCCATTCGGGCGAAGCGCGGGTGCTCGGCCTGCCTTCCGGGCGCACGCTCAAGCGCATCCCGGTGTTCAACGTCGATTGCATGGTCGGCTGGGGTATTACCAATGAATCGAAAGCCATCATCGGCACCAAGCCCGACGGCACGCTGAAATACATCACCGGCGACACCCACCACGTCCACGGCAGCTACAAGAACGGCACGTATGACGGCCGCTGGCTGTTCATCAACGACAAGCTGCATTCACGCGTGGCGCGCATCCGCATGGACACCATGGAATGCGACAAGATCACCGAACTGCCGAATGTGGCCGGCTTCCACGGCCTGTTCCCTGACAAGCGCGATCCGGTCGACCAGAAGATTGACTACACCACCCGCGTGTTCTGCGGCGCCGAATTCCATATCCCGCTGCCGAACGACGGCCGCGACCTGGACAATCCGGACAAGTGGGGTGCGTTGTTCAGCTGCGTCAGCGCAGAGACCATGGAAGTGATGTGGCAGGTGCGCGTTGACGGCAATATGGATCTGTGCGCCACCTCGTACGACGGCAAGCTGGCCGCCTGCAACCAGTACAACGTGGAAAACGCCGCCGACCTGAACGGCATGATGGCGGCCGAGCGCGATGCCTGCGTGTTCCTGCATATCGAACGCGTCGAGGCCCTGGTCAAGGCAGGCAAGTTCACCACCATCGGCAGTTCCAAGGTCCCCGTGGTCGATGGCCGCAAGGCTGCCAATGCCGATCCGAAAAGCGCGATCTCGCTGTACGTCCCGGTCAGCAAGAACCCGCATGGCGTCAACGCCAGCCCGGACGGAAAATACTTCGTCTGCTCCGGCAAGCTGTCGCCGACCGCCACCGTGATTGAATTGAGCAAGGTGCTGCAGTGGTTCGACGGTAACGTCAAGGATCCGCGCGACACCGTGGTGGCCGAACCGGAAATCGGCCTCGGCCCGCTGCACACCGCCTTCGACGGCAGGGGCAACGCCTATACCTCGCTGTTCCTCGACAGCCAAGCCGTCAAATGGAATGTGGATGCAGCCATTGCCCAGTTCAAGGGCGACAAAAACGCCAAGGTCATCATCGAGAAGCTGGACGTGCACTACCAGCCGGGCCATAACTACTCATCGATGGGTGAGACCAGGGAAGCTGACGGCAAATACCTCAACTCCGGCAACAAGTTCTCCAAGGACCGCTTCCTGCCAGTCGGCCCGCTGCATCCTGAAACCGAACAGTTGGTCGACATCAGCGGCGCCAGCATGAAGCTGATAGCCGATCACACTGCCTACCCGGAACCGCACGATGGCATTATCGTGCGCCGCGACGTGGTCAAGACGCGCCAGATCCACACCATGACCGACTTCCCGAATGCCGTCACGCCGGAAAACGCCGGCATCGAGCGCAAGGGCAACAAGGTGCATGTGCGTCTGATGTCGCAAGCGCCGGCGTTCAGCATGCCGGTCATCAAGGTCAAAAAAGGCGATGAAGTCACGCTCACCCTGACCAACTACGACAAGGTCGAAGATTTGACCCACGGTTGCGCCATCCCGACCTACAACATCAACTTTATCGTCAATCCGCAGGAAACCAAGTCGGTCACTTTCAAGGCCGATCACGCCGGTGCGTTCTGGTTGTATTGCACGCACTTCTGCCACGCCCTGCATCTGGAAATGCGTAGCCGTTTCCTGGTTGAAGCCTGAGTTGTCCCGCAAGTCCATGCCGGCTGATGCGTCAGCCGGCATGGCATATTCTCATGACGACTACTTTAAAAACCTTGTTCAATTCTCTGGCGTCGTGCTTGATGTTACTGGCTATGCTGGCGCCGCCCATCGCCGCCGCCAACATCTACGACGCTGAACTTTCCTCCGAACTGTTGCACGGCGCCGACCTGTGCGCGCATGCCGCCTGCCGCGACGTGATGCCGCAAGCACAGCGCTTCTCGCAGCGCATGGGTTCTCCACGCTATGTGCAAGCGCTGGACGCCGGCGGCAAGCTCGTTGGCTACGTTTTCCTGTCAACCGACGTGGTGGATATTCCCGCCTATTCCGGCAAGCCGGTCATTACACTGATCGGCATGGACACCGCAGGCATCATTACCGGCGTGCGCGTGATCAAGCATTCCGAACCGATCCTGCTGGCCGGCATACCGGAATCGGCGCTGCTCAAGTTCATCGGACAATATGTCGGCCTGCGCGGTGACGCCAGGCTGGAAATTGGCCGTGGCGGCGATGGCAGCGTGGGATTGGACGCGATCAGCGGCGCCACCGTGACGGCCATCGCCGAGAACCAGGTAATTTCCCGCAGCGCCTATGAGATCGGCCGCCAGGTCGGCATCTTCACTGCGGCGGCGCGGCCGCCAGCCCGCTTCACGCCGCTCGACGAGCGCCTCAACTGGGGCAAGCTGGCCGACGAGGGCTCGGTCGGCCGCCTGACGATCACCGCGCGCGAAGTCGGCGCCGACAGCGCACGCGGCGACTACATCGATCTCTACTTCGGCTACCTCAACACGCCGACGCTGGGCAACAGCCTGCTGGGCGAGGACAACTACCAGCGCCTGATGCGCGACCTCAAGCCGGACGAGCATGCGATCTTCGTCATCGCCAGCGGCCAGACATCGTTCAAGGGCTCGGGCTTTGTGCGCGGCGGCATCTACGACCGCATCCAGGTGCGGCAAGATCCTGAAACCTACACCTTCCGCGATACCGACTATCTCAATCTGTATCACCTGCAGCCCGGCGATGTGCCCCAATACCGCGAATCGGGCATCTTCATCGTCCGCTCGAAACACTTCAATCCGGCGTGGCCCTGGACGCTGACGCTGCTGGTCAATCAGGTGGACGCCAAGGGCGCCAAGACCTTCACCCACTACGACCAGACATACTGGCTGCCGGCCCGCTATCTGGAAGGCGGCCATCCGAAAGTGGTGACGGCGCGCCCGGCGTGGCAAAACATCTGGCTGGACCGGATTGCGCAAATCGGCTTCTTCGTCGCCACCCTGTTGTTTACCGCCATCTGGTACGCACGACGCGACCGGCTGGTGCGTGCATCGACGCGCAAGCACAAGCCTTTGATCAGCTGGCCGCGGCTGGTGCTGTGGATCATCAGCGCCGGCTTCATCGGTTTCTACCTGAAGGCGCAGCCCAGCATCACGCAGATCATGACCTGGCTCCATTCGCTGATCCATCAATGGCGCTGGGAGCTGTTCCTGTCCGATCCCTTCATCTTCCTGTTCTGGTGGTTCATCATCATCACGGTGCTGATCTGGGGACGCGGCCTGTTCTGCGGCTGGTTATGTCCATTCGGCTCGCTGCAGCACCTGATGCTGAAACTCGGTTCCGCCATCGGCCTGAAACGCTGGCAGAAACTGCTGCCAAAACCACTGCACGACAAGCTGCGCTGGCTGAAGTACGCCATCTTCTTCGGCCTGATCGGCGTATCCCTGTTCTCAATGGAGACAGCCGAACATCTGGCCGAAATCGAACCCTTCAAGACCACTTTCCTGGTCGGCGTATGGAACCGCAGCTGGCCATTCTGGCTCTTTATCGGCGCCATTCTGGGCCTGTCGCTGTTCAGCGAGCGCCCCTACTGCAAATACCTGTGCCCGATGGGCGCGGGCCTGGCGCTGCCCGGCAAGTTCCGTCTGTTCGGTCTGAAGCGCAAGGCAGAATGCACCAGCTGCCACGCCTGCGCCGCCGGTTGCGGCTCGCACGCCATCGACAGCCAAGGCAAAATCGATCAGATGGAATGCATGCTGTGCCTGGACTGCATGGTGATGTACTACGACGATCACGCCTGTCCACCGCTGGTGAAAGAGCGCAAGCGGCGCGCTGCCAAGGGCGAAGCGCTGACGCGTATCGGCGCCGACGGCTACTTCCTTACGCTCGACAGCTTGCGCTCAACGCTGCCGTCGCAAGGCAAGGAAGACGCATGAGGCTGGCGCCTTCCACCCTGCTGGCGCTGATGCGCGCGCTGGTGCTGGCAGTCATACTGGCCGGCTATGGGCCGGGCCTGGCCGCCGCCGTGCTGGAAGTGGCGCCGGGCACGTCGATCAATGCGGCCATCGCCAGTGCGCAGAAAGGCGACACACTGCTGATCGCACCCGGCAGGTATAACGAACACGTGCTGGTCGACAAGGCGCTGACGCTGCAAGGGCGCAGCCATCCCACCATCAGCGGCCAAGGGCACGGCGACACCATCCGCATCACCGCCCCCGACGTCACCCTGATCGGCCTGATCGTGATCGACAGCGGCGCGGACCTCACTGCGCAGAACGCCGGCATTTATATCGTGCCTGGCGCGCATCGCGTACAGATCAACGACTGTCGACTGATCGCCAACCTGTTCGGCATCTGGCTGCAAGGCGTTGACGATGCGCGCTTGCTGAACAACACCATCACCGGCCGGCGCGACCTGCAATCGGCGCAGCGCGGCAATGGCATCCAGGTGTACGACACGCGCGGAGCGCGCGTCACCGGCAACGAAATCAGCGGCACGCGCGACGGCATCTATGTCGACGTCTCGCGCGACGCGCAATTTCGCCACAACCGCATCCACCATGTCCGCTACGGCACGCACTACATGAACACCCACCACAGTACCTGGGAAGACAACGAGGTATATCTGAGCCGGGCCGGGCTGGCGCTGATGGAGGTGCGCAGCCTGACCGTGCGCCGCAATATCGCGTGGGGCAATACCGATCACGGCATCATGCTGCGCACCATCCAGGACTCGCTGATCGAAGACAACGTGGTGGCCGGCAACGACCGTGGTTTTTTCATCTATGACGCCGAGTACAACACGCTGCGCCACAACCTGATCATCAATAACCGCACCGGCGTGCACCTGTCGGCCGGCTCGTCGAACAACCAAGTCGATGGCAACGACTTCATCGGCAACCAGGAGCAGGTGCGCTTTGTTGCCGCGCGCGATGTCGAATGGGGCAAACAGGAAGGCAACTACTGGAGCAATTACAACGGCTGGGACCAGAACGGCGACGGCCAGGGTGACGTGGCGTATGAAGCGAACGACCTGGTTGACCGTCTGAACTGGCAATACCCGCTGCTCAAGCTGCTCGGCGCCAGCCCCGCGCTGCAGACGCTGCGCTTTGCCGCGCGTCAGTTTCCGCTACTGCGCGCGCCAAGCGTAGTCGACCGCCATCCGCGCATGCGCCCGCTCTCACAGAATTGGAAGAAATGGAATGACATCGCTCCCCGCATTGAATACAACTGAAGCCGCCGTCAGCCTGCGCGGCATCCGGCATCGCTACGGCGCGCTCACGGTGCTGCAGGACGTCAGCTTTGACATCGCCCATGGCGCCATGTTCGGCCTGATCGGCCACAATGGCGCCGGCAAGAGTACGCTATTCAAGCTGATGCTCGGTCTGATCACGCCCTGCGCCGGCACGCTGCACGTACTGGGCCAGAACGCGGCCGAACCTGCCTTTCGCCAGACGCGCCGGCGCGTCGGCTATCTGCCGGAAAGTTTTCTCACCTACGACAACCTGAGTGGCCAGGAAGTACTGCACTTTTTTGCGGACTTGAAGCACATTGCGCGCGCTGCTTGCGCACCGTTGCTCGACCTGGTGGGCCTGACGCATGCCGCCGCGCGGCCGGTACAGGGGTACTCCAAGGGCATGCGCCAGCGGCTCGGCCTGGCGCAGGCTCTGCTGGGCGATCCGGACCTGATCTTCCTCGATGAGCCGACCAACGGATTGGACCCGCAAGGCATCGCCGACTTTTACGCCATCTTGCGCACCGCGCAGGACCGCGGCGCCACCATCGTCATCACCTCACACATCCTGGCAGAGATCGAGCACAGGGTCGACCAGCTGCTCATCATGCAGAGCGGCACGGTGGCCGCGCAAGGCACGCTGAGGCAGCTGCGGACGGGTACCCATGCGCCCCGGATGCTGACCATTACCGCCACGATTGCGCCTGCGCTGCAGGCGGGCGTGCGCGCGGCGCTGGCCGCGTTGCCGCTGGAGCTGGCGCTGGAGGCGCATGGCGAACAGCTGCACGTGCGCTGCGCCAGGGCCGACAAGATGGCGGTGCTGCGCCAGCTGGCCGCTTGCGCCGACGACATCGCGATTCAGGAATCGACATTGGAACAAGTATTTCTCGGCTACGGAGGCACCCATGCGCGCACGCATTGAATGGCGCCAGGTCGGCGTGCTGGCCGCAAAAGAATGGCGTGAGCGGCTGCGCAACCGCTGGGTGCTGGCCGTGGCGCTGGTGTTTGCCTTCTTCGCGCTGGCCATCGCCTACTTCGGCGCAGCCCAGCAGGGACAGGTTGGTTTCCACGGCATCGACGCCACTATCGCCAGCCTGTCCAGCCTGGTGATCTATCTGGTGCCGCTGATCGCCCTGATACTCGGCTATGACGCGATTGTCGGCGAGCGTGAGCGCGGCGCGCTGGAACTGCTGCTGTCGATGCCGGTGACGCCGCTGGAAGTGCTGCTCGGTAAATATCTCGGCCTGGCGGCGGCGCTCACCAGCGCCACCGCGATCGGCTTTGGCGCCGGCCTGCTGCCGCTGTTCTCGCAACTGACTGTGGCCGAGGGCTGGCGCTACGCCCAATTCGTCGCCAGCGCCGTGCTGATGGGACTGGCCTTCCTCAGCATTGCCATGCTGGTATCGGTCAGCACCCGCGACCGCGTCCGCGCCAGCGGCATTGCACTGGCGCTGTGGTTCCTGTTCGTGCTGGTGTTCGACCTGCTGCTGATGGGGGTGATGGTGCTCAGCCAGGGCCAGCTCGGTAGCGGCCTGTTCGCCGCCATGCTGATGCTGAACCCGGCCGACGTATTTCGCCTGCTGAACGTGTTCAGCTCGGACCAGGCGCAAGCCATGTATGGCCTGGCCACCGTGATGCCGCAAGGCTGGACCCACCCGGCGCTGCTGTCGGGCGTGATGCTAGCCTGGATTTTTTTACCGTTTTCTATCGCACTCAGGAGATTTTCATGACTATTTTCCACCTGCGCAGGAGCGCGCTGGCCGCACTGGCCACCCTTGCGCTGGCCGCCTGCACGTACAGCGCCACCAACCTGCCAGCCATTGATCCGTCCGACGAAGCCGCGTGTGCGCTGGACGGCATGCTGCTGCGCGACTTCCCCGGGCCGAAAGCGCAGGTTCGCTTCGCCGACGGCAAGACCAGCTACTTCTGTGACGTAAAAGAACTGCTCGGTGAAATGCTGGCGCCGGAACAGCGTCGCGCCACCAGCGCCTTCTACGTGCAGGACATGGGCAGCGCCAACTGGCAACAGCCGCAAGGCCACTGGATCGGGGCACACGACGCGCTCTATGTATTAGGCAGCAAGGCGCAGGGCTCGATGGGCCCGGCCATCGCCTCGTTCAGCCGGCAGGTGGACGCGGAAGCGTTTGTTCGCAAGGAAGGCGGCCGCGTGCTGCGCTTCAAGCAGATCACGCCGGCCCTGCTGAACGAAGCCAGCGGCGCCATGCCGACGCACGCCATGGCGCATTGAAGCACCACCGCCTGGGCCGGCATTGCCGTTCGGCGGAAAGCGCCGGTCCGTTTTTACCCCGGCATTTGCCGACTTACTTTTGAAAAGAGACAGACCATGAAGAAACTACTTGCACTGGCAGCAATGCTGGCAGCCATCACCTCTGCCACCAGCGCCGCCGCCGCGCCGGACGCCGCCAAGGTTGAGAAAACCTACTCCACCACCTGCCTGGCCTGCCACGGCAGCGGCATCATGGGCGCGCCCAAGGTTGGCGACAAGGCGGGATGGAAACCGCGTATCGCCAAAGGCAAGCCGGCGCTGTACCTGAGCGCCATCAACGGCGTGAAAATGATGCCGCCACGCGGCGGCAATCCAGGCCTGAAGGATGATGAAGTGAAAGCACTGGTCGACTACATGGTCGCCAAGAGCAATTAAAACTGCTGGCCGCCGCCTGCGCGCGGCGGCCACACCCGGAGACATTCCATGTTCACCCGCACGCTGCTGGCGCTACTGCTGTTCCTGACTGCTTGTTCCGGCGAGGAACGCCTCTACAAAACCCGGGGCCACGTGTTCGGCACCACGGTCGACATCACCATCTACGGTGGTTCGCAGCAGCGCGCCGACCTGCTTGGCGCCGAGGTATTGAGAGAATTCGATCGCCTGCACCGTAAATTCCACGCGTGGGAGCCAAGCATGCTCACCGCCCTCAACGACAGCATCGCCAAAGGCGAGCCAATGCGCGCCGACGCTGAAATGGTCGGCCTGCTAAAATCGGCCGAGAAGCTGTCAGTGCGTTCCGGCCTGCTGTTCAACCCCACCATTGGGCATCTGATCAGGCTGTGGGGCTTCCAGAAAAACGACATCGGCGCGCAGGGACCGCCGGCCGCCGAGATCAAGCGCTGGGTCGACGCGCGGCCATCGCTGTCCGACCTGCGCTACAACGGCAACATCATCAGCAGCGTCAACCCTGCCGTCATGATCGACCTCGGCGGCTACGCCAAAGGTTACGCGCTCGACCGCGCCGCCGCGCTGCTGCGCGAAGCGCACGTCAAGGCGGCGCTGGTCAACATCGGTGGCAACGTCATCGCCATCGGCCAGCCCGGTGAACGACCGTGGCAGGTCGGCATCCGCGATCCGCGTGGCGCCGGGACAGTTGCGCAGATCGCTTTGCGCGACAACGAAGCGATCGGCACCAGCGGTGACTATGAACGCTACTTCATGAAGGACGGCAAGCGCCGCCCGCACATCATCGACCCGCGCAGCGGCTACCCGATCGATCTGGTCGCTTCGGTCACCATCATCGCCAGCGGCGGCCGCGACCCTGGCCTGCGCTCGGACGGCCACTCCAAACCGCTGTTCATCACCGGCCCCCGAGACTGGCAAGCGATGGCGGAAAAACTCGACCTGAAAGAAGTGCTGATGGTTGACGCCCAGCGCAATGTCCACATGACAGCAGCCATGCAAGCGCGCATTGCAGGTGCAGAGCGGCACGAGCACGCCGGGACCTGGCAAGCACGCGAGTGACGTCTACGACACAGGCAACAGCATCACCAGCTTCAGTTCATGCTGGCGCGCCAGGTGCAAGGTCACCTGGTTGAAACTGAGCGCACCCTGCAGCGGATGCTGGAAGCTGCGCAAGCCGCCATCGCGCCCCAGTACTTGCTGCGCACTCCACCACAGCCGGAATTCCAGGCTGGCGCCGGTCAGTTCCGCAATCAGGCCGGCCAGTGGCGCCTGGTCTGCGTGGCGACCGATATCGGCGCGGAACTCCGCCACCAGGCGGCGCGCCCGCTCGGGCCAACCGACGACGAGCTCGCGCGCAGCCGCATCGAGGAACATGAAGCGCAGTTGGTTCGGCGCGCCCTCCCCTGCCTGCAGCCAGCCAGCAAACAAGGTGGACGCGGCCCCGTTCCACGCCACGGCGTTCCATTCCCGGTCGAGGATGTACGCGGGCGCGTCGATGGCGGACACGATGGCGGCCAGTTCGGCGCTGGCAGGCCCCCCGCCCTCGCCCGTCCCATGACTGGGGTCATGCTTATCGGCCACCTCGAACAGATAGGCGCGCTCGGCCGCGCTCAGCTGCAGCACCTGCGCCAGGCGGGCCAGCATCTTGGCCGAGGCCGACACGGGCCGCCCCTGCTCCAGCCACGTCAGCCAGGTGGGACTGACGTCGCACAGCTGCGCCAGCTCTTCGCGCCGCAAGCCCGGCGTGCGCCGCCGCCCGCCACCGGGCAAGCCAGCCATGGCGGGGGTGACGGCTTCGCGCCGGGCGCGGATGAATTCAGCGAGTTTGTTCGACATGGCAAGGCTGCATGGTAGTAAATATACCAGTATAAGTTATGGTCTTGTTACAGGATAATTTTATCCCTATTCTGCAGGAACTCACCCATCACCAGGAGAAAACCATGCAGCAGCACGATGTCGTTACCGAAGAGTTTGGCAAGACGGCCAACGCCTACCTGAGCAGCGCCGTCCACGCGCAAGGCGCCGACCTGGTGCTGATGCAGGAATGCGCGCGCCGCCACGGCAAACCGGTGGTGCTCGACCTGGGCTGCGGCGCTGGCCACGCCAGCTTTGCCGTCGCTCCCGTGGCGCAATCGGTAGTCGCCTACGACCTGGCCCAGCCCATGCTCGACGTCGTCGACCACGCGAAGGCGCAGCGCGGCTTGCACAACATCAGCACGCAGCAGGGCGACGTGGCGCGCCTGCCGTTTGCCGACGCCAGCTTCGACATGGTCGTCACGCGCTTTTCCGCGCACCACTGGAACGACGTGGCGGGAGCACTGGCGGAAGCGTGGCGCGTGCTGCGCCCGAACGGCACCTTGCTCGTGGTCGACATCGTCGCGCCCAAGACGGCCCTGTACGACAGCACCTTGCAGGCGGTGGAAATGCTGCGCGACGCGTCCCACGTGCGCGACTACCGCACCTGCGAATGGGGTGCCAAGTTCGACAACGCAGGTTTTAGCCACAGCTTGCGCAGCGTGTGGAAGCTGACGATGCAGTTCGATGAATGGGTGGCGCGCATGCGCACACCAAGCGAAAGAGTGGCGGCCATCCGCAACCTGTTCGATGGCGCGCCCGAGGAAGCGAGAACATATTTCGCGCTGCAGGACGATTATTCGTTCAGCATCGATGCGGCCATGTTCGAGGCAACAAAACCGTCGGTACAGTAAACGTCAAAACGGCGCCGATGGCGCCGTTTTGATTTACGCGTAGGTTGGATTAGCGCGTAGCGCGTAATCCAACGATGCCACAGCAAACGTGATGACAACTCAGCACGTCGGCTTACGCTGCGCTAAGCCGACCTACGCCGGCCTACACAGGCCTACCCAGCCTACGCTCTGCTTAAGCCAGCTGGCCCAGCAGCGTCTCGGCATTCGATACTTCAAACTTGCCGCCCTGCTCGACGTTCAATTGCGTCACGACGCCATTGTCGACCAGCAGCGAGTAGCGCTGCGAGCGCGTGCCCATGCCGTGCTTGGAGAAATCGGCGTCCAGGCCCAGTGCCTTGCTGTAAGCGGCATTACCGTCAGCCATCATGCGCACGATGCCGGTGGCTTTCTGATCGCGGCCCCAGGCGCCCATCACGAACGCATCGTTGACGGAGATGCACCAGATTTCATCGACGCCTTTGGCTTTCAGGTCGGCAGCGTGCTGCACGTAGCCTGGCACGTGCTGTGCGGAGCAGGTCGGGGTGTAGGCGCCTGGCAGGCCGAAGATGGCGATCTTCTTGCCCTTGACCAGGTCTTGCACGTTGAACGTGTTCGGGCCCAGTGCGCAACCTTCGGTTTCGCTTTCGATGAATTCAGCCAGGGTGCCTTCTGGCAGGGTGTCGCCGATCTTGATGGTCATGTTGACTCCTTGTGTACTGTCGGTTGAGGATGCTGCCGGCATGATGCCGACACTGCGCGATAGTATGCCTGACTTGCCGTATTTGTGCAGAAAATGGCCGGAAAGGCAAAGTCAAAAGTCAAAAACCGGCAAAAAAACGGCGACCCTCAGGCCGCCGTCATCGTTGCATACATCAAACCACCTTAGTCAGCCTGTTTGCGCAGGAAGGCTGGAATGTCGTACGTCTCCATGCCATTCTTTTCCATCGCGCGCACTTGCTCGGAAGCCGATTCGCGGCGCCATACTGCCGGCGCCTTCATGCCGTCGAAACCGGCGGCCGGCGTGGCCACGCCAACCGTCGTCGTCGCCGCCTGCGCGCTACCCATGGCAGCCGATGGGGTCAACGGGCTGTTGTGGGTACCGGTGCGCAGCACTTGCTGCGGTACCAGCTGGATGTTTTTCTTCGCACGGCCCAGACCCGTGGCCACCACGGTCACGCGGATGTCGTCGCCCATGGCGTCGTCGTAGGCGATACCCTGCGCGATCGACGCGTCCGGCGCGGCAAACGCGCGCACGGCAGCCATGACTTCCTTGATCTCTTTACCTTTCAAGCCACGGCTGGCCGTGACGTTGACCAGCACGCCGCGCGCGCCGGACAGGTCGATACCGTCCAGCAGCGGCGAAGCGACAGCCTGTTCGGCGGCGATACGCGCGCGGTCGACACCGGACGCCGTCGCCGTGCCCATCATGGCCTTGCCCTGCTCGCCCATGATGGTTTTCACGTCGTTGAAGTCGACGTTGATATGGCCAGGCACGTTGATGATCTCGGCAATGCCGGCCACCGCGTTGTTGAGCACATCATCGGCGTGCTGCATCCATTCCAGCATGCTTTCGTCTTCGTAGATCTCTTCCAGCTTTTCGTTGAGGATGATGATCAGCGAGTCGACGTGCAGGGACAGCTGCTCCAGGCCTTCGTCGGCGATGTCCATGCACTTCTGGCCTTCGTACGAGAACGGTTTCGATACCACGGCCACCGTCAGCGCGCCCAGTTCCTTGGCCACTTCGGCCACGATGGGAGCGGCGCCCGTGCCCGTGCCGCCGCCCATGCCGGCGGCGATGAAGACCATGTGCGCGCCGCGCAGCGAATCGGCGATGCGCGCGCGCGATTCTTCGGCCAACTGGCGGCCGACGGCAGGCTTCATGCCGGCGCCCAGACCGGTATCGCCGATCTGGATGATGTTATGGGCTTTCGATGTCGACAGGGCCTGTGCGTCGGTGTTGGCGGCAATGAACTCCACACCCGACATGCCTTTGTTGATCATGTGTTGGACTGCATTGCCACCCGCACCGCCGACGCCGACGACCTTGATGACGGTACCTAAAGCTGTGTTATCGACCATATCGAACTCCATGATGTGCTCCTATCAGATGCGGTTTCCAAGCGCCAGGCCTCATATTGGTAGGAGAACTGGAGATTGAAAACTGCGGTTAAATATAAAATAAAGTTATGTGTGTGTACCTGCGATGCTGCCAAAAAACCTGTACTGCCGGGCGCAAATCATGCCCTTAAAAATTCCCTAAAAACCATTCCTTCATGCGCTGCCAGACTGCCTTCACCGAGCCGTCCTGACGCGTCACGATGTGGCCGCGCAGGTATTGCTTCTTCGCTTCCAGCAGCAGGCCCAATACCGTGGCATAGCGCGGACTGCGCACCACGTCGGCCAGCTGGCCCCGATACTCGGGCGTGCCAAGGCGCGCCGGTTTCAGGAAAATGTCTTCCGCCATTTCCACCATGCCGGGCATGATGGAGGTGCCGCCCGTGAGCACGATGCCCGACGACAGCACGCCCTCGTAGCCGGATTCGCGCACCACCTGGTGCACCATGGCGAACAGTTCTTCGACGCGCGGTTCGATCACGGCCGCCAGCGCCTGGCGCGACAGGTTGCGCGGGCCGCGGTCGCCCAGTCCAGGCACTTCCAGCGATTCGCCGGGATCGGCCAGGACCTGCTTGGCCACGCCATAGCGGATCTTGATTTCTTCCGCTTCCGCGGTCGGGGTGCGCAAGGCCATGGCGATGTCGTTGGTGATCTGGTCGCCGGCGATGGGGATGACTGCCGTATGGCGGATCGCGCCATCGGAAAATACCGCCACATCGGTCGTGCCGCCGCCGATGTCGATCAGCACCACGCCCAGTTCCTTCTCGTCGGGCGTGAGCACCGCATCGGCGGACGCCATCGGCTGCAGGATCAGGTCCGATACTTCCAGGCCGCAGCGGCGCACGCACTTGACGATGTTCTGCACCGCCGACACGGCGCCGGTGACGATATGCACCTTCACCTCCAGGCGGATGCCGCTCATGCCGATAGGCTCGCGAACATCTTCCTGGCTGTCGACGATGAACTCTTGCGGCACCGTGTGCAGCAATTGCTGATCGGTCGGAATGTTAACCGCTTTTGCCGTCTCGATGACGCGCGCCACGTCGGTCGCCGTCACTTCCTTGTCCTTGATGGCCACCATGCCGCTGGAATTGAAGCTGCGGATATGGCTGCCCGCAATGCCCGCGTACACATTGCGGATCTTGCAGTCGGCCATCAGCTCGGCCTCTTCCAGCGCGCGCTGGATGGACTCCACCGTGGCCTCGATATTGACCACCACGCCTTTTTTCAGGCCCTTCGATTCGTGCTGGCCCAGCCCGATCACTTCGTGGCGCCCGTCGGACATCACTTCGGCTACCACCGCCACCACTTTCGAGGTGCCGATGTCGAGGCCGACGATCAGGTTTTTCGCGTCTTTTGTCATTTCTGTCGCCTACTGTATGGGCTATAAATTAAAATTATTCGGTTAAGTCGGTTTTTTAACCGGACTACTGTTTTTCTTCTTCATGACTGGCTTTCCATCCTTGCCTTCGGCCGGTATCACCAGGCCGGCGGAACTGAGCGCCAGGCCATTCTGGTAGCGCATATCGATCGTGTCGATATTTTCCAGCCGGCTCGCCAGTTGCGGATAGATGCCCACCAGCCGGTCGACCCGCGCCTTCAGGGTCGTATGATTCTGTTCGCGCCCCAGCGCCACGCTCATGCCGTTATCCAGTTTCACGGTCCACGCATAGCGGCTCGACAGCGACAGGGTTTCCGGCACCATCTTCAGCGGCGCAAACCACTTGGCCAGCTGCACGTAGGTGGCCAGTACTTCCTTTTCGCTGCCATCGGGGCCGGCAAACGCTGGCAATTCATGGTCGTCTTCCGCTTCGGCCACATTGGCCGTAAACACGTCGCCCTTGACCGACAGCAAACGCCCGTCCTCGCCCCAGGTGCCCAGCGCTTCGTGTTCTTCCAGCGCCACGATCAGCTGGTTCGGCCACTCGCGCCGCACGCTGGCACGGCGTACCCAGGGCACCGATTCAAACACGCCGCGCACGCTTTCCAGGTTGGTCGTGAAGAAGTTGCCCTTGATGCGGCCCAAGGTGCCGCTGCGCAGGGTCAGGTAATTCACGTGGCGCAGGCCCTTGTCGTCCGCGCTTTCCACCTTGATCGTGCGCAGGTCGAACATGGGACGCTGCGACACCCACCAGACGCCGGCCGCCACGCACACGACCAGAACCGCGGCCAGCAAGCCGTTGGCAGTCGTATTGAGGCTTTTAGCGTCATGCCACATATCAGTGCTGTCCCTTGTGCATTTTCAGACGCGCGCCAGCGACGATTTCCAGGCACAGGTCTTCATAGCTGATGCCCACCGCGCGCGCCGCCATCGGCACGAGCGAGTGACCCGTCATGCCGGGCGAGGTATTCACTTCCAGCAGGAACAGCTTGCTGTCGGCCGCGCGCATCAGCACGTCGACCCGTCCCCAGCCTTCGCAGCCGAGGGCGCGGTAGGCTGCCACGGCGATGCGTTCCATCTCCGCCACGATCGCCGGGTCCAGCTGCGGCGGGCAGAAATACTGCGTGTCATCCGTGAAGTACTTGTTCTGGTAATCGTAATTGCCTTGCGGCGCGACGATCTCAATCGGCGGCAGCGCGCGCGCCGTGGCGCCCTTGCCCAGGATCGCGACGGTGAATTCGCGGCCCGTGATGAATTCCTCGGCCAGCACCGAATCATCGAGACCGGCGGCGATATCGTAGGCTGCCTGGAAGGCCGATGCTTCGTTGACGGTGGTGATGCCGATGCTCGAACCTTCGTGCGGCGGCTTGACGATCAGCGGCAAGCCCAGTTCCGCGGCGACCTTGGCCAGGTCGGAGCTGTCATCGAGCACCGCGTACTGTGGCGTCGGCAGTTGATGCATCAGCCAGATCATCTTGGTGTAAACCTTGTCCATGCCCACCGCGCAAGCCATCACGCCGCTGCCCGTGTAGGGAATGCCCAGCTGTTCCAGCGCGCCCTGCAGGCTGCCGTCTTCGCCGAAGCGGCCGTGCAGCGCGATGAAGACGCGGTCGAATTGTTCAGCGGCCAGTTCGGCCAGGCTGCGTTCACCCGTGTCGAACGCGTGCGCGTCCACGCCACGGCTTTTCAGTGCCGCCAGCACGCCCGTGCCGGACATCAGCGACACTTCGCGCTCGGCCGAACTGCCGCCGAACAGGACGCCGACCTTGCCCAATTGTTTTACGTCGATAGCTGAAGCTTGGTTCACGTCAGGCCTTTACAGTGTTGGATGGATACGTAGTCAGTTGTTGCGGGATGCCGCTGATCGAGCCCGCGCCCATGGTCAGCACGACGTCGCCGTCGCGCGCCACGCTCATGATGGTGTCGGCCATGTCCTTCATGGATTCGACGAAAATCGGTTCGATCTTGCCGCGCGCGCGCAGCGCATGCGCCAGGGCGCGGCCGTCGGCGGCGACGATAGGCGCTTCGCCTGCCGCATACACTTCGGACAGCAGCAATACGTCGGGCGCACCGAGCACTTTCACGAAATCTTCGAACAGGTCGCGTGTGCGGCTGTAGCGGTGCGGCTGGAACGCCAGCACCAGGCGGCGGCCCGGATAGGCGGCGCGCGCGGCGGCCAGGGTCACTTCCGTTTCCACAGGGTGATGGCCGAAATCGTCGACCAGCGCGAAGCTGCCGCCGTTCGGCAGCGCCACGTCGCCGTAGCGCGTGAAGCGGCGGCCCACGCCGGAAAATTCCGCCAGGCCTTGCTGCGTGGCGCTGTCGGCGATGCCGATTTCGCGCGCGATGGCGATCGCCGAGCAGGCATTCTGCACATTGTGCATGCCCGGCTGGTTCAGCACCACGTCCAGGTCGGGATAGCCTTCCTGCAGCACCGTGAAATGCATTTCCAGGCCCACGGCACGCGCGTTGATGGCGCGCACTTGCGCGTCTTCCGCGAAACCGTAGGTGGTGACCGGCTTGGTGACGGACGGGATGATGGCGCGTACGTGCGGATCGTCGATGCACAGCATGGCGCGGCCATAGAAAGGCAAGCGGTGCGTGAACTGCACGAAGGCCTGCTTGAGCTTTTCGAAATCGTGCTCGTAGGTATCCATGTGATCGGCGTCGATATTCGTGATCACTTCGATCATCGGCGTCAGATTCAGGAACGAGGCGTCCGATTCATCGGCTTCGGCCACCAGATAGTCGCCCGAGCCCAGCTTGGCGTTCGCGCCGGCGCTGGTCAAACGGCCGCCGATGACGAAAGTAGGGTCGAGACCGCCCTGCGCCAGCACGGAGGCGACCAGGCTGGTGGTCGTCGTCTTGCCGTGCGTGCCGGCAATCGCAATGCCGCGTTTCAAACGCATCAACTCGCCGAGCATCACGGCGCGCGGCACCAGCGGAATCTTGCGCGCGCGCGCGGCCGCCACTTCCGGGTTGTCTTGCGGGACGGCGCCCGACGTCACCACCGCATCGGCGTCGCCGATGTTCTCGGCCGCGTGACCCAGCATGACGGTCGCGCCCAGGCTCGCCAGGCGCTGCGTCGCCGCATTGCTGCCCAGGTCCGAACCCGACACCTTGTAGCCGAGGTTGACCAGCACTTCGGCAATGCCGCTCATGCCGCTGCCGCCAATGCCGACAAAGTGGATATTGTTTACTTTATGCTTCACAGAGCTAACCTCATGCCAGTTTTTCCAATACGTGTGCGATCGCCTCATTGGCGTCGCGCTTGCCTGCTGCCAGCGCCGCTTGCGCCATGTGCTGGCAGGTATCCCGCGTCAAGGACGTCAGCAATGTGCTCAGCGACGCCGCGCTCATTTCCGTCTGCGGCAGATGAATCGCCGCGCCTTGTTTCGCCATCCATTGCGCGTTGTCGCGCTGGTGGCTGGTGGTCGACGCCACCAGCGGCACGAGCACGCTGGCCACGCCGGCCGCCGTCAATTCCGACAGGGTGATCGCGCCTGCGCGGCAAATCACCAGGTCGGCCTCGGTATACGCCTTGGCCATGTCGTCGATGAAGTCGACCACATTGGCTTGCACGCCCGCCTGCGCATATGCGGCATGCAGGGCGTCGATATTCTTCTTGCCCGACTGGTGCGTCACCAGCGGACGCTCGGCTTCCGGCATCAGCGCCAGCGCGGCAGGCAGATTATCATTCAGCGCTTTCGCGCCCAGGCTGCCGCCGACCACCAGGATGCGCAGCGGTCCACTGCGGCCCGCGAAGCGCGCGGCTGGCGGCGCCATGGCGAGGATCTCGGCGCGCACGGGATTGCCCGTGACGACGGCCTTGCCGGCGGCGCTGCCGAAATCGGCGGGAAAGCCGAAGCACACCTGCTGCGCCAGCGGCACCAGGGTCTTGTTCGACAACAGCAGCGCCGCGTCGGCATTGACCAGCACCAGCGGCACGCCCTTCAGGCGCGCCATCAGGCCGCCCGGCACGGTGACGTAGCCGCCCATGCCCATCACCACGTCCGGCTTGCGGCTGGCGATGAAACGGCGGATGGCAAAGAAACTGGCCAGCATTTTGAAGCCGCCCTTGAGCGTATGCGCCAGGCCCTTGCCGCGCATGCCGGAGAACGCGATGGCGTCCATGGGAATGCCGCTCTTCGGCACCAGGTCCTGCTCCATGCCATGGGTCGTGCCCAGCCAGCTCACTTCCCAGCCGCGCGCGCGCATCGTCTGCGCAATCGCCAGGCCCGGGAAAATATGGCCGCCGGTGCCGGCCGCCATGATCATCAGTCTTTTTGTCGTTTTCAAGTTCGTCACGTTGTTCATAGCCGGCCCCCGCGCATCAGGATCCGGTTTTCGTAGTCGATGCGCAGCAGGATCGCCAGGCCGATACAGTTAATCAGTACGCCCGTGCCGCCATAGCTCATCAAGGGCAAGGTCAGGCCCTTGGTCGGCAGCAGGCCCAGGTTCACGCCCATGTTGATGAAGGTCTGCACGCCGATCCAGATGGCGATGCCCTTCGCCGTCAGTCCCGCGAAGGTCTGGTCGATGGCGATCGCCTGGCGGCCGATGTCGAACGCCCGCTTGATAATCCAGTAAAACATGCCGATCACGACCAGCACGCCGACCAGGCCCAGTTCCTCGCCGATCACGGCCAGCAAGAAGTCCGTATGCGCTTCGGGCAGGTAATGCAGCTTTTCCACGCTGCCGCCCAGTCCCACGCCAAACAGCTCGCCGCGCCCGAAGGCGATCAAGGAGTGCGTCAGCTGATACGCCTTGTTCAGCGCATTGTCTTCCTGCCACGGATCGAGATACGCAAAAAACCGCTCGCGGCGGAATTTCGACAGGGCGATGATGGTGACGAAGATCGCCGTCAGCATGGCGCCGATGCCGCCGAACCAGATGGCGTTGACGCCGCCCAAAAACAGGATGCCCATGGCGATGCAGACGATCACGCCGAAAGCACCGAGGTCGGGCTCCATCAGCAGCAGCAGGCCGACGAAGCTGACGGCCAGCGCCATCGGCATGAAACCCTTGGTCAGCTTGTGCATGTATTCCTGCTTGCGCACCGTGTAGTCGGCCGCGTACAGCACCATCACCACCTTCATCAGCTCGGACGGCTGCGGCCGCAGGCCCGGCAGGTTCAGCCAGCGGCGACCGCCATTGACCGACACGCCCAGGCCCGGTATCAAGACCATCACCAGCAGCACCAGGGTGCCGATGAACAGCCACGGCGCCATCTTTTGCCAGGTGGCGACGGGGATGCGGAACACCAGCGCGCCGACAATGATCGAAATACCGATGAACAGCGCCTGGCGCACGACGAAATAATTGTTCGTGTAGGCGGCGAACTTGCGCGCATCCGACAGCGAAATCGACGCCGAATACACCATCACCATGCCCAGCAACATGAGTAGCAGAACGACCCATACCAGCGGCTTGTCATAGTCCATCATCTTCGACTGCCGCGCGCGGCTATCCAGCGGCTTGGCAGCCGAGCCGGAACCAAAGCTGAAGGGCAGTTGGAAGGCCATCAGATATCCTGTCCGTTTTCCAGGGCGATGTCGCGCACGGCGTCAACAAACACCTGCGCGCGGTGCGCATAGTTCTTGAACATGTCCAGGCTGGCGCACGCGGGAGACAGCAGCACGCAATCGCCGGCCAGCGCCAGGCTGCTGGCGCGCTTGACGGCTTCCGGCAAGCTGGCGCAGTCGACGATGTCCACGCCGGACGGTTCAAGCGCCGCGCGCAAGGCTGGCGCATCGCGCCCGATCAGCACCACGGCGCGCACGTAGCGCGACACGGGTTCGGCCAGGGGCGAGAAATCCTGCCCCTTGCCGTCGCCGCCGGCGATCAGCACCAGACGCTGTTCCGCGCCGCCAAACGCCTTGCCCAGGCCAAACAGGGCGGCTACCGTCGCGCCCACGTTCGTGCCCTTGCTGTCGTCGTAATACTCGACTTCATTGACGGCCGTGATCAGTTCCACGCGGTGCGGCTCGCCCTGGTATTCGCGCAAGCCATGCAGCAGCGGCGCGAATGGCAAGCCGATGGCGCGGCACAGGGCCAGCGCCGCCAGCGCATTCGCGGCATTGTGCTGGCCGCGGATTTTCAGCGCGTCGGCCGGCATCAGTTTTTTCGCCATCGTCGGCACCGGTTCCGGCGCCGGATCGTTCTTTCTGCGTTTTTTCTCGATCACTTCTTCGCTGGGCACGGCCTGCGCCAGCCAGAAGATGCCCCGTTCATTCACCAGGCCAAAGCTGTCGACTTCCGCCGGCTCGCCCGTGCCGAAGGTGATCGTCTCGGCCAGCGGATCGGCCATGTGCATCACAAGCGCATCGTCGCGGTTCAGGATGCGCACGGTCTGGTCGCCGAAGATGCGCGCCTTGTCGGCAGCGTAGGCCGCCATGTCGCCATGCCAGTCCAGGTGGTCCTGCGACAGATTCAAGACCGTGGCCGCATCGGCCTGCAGGCTGAACGTCGTGTGCAGCTGGAAGCTCGATAGCTCCAGGATCCACGCCTGCGGCAAGGTGCTGGCGACGGCTTCGGCGGCTTCTTCTCCTTCAGCCACAGGCTGCGGCGCCGGTTCGGCATCGAGCACTTCGCGCAGCACGTCCAGTGCGGCCGGGCTGATATTGCCGGCTACGCGCGTGAGCAATCCCGCGCGTTCGCACAGCAGGCCTACCAGGCTGGTGACGGTCGTCTTGCCATTCGTGCCAGTGATGGCGATGACTTTCGGCGCATAGCCGCGTTCCGCCTTGAGCGCGGCCAGCGCCTGCGCGAACAGTTCGATCTCGCCCCACACGGGGATATTTTTTTCAACTGCGGCCGGCGCGATTGCCGCCAGTTCGCGGCCAGGTGCCAGGCCAGGGCTGACGGCGACGAAGTCGACGCCATCGAGCAGGTCGGCCGTGAAGGCGCCGGCGATGAACTGCGCCTGCGGCACGGCGGCCTGCAAGGCTGCCAGGCGCTCCGGGGTTTCCCTTGTATCGGCTACCCGCACGGTCGCACCGCTGCGGGCCAGCCACAGGGCCATGGCCAGGCCTGACTCCCCGAGGCCCAGTACCAGTGCGGTTTTAGCGTCGTACATCATCAGCGCAGCTTCAAGGTGGTCAGGCCGAGCAGCACCAGCATCATGGTGATGATCCAGAAACGCACGACAACCTGCGTCTCCTTCCAGCCTTTTTGTTCAAAATGGTGATGCAATGGCGCCATCAGGAAGACGCGGCGGCCAACGCCAAAGCGCTTCTTGGTGTACTTGAACCAGACGACCTGGATGATCACGGACAGCGTTTCAACGACGAAGATGCCGCCCATGATGAACAGGACGATTTCCTGGCGCACGATGACGGCGACGGTACCCAATGCGCCGCCCAGTGCCAGCGCGCCCACGTCGCCCATGAACACTTTCGCGGGGTGCGTGTTATACCAGAGGAAGGCCAGGCCGGAACCGGCCAGCGCGCCGCAGAAGATCACCAGCTCGCCGGCGCCAGGAATGTGCGGGATGAACAGGTAGCGCGCATACGTGGCGTTACCCGTCAGATAGGCGAACAGGCCCAGAGCCGTGCCCACCATCACGGTTGGCATGATGGCCAGACCATCGAGGCCGTCGGTGAAATTGACGGCGTTGCTGGTGCCGACGATGACGCAATAGGTCAGCGCGATGAAGCCCCACACGCCCAGCGGATAGCTGATGGTCTTGAAGAACGGGACGATCAGATCGGCCTTCGGCGGCAAGTCCATGGCGAAGCCCGATTGCACCCAGGCGTAGATCAGATTCCACACCTGGCCGGCATTGGGCTCGGAGATGGAGACGGAAAACGCCAGGTAAAAGGCGGCGGCGAGGCCGATCAGCGACTGCCAGAAGTATTTCTCGCGCGAGCGCATGCCTTCCGGATCCTGGTGCACCACCTTGCGGTAGTCGTCGGCCCAGCCGATGGCGCCAAAGCCCAGGGTGACGATCAGCACGGGCCAGATGAAGCGGTTCGACAGGTCGGCCCACAGCAAGGTGGAAATGCCGATGGCGATGAGAATCAGCACACCGCCCATGGTGGGGGTGCCGTGTTTTTTCAGATGCGTTTGCGGGCCGTCCGTACGCACGGCCTGGCCGACCTTCATGCGCGTGAGCATGCGGATCACGGCGGGACCGGCGCACAGGCCGATCAGGATCGCCGTCAAGGTGGCGAAGACGGCGCGGAACGTGATGAAGTTAAAGACCCGCAGTGGGCCAATGTCGTCCTGGAAATAATGAGCGAGCCAGAGCAGCATGATTAGTGAGCTTCCTTGTTATTGTTGTTTGAACCAATCAAATGCTGCACGGCCCGTTCCATCTTCATGAAACGGGAGCCCTTGATTAATACTGTTGCATCCGAACGGCCGGACAAATGCGCATCGAGCGCCGCCAGCAAACCGTCGAACTGTTCGAAATACTCCACGACCGTGCCTGATTCCTGGCTCGCGGCTTCCTGCACCGGATTGACCAGATGGCGCGCCAGGCCGCCCGTCGCCAGCACGTGTTCGATGCCTTTGGCGGCGGCGTAAGCGCCGATCTCTTCGTGGAACTGCTGCCCCTGCGTGCCGACTTCGCCCATCTCGCCCAGCACCAGGATGCGCGGTGCCGCTGCCTGCGCCAGCACATCGATGGCCGCGCGCGCCGAATCGGGATTGGCGTTATACGTGTCATCGATGATGGTGGCGCCGTTGGCGGCACGTTTTTTCTGCAGGCGGCCATTCACGGGAGAAAACGCCTCCAGGCCCTGCTTGATCTGTTCTGGCGCGATGCCGGCGCCGATCGCGCATGCCACGGCCGCCAGCGCATTGCGCACGTTGTGTTCGCCGGCCGCCTGCAAGCCGACAAAGAACTGGCGCAAGCTGCCGTCCGGTGCACGTACGCTGACGAACAGGTCGCTGCCAAAATCCTCGGCCGCGCGGTGCGTGCAACTGACGTCCGCCTCTTTCGACAGGCCGAAGGTGATGACGGCGCGCGCGCCGGCCAGCTCGCGCCACACGGGCGTATATTCATCGCCATGCGGGAAGACGGCCACGCCGTCATGCGCCAGGGCTGCCAGCACCGCGCCGTTCTCGCGCGCCACGGCTTCCACCGTATGCATGAATTCCTGATGCTCGCGCTGCGCGTTGTTGACCATCGCCAGCGTCGGCGCGGCAATCGCGGCCAGGCGGGCGATCTCGCCAGGATGGTTCATGCCCATCTCGATGACGGCCGCCTTGTGCTGCTCGCTCAGGCGGAACAGGGTCAATGGCACGCCGATTTCATTATTCAGGTTGCCGCGCGTGGCCAGCCGGCCCTCTTCGCCAAAGGCCGCCGCCAGGATGGCCGAAATCATCTCCTTGACGGTGGTCTTGCCATTGCTGCCGGTGACACCGATGACGGGTAAATTGAAACGGCCGCGCCAGTGGTTGGCGATGCGGCCCAGCGCCACCAGGGTATCGGCCACCACGATGGCCGGCACCTTGCCGCTGTCCCAGCCTTCAGGCAGGCGCTCGACCACCACGGCGGCGACGCCGCGCGCGGCCACCTGGCCGAGGAAATCGTGGGCGTCGAAACTCTCGCCGCGCAGGGCGACGAACAGCGAACCGGCTGGGGCGCTGCGGCTGTCGGTGGAGACGCCGTCAAAAACGGCGTCGCCCGTCAGCTGCGCGCCTTGCAGCGATGGCATCAGTTCCGTCAGGGTCGTGCGCATCAGTTCGTCCTCATCATCGTCAGGCGCGCGGACAGGGCCAGCTGCGCATGGTCGGCATCGGAGAACGGCAGTTTCTTGCCCTTGATTTCCTGGTACGGCTCATGGCCCTTGCCCGCCAACAGGATCACGTCCGGCTTGGCGGCGTGCTTGATGGCCGACAAAATGGCGCCGGCGCGGTCTTCGATGGCTTGCGGCTGCGGACCGTCGGCACGCATGCCGGCGACGATCTGCGCGATGATGGCGTGCGGGTCTTCGCTGCGCGGATTGTCGCTGGTGACCAGCACATGATCGGCCAGCTGCGCGATGGCGCCCATCTGCGGACGCTTGCCCGGATCGCGGTCGCCGCCGCAGCCGAACACGCACCACAGCTGGCCGCCACGCTCCTGCGCCACCTGGCGCAAGGCAGCCAGGGTTTTTTCCAGCGCGTCCGGCGTATGCGCGTAATCGATGACGACCATCGGCGCTTCCTGACCGCCCACCTGCTGCATGCGGCCCGGGGCCGGCTGCAGCGATTCGATGCCGTCGATGGCGGCGCGCAGGCCGGTGCCGTGCGCCAGCAAGGCGCCCAGCACGGCCAGCGCGTTGCTGATATTGAAGTGGCCCACCAGCTGCGTCTTGATCAATGCCAAGCCCAGCGCGCATTCCAGGTGGAAGTCGGTGCCGGCATGGCGGCTGCGGAACTGGCTGGCGCGCAGCATCAGCACGCCCGGCAAATCGGGCAAGCTGGCCGCATCCTGCAAGGTGTAGCCGATGACGGGATATTCTCCGGCCAGCTTGCCGTCCACGTGGCGCGCCAGGCGCAGGCCCATGGCGTCGTCCAGGTTGATGACGGCCGTTTTCAGGCCGGGCCAGTCGAACAGTTTGACCTTGGCCGCCTCGTAGGCCGCCATGTCGCCATGGTAGTCGAGGTGGTCGCGCGTCAGATTGGTAAACATGGCGACGTCGAAATGCATGCCGGCCGCGCGGTCCTGATCCAGGCCGATCGATGACACTTCGATGGCAACGGCCTTGGCGCCGGCGTCGCGCATGGCGGCCAGTTTGCGCGCCAGCAGCACGGCGTCCGGCGTGGTGTAGCCGGTGACGTCGAATTCAATGGCGCCGCGCGGCTTGCACAGGCCCACGCCCAGGGTACCGATGACGGACGATGTTTCACCGAGGCGCGCAAGGGCTTGCGCAAGCCACAGCGCACACGAAGTCTTGCCATTCGTGCCCGTCACGCCGGCGCTGAACATGGCGCTGTCGGGCATGTCGTAAAAGGCATGCGCCACGGGGCCGGCCAGGCGTTTCAGGTCGCTGACCAGCAAGTGCGGCACGCTCCAGGCGGCGTTCCACTCCACGGCGTCATGCACGATGGCGGCGGCGCCCTGCTCGATGGCGGCTTCGATGAAATGCGTGGCGCCCGCATAGGCGAAAAACACGTCGCCGCGCTGCACGCGGCGCGAATCGGACGTCAGCTGCCCGGACGGGGCGGCCGCTTTGATCCACAAACTGATGTCTTGTATGGTCATGAGTGACTTCACATGGCCTCCGGGCCGGCATTGGCCGGGACCACGATTTCGGTAACGGAGGAATCGGGCGGTACGTTCATCGCGCGCAGCGCGTTGGTCGCAATCGCCGCGAAAGCGGGAGCGGCAACCTGGCCGCCATAGTGGGCGGGGCCGGTCGGTTCATCGATCATCACGGCAATGATGAAGCGCGGCGCCGACATTGGCACCATGCCCACGAAAGAGCCGATGTATTTGCGCGGCATCGCATAGCGGCCGTTTTCCACTTTATAGGCGGTACCCGTCTTGCCGCCCACGCGGTAGCCGGCGACCTGGGCGCGCTTGGCCGAGCCGTGCGCGCCGGAGACGACGAGTTCGAGCATGGCGCGCATTTCGGCGGCCGTCTTCGGCTTGATCACTTGCTGGCCCACGGGCAGTTCATTGACCTTCTGGAATGACAGGGGAATCGTGTCGCCATCGCGCGCGAACATCATGTAAGAACGCGCCAGCTGGATCAGCGACACGGAAATGCCGTTACCGTAGCTCATGGTCGCCTGCTCCACCGGGCGCCACGATTTATACGGACGCACCCTGCCGGCCACGGCGCCGGGGAAGCCCCATTTCGGCTGCTGGCCGAAGCCCACCTTGGTAAACATTTCCCACATTTCCTGCGACGGCATGCCCAGCGCGATTTTCGAGGTGCCGATGTTCGACGACATTTCGATGATTTCCGAGACATTGATCACGCCGTGCGGCTTGGTGTCGGTAATCGTGCGGTCGGCGATGGTGTAGCGGCCCGGGCCCGTGTCGATCAGGGTGCCCGGCTTGACCCGGCCCGTATCGAGCGCCAGCGAGACCGTGATCGGTTTCAAAGTCGAACCAGGCTCGAAGGTATCGGTCATGACGCGGTTGCGCAGCTGCTGGCCCGTGAGCTTGCGGCGGTCGTTCGGGTCGTAGCTGGGGTAATTGGCCAGGGCCAGCACTTCGCCCGTGTGCACGTCGAGCACCACGGCGCCGCCGGCCTTGGCATTGAATTTTTCCACCGCTTCCTTCAGCTGCGTGAAGGCGATGTACTGGATCTTGCTGTCGACGGACAGGGTCAGGTCCTTGCCGTCATGCGGTTCGTGGATGAAGCCGATGTCTTCGACGATGTGGCCCAGGCGGTCCTTGATCACGCGGCGGCTGCCGGTGGTGCCGACGAGGGTTTTCTGCTGCGCAAGTTCCATGCTTTCCTGGCCCACGTCTTCCACGTTGGTAAAGCCCACCACGTGGGTCATCACTTCGCCCTGTGGATAGAAGCGCTTGTATTCCTTGCGTTCGTCGATGCCGTCGATGCCCAGCTTGGAAATCTTGTCGGCCACGTCCATCTCGACCTGGCGTTTCAGGTAAACGAAGCTGCGGTCCGAATCTAGCTTCTTGCGCAATTCGTTGACGTTCATTTCCAGCAGGCCGGCCAGCGCATTGATTTTTTCGGGCGACGCCTGCAGCACGTCGTCGGGAATGGCCCAGATGGCTTTCACGGGGACGGACGAGGCGAGCACCTGGCCGTTGCGGTCGGTGATCTTGCCGCGCGTGGCCGGCAATTCCAGGGTGCGTTCATAGCGCGCCTTGCCCTGTTTTTGCAGGAACTGCGTCGACACGCCCTGCAGCCACAGGGCGCGCGCGCCCAGGCCGGCGAAAGCGAAGAACAGCAGGAACAGCACGACGCGCGAACGCCAGACGGGCAGACGCACCGCCAGTACGGGGTTCTTCGAGAATGGCACGCCTTTCGATGCCGCCACCCGGCCGTTGCTATTACCGCCCAACTTCATTATTCGCCCTCCGTCAGGTATTGCGTACGCGCCGCCGTCAGCGGCGTCATGCTCAGGTCGCGCCGCGCGATCGATTCGATGCGTTCATGCTTGCCCAAAGTGGACTGGTCCAGCTGCAGTTGCGCCCAGTCGATGTCGAGCTGGCGCGACAGCGCTTGCGCGCGCTCCAGGTCGATCAGCAGGTGGCGCGACTGGTACTGCGCGTTCACCAGCGACAGGCCGCAGCACACCAGCAGGGCCGACAGCACGACACACAGCTTGCCAGTCATCGGGCGCCGCCACTGACTGGAATGGGCAGACGCTGCGCCACGCGCATCACGGCCGAACGCGAGCGCGGGTTGCCCTCGATCTCGGCGTCGGACGGTTTCATCTTCGAAATCAGCTTCATTTTCGGCTGCGGCAAGTCGACCGCGCGGATCGGCAGGCGGCGGTCAGGCTGCTCCACGTTCGCCTTTGAGGCGAAGAAACGCTTGACCATGCGGTCTTCCAGCGAGTGAAAGCTGATCACGGCCATGCGCGCGCCGGGCGCCAGGCAGGCATACGCCTGGTTCAGGCCGATCTCGAGATCCTCGAGCTCTTTGTTAATGAAAATGCGTATGGCCTGAAAGGTGCGGGTAGCGGGGTCCTTACCCTTCTCGCGGGTCTTGACGGCGCCTGCCACGATGCCGGCAAGCTGTCGTGTGCTTGAAATTGGCTGGACTGCCCGGCCAGCAACAATCGCCTTTGCAATCTGAAAAGCAAACCGTTCTTCCCCATAATCGCGTATCACTTTCTCTAAATTCTGCTCGGTTTCCACCGCCAGCCATTCGGCTGCGGAGATGCCGCGCGTGGTATCCATGCGCATGTCCAGCGGTCCGTCATTGCGGAAGCTGAAACCGCGCGCCGCGTCGTCGACCTGTGGCGACGAGATGCCCAGGTCGAGCAAAATGCCGTCCACCTGCTGCACGCCGCGCTCGGCCAGGCTGGCCGTCATGGTGGCAAAGCTGTCATGGACGATCTGGAAACGGGGGTCGGCGATCTGTTCGGCCGTGGCGATGGCTTGCAAATCCTTGTCGAAGCCGATCAGGCGCGCGTCATCGGCCAGGCGCGACAGGATCAAGCGGCTATGGCCGCCGCGGCCAAACGTGCCGTCGACGTAAACGCCGTGCGCGCGGTCGCCCGACAGGTCGAGCGCATCGACCGCTTCATCGAGCAGCACCGTGCGATGCTGAAATTCCGGCACCGTGAGTTGTGTCATTACGGAGCCTTAGAAAGAAAAATTGGAAAGTACATCGGGGGTGCCGGCATCGATCGCCTGCTGTTCTTTTTCAGCCAACTTGGCGGCATCCCATATTTCAAAGTGGCTGCCCATGCCGATCATCATGACTTCGCGCGCCAGCCCGACGGCGTTGCGCAATTCGGGCGAGATCAGCACACGGCCGGCCGAGTCGAGCTCGACGTCGACGGCATTGCCGAGGAAGATGCGCTGCCAGGCGCGCGCCGACATGGGCCAGGCGGCGATTTGCTGGCGGTGGCTTTCCCACACGGGACGGGGGAAAAACAGCAGGCAGCCATCGGGGTGTTTGGTCAGGGTCAAACGGCCTTCGCATTGAATCGCCAGCGCGTCACGGTGCTTGGCAGGGATAGACATCCTGCCTTTGGCATCGAGATTGATTGCGGACGCGCCTTGAAACACGGAAGACCTTTTTTGAGCTTGGGTTGCGACGCTTGCGCATCATGATGAAAAGGGAAAATTTCCCACAAAAACACACTTTTTCACACAGTTGCCCACTTTAGAGGAAGCAAAGATAGTGGTCAAGCGGTTTCCGATTGGCAAAACAGGAATTTTATTAATGAAATTAAGGACTTAGCGCATATCGTTGAAGGAGTCTCAAATAAAAATATATCGATAAATTAGATACTTATGAAAGATAGTGAATGTGGTACCTCATCTGCACACATGTGTTTTCCTACCGTAAACATCGAAAAAAACGAAATCGAAAAATTGAATTTTTTACAGTTAGTTGACACATGACAATACTTTCGTCATCCGGGCACAACAGCAATCAGCCGCTGCGAAAGACTTGGTTTAAAGCAAAAAATAATCATCCATGGCGCGTACCGGCGCTGTTTTCGAGGGCTGGCCTGACGCAGGAAAACTATTTTTGCAATGCAGCAATTAATTGTAGGCGGGAAACTTTAACCAATTGCTCACTTTTAGTTGTATATACAACTTTATCTTAAGTACTATAATTTTAGAAACAAAAAAAGCCCCGTTGCGGGGGCTTTTGGGGTGGCGCGCGGCAGGCAAAGCGCCGCGGCCGGGATGCCCCCTGGCAAGCCAGGGAACGGGAATTCAAGTGAAGCAGGCCGGTAGGCCGGATTTTGTTACGGCGCCTTCCCTTGCAGGTCGGCGCTATGACAGTCATTCCTCTAGGCGCCAGATTACTCGGGCGCTCAAGCTTTCTACCCGCACGCTCCGCGAGCAGCATCATCGCGTGCCTATTTGAAATTGCACCAGGTGGAGGTTACCGCGTTTCACCGTAACTTAATACGCTCGTCTCTGTGGCCCTATTCCTCGCCTTATACCTTACGGCTTTCAGCGGACGGCCGTTAACCGTCACCCCGCTCTATGGAGTCCGGACCTTCCTCCCGCCAGCGCATTGCTGCGCCGGCCAGCGACTGTCTGGCCTGCTTCACCCGCCATTGTACCGCGCCGCAGCATGTTTCTGCAAAAGCGCGGCACGCCAGTCGGGGGATTGTGTAATTCGGTGTCGCCATTTCAAAAGCCGGGCCAAATCGGCTCACATAGAATGAGGCAAGCTGCTTGCATGCAGGCGCATGCAGGCGCATGCAAGCAGCTTGCCCCATTTCTTTGCCACCCACTAGAATATAAAGAGCCGAACATGACGCAACAATCCCGTACCGGCGGCCAGATCCTGGTCGATGCCCTGCAGATCCACGGTGTCGACACCGCCTTTGGCGTGCCTGGCGAAAGCTACCTCGACGTGCTCGACGCCCTGCACGATTCGGGCATCCGCTTCATCATCAACCGCCAGGAAGGCGGCGCCGCCTTCATGGCAGAAGCCTACGGCAAACTGACGGGCAAGCCGGGCATCTGCTTCGTCACGCGCGGACCGGGCGCCACCAACGCCTCGATCGGCGTGCACACGGCCTACCAGGATTCCACGCCGATGATCCTGCTCATCGGCCAGGTGGGCAATGATTTCGTCGACCGCGAAGCGTTCCAGGAAATCGACTACCGCCGCATGTACGGCCAGATGGCCAAGTGGGTGGCGCAGATCGACCGCGCCGAACGCATCCCCGAATACCTGGCGCGCGCCTTCCAGGTGGCCACCAGCGGGCGGCCCGGCCCCGTCGTGCTGGCCCTGCCGGAAGACATGCTCATTTCCATGGCGACTGTCGCCGACACGCGCGCCTACCAGCCGGTGCAGGCGGCGCCGTCCAGCGCCCAGCTGCAGCAGCTGCGCGGCATGCTGGCGACCGCCAGGCAGCCGCTGGTCTTGCTGGGCGGCACCACCTGGACGCCGCAAGCGTGCGCCGACCTGCAACAGTTCGCGGAAAGCAACCACCTGCCCGTCGCCTGCGCCTTCCGTTTCCAGGACTTGCTCGACAATGCCCACCCGAATTACATCGGCGACGTCGGCATCGGCATCAACCCGAAACTGGCCGCGCGCGTGAAAAATGCCGACCTCGTCATCGCCATCGGCCCGCGCCTCGGTGAAATGACGACGGGCGGCTACACCCTGTTCGACTCGCCCGTGCCGCGCCAGCGCCTGGTGCACATCCATACGGATGCCGAGGAACTGGGCAGCGTCTACCAGGCCGAACTGATGATCAACAGCGGCATGCCGCAAGTGTGCGCCATGCTGGCCGCCATGGCGCCCGTCGACGCTTCCGCATGGAAACATACGCCGGCCGAAGCGAAGGCCGAACTGGCCGCCTACCAGCAGCAGCCGCCCATCTTCCAGGATGGCCAGGCGCCGCTGGACCTGTGGCAAGTCACGCAAGAGATCATGGCGCAAGTGCCGGCCGACACCATCCTGACGAACGGCGCCGGCAATTACGCCTCGTGGGCGCACCGTTTTTATCGCTACGGCGGCCTGCGCACGCAGCTGGCGCCGACCAACGGCGCCATGGGCTACGGCGTGCCGTCCGGCGTGGCGGCGAAGATCGTGCATCCCGAGCGCACCGTGATCACCTTTGCCGGCGATGGCGAATACATGATGAATGGGCAAGAACTGGCCACCGCCGTGCAATACCAGGCGGGCGTGGTCATCATCGTCTTCAATAACCAGATGTTCGGCACCATCCGCATGCACCAGGAACGCGATTACCCGGGCCGCGTATCGGGCACGACCCTGCACAACCCGGATTTCGCGGCACTGGCGCAAGCGTATGGCGCGCATGGCGAAGTGGTGAATACGACAGAAGCGTTCGCCCCTGCCCTGCAACGGGCGCTGGCGCACGCCAGGGCGCACAATCTGCCGGCCTTGATCGAGCTGCGCTACGACGGCAATCTGATCACGCCAAACGCAACGCTCGCCACCATCCGCGCCACGGCGGAAAAGGCGCAGGCGGCAAAGTAAGCCCCTGGTAACGCTGAAAATGACAAAGGCCCGGTCAATACCGGGCCTTTGTTGTTTTTGACAGCGGTAATCGCTCAGGCAGCGGGCGCTGGCGCGCTTTCCTCGGCAGGCACTGTCTCGGCCGGCGCTTGCGGCATCGGCGGGCATGGCGTGCAATTTTTCAGGGGACGGCCGAAATCGCGCACGCGGCTCAGCTTCATGGGCATGCGCACATTGCCGCCACAGTAATCGCCTTCCAGGGTCAGGGTCTGCCCATCCTTCGAAAACTTGCCGACGATGGTGCGTTCTTCGCTGTCGGCGCCGGCGATGGTGAAGTCGAAGGCGCCCGTGGCGGCGTCCAGATTGACGTCGTTGGCCACGATGGGCCAGCTCAGGGCGCCTGCCGTGAATTCATAGATGACGGAATCGGCCTCGGCAAAACGGTGCAGGGTGACGCGCTGGCCGCCGATTTCGCCGCTATCCTTTTGCAGGCACAGGTCGGAATAGACGGCCACGCCGTAGCGTTCCAGTCCGGCCGGTTTCTTGCCCTTGACGGCGGCGACAGCGGCGCCCGTGGCGCCCGCGAGCAGCAGCGCGGCCAGCAAGGCGGCCAGGCGTGGCGAGGTGTATGAATACATGGCATTCCTTTACTTGAGTAACGGTGCCATTATAACTGGCGCCGCCAATGCAAAAACGCGCCGCCAGGACTAGCCTGGAGACGCGTTTCCTTGCTTATCAGCATCCCCGAAGGGATGCTGGCAGCGGTACTAAGCTTCGCTTGCGCGAATATTAGAACGAGTGACGAACACCAACGTTGAACGCTTGGTCGCCCGAACCAACATTGCTGTTGTTACCAACGGTGTAACCAGCGTTGTTTTTGTTCGAGATTTTAGCGTACGAAGCGTAGGTGCTGGTGCGCTTCGACAGAGCGTACGAGTAGCCCAGTGCGAACTGGTTCGCATCGGCGTTGATGCCCGATTTGTCGTTGACGTGGATAACCGAAGCCATCACGGTGCCAGCTGGACCAACTGGTACGGTTGCGCCGATCAGAGCGGTGGTGCTGTCGTCGCTAAAGCCGCCACGCGATGCGGTGTTGTAGAAATCAACATTGCCGTTGTTACGCAGCGAGCTGTTTGCACCTTTGTTGACGCCGTATGCAGCATACGCTTTCACAACGGTGAAGTCGTAGTTAGCGGCTACCAGCCAGTTACGTGCGCTGCCAGCATCGCTGATTGCGGTTTCGTTGCTGGTGGTGTTGTAAGCAACACGTGCGTTCAAAGGACCGTTGGCGTAGCCAACCGATGCGCCCATTTGGCGACCGATTTTGCTGGATACCAGGCTCTCTTGGCCGTTGTTGCCGGCGCTGTAAGCAACGTCAGCATCGAAACCGCTGAAGTTTGGCGAGGTGTACAGCACGGTGTTGCTGGTACGGGTCGTGGCTGCTGGGAACAAGTTCTTGGCGGAACCCGAGTAACCAGCTGCGAATGGATCAGCAACTTTCGACAGGGTGTTGTACCAAGGGGTGTATTGACGACCCAGGGTTACGGTACCAGCCGTTTTGCTGCTCAGGCCAACATAGGCTTGACGGCCAAACAGAGCGTCGCCTTCTTGCGAACCGGAATCAACTTTGAAACCCGATTCCAGAACGAACAGTGCCGACAGGCCGCTGCCCAGATCTTCGGTGCCTTTGAAGCCGATACGCGAAGCCGAAGCAATGCCGCTATCGATTTTGTTGACGGTGCCGGCTTTGCCGCCGCGCTCGCTGACGAAACCAGCGTCAACGGTACCGTAGATAACAACGCTCGATTGAGCTTGGGCTACGCCAGTGGCTGCTGCCAGAACTGCCAGGGTGATCAGAGTTTTTTTCATTGCGATTTCCTTTAATTTTGAAGCAAAAAGTAATACAGCCTATGCATCTCGAGCTGCGCTCTAACAGAGCGCTTTTTATGAGTGAGGGCAAGGTCTCCACCTGCCACATTGCTGTTCCGGTCAGGGGAACAATTCATATCGGTATCGGCACGCTATTGCACCGATAAGCTTGAAGGCTGCAGAGCGACCGTATTTTCATGCGCCGGTTCGGTGCTCAAAGGGCACCGGAAGCGGCACTATAACGACCGTTTCACATTCCATCAAGTTCCAACATGTTACTTCCGGTACCAGGCCGAGTGCTTTTTCAGGCATCCCGGTCATCGCCAACCGTACTACGCGATAGAGCCAGTGCCCCTTGCCAACCAATGCATTGGCCTGATTGACCATTCCATCATAGCGCATGCCTTGTCGACACCCGTTGTATTAGTGCAACAGTATCAGGCGCATGATTAAAACATCAACATGCTTTACCCATCATTTGGCCTGCATGATTTACGCGACAAAGCGCACAATTTGTCAGGCGATAATGGATAAACGGTACGAAGCATACACGGCATCGCCATTGTTTGCTGCCGGACGCCCGAAAACGGGAAATAATGCGCCCTGTTTTGGTGCGTTGCCGCATGATTCAGGGGCGTAGACGCGATTTCCGACGTCGGCATGCGCATCGAAAAAATGGGCAGAGTAGCAACACAATTACTGACTTTCCGGTAATTTAAATTGCTCACATAGAAATGTTTTTCAAGTTTTCCGGCACGCGCGCCGGGTACCGGGCGGGAACGGATGAGGACGACTCTTGCTTGCAAATTGCGCATCAGTTGAAACAATTTCTTACAATGTTGCCTTCTCAATATTTTGATATATTTGTGTCTAAAAAACGACACATTGAGCGAAATCAAGTTTTCACCGGCCCAATTCCACACAATTTACTTTTTCTTTTTCGCATTTTTTGCTTAAAAGCATCAGCAAACACGCTTAACGCTGGCTTGCGCGCCGAAGCATGCGCATGAAACCACCGAGCACGGGCAGTTTTTCATACAATTCTTCCGCCGCATCCCAATAATCGCGGTGCAATACCACCCTTCCCTGCGCATCGAAACGCAGATGTGTTGCTCCACGGATACATTGTTCGCCAGCCACCAGGCGTTTCATGCGAAAGCGAAACTCCCACGTGAGGAAGGCTTGCTGCCCCTGCCCCAGGCTTTCCAGCACGACAAACCGGGGCGCATCGACTTGCACGAACATGTGCTCGAAGATGGCCAGGATGGCGGCATGCCCCACCACCTCGTTGAACGGGTCCTTGAAATGGGCATCTGGCGCGTACACGGCGCCCAGCTGAGCCAGGCTCTCGATGCTCAGGTGCTCGTAAAACGCCACCAGACGCGCCAGCGCACCTTCCATGGTGGTGCTCATAAGCCCGTCACCTTGCGGATCAGCCAGAAATAGGCGCGGTACGGCAACAGCCGCGCCAGGCGCAGGGTATTCGTAAAGCGCTTGGGAAAGTGGATGTGGAACTGGCCCCGCTCGATGCCGTCGAGCATGGCGGCGGCCGCGTCCCGCGCTGTCATCAGGGCTGGCATGGTGAAATCGTTGTTCGCCGTCAGGGGCGTGGCGACAAAACCCGGGTTGATCTGATACACGCCGATGCCGCGCGGATGCAGGTCCAGGTACAGCGACTCCGTCAGGTTGATCAGTGCCGCCTTGCTGGCGCCGTACGCGAGCGCCTTGGGCAAGCCGCCATAACCGGCCACCGAGCCGACGATGCCGATACCGCCGCTGCCCTGGCGCAACAGCCACGGCAGGGCCTGGTCCAGGCAATTGAAGACGCCGCCCACGTTCAGGGCCAGCAAGCCCTGGGCCGCCTCAAGGTCGAAACTATCGGCGCGCATGGCCTGATAGCCGCCGGCGACCACCAATATCAGGTCGATATGCGTCCACTGCTGCTGCAATTGCGCGCTGACGGCCCGCAGCTGCGCATGTTGGGTGATATCGAGCGGCAAGGCCTGCGCCAGCGGCTGTCCCTCGCATAACCGTTCGAGACTGGCGCGGTGGCGGGCAGACAAGGCTACGCAGGCGCCCTGCTCCAGCAGCAAGGTGGCGCACGCGGCGCCGATGCCGCTGGACGCGCCGATGATCCACACGCGCTTGCCGGCCCAGCTGGTGATCTTGCGATTCATGGGGCCGCCTGTGGACGCTTGCTGAACGATAAGGTGACGGCGCCCAGGCTGAAGCCGAACTTGCTCATGGCGGCGCGGTTGAGCATGACCTTGTCATCCATCAGGAACATCCAGTCCTCGAAGTCGACGTGGTAGACCGTGCCATCGACGGGCAAGGCCAGTACGTATTGCCAGCGCAGCGCATTGCCGGCCACTTCGCCGACGGCCTCGCCGATCACGTCGGGCGCGGTGCCGATGAAGCGCCCGGGCGCCGTCTTGCGCAAGGTCCACACGCGCCGTTGTTTGCTGCCGTCGGAATACGTGAAATCCTCGTCCAGGGTGCCCGTCTCGCCCGCCCAGCTGGCCCGCATCACGACCGTGAAGCGCTTGACCACCTTGCCGGAGCGGTCCTGGAAAATGCCGTGGGCATCGAGCGTGCCATTGAAATACTGTTGCAGATCCAGCTTCGGCAATTCCTGCGCGTAAGTGGCTGGCGTGGGCGGCGTGGAGCAGGCGGCCAGCGCCAGCAGCAAGGCCGCCAGGGCGCCGCGTTTGCAAAATGTCATGAGGCGCATGTGCGAGTCTCCGAAGGTTGTGTATATATATGTTGCAGGGGCGCGCGCCACAGCAGCAGCGCGGCCAGCAGTTTCAGGACGCAGGGCAGCAAGGCGTAGGCGGCGGACAGGGCCGGCAAGCCGCCGCTGCCGCCCGGCACATAGCCGAGCCAGGCCAGCAGGGGCAAGGCGATGCCGGCCGCCAGCGCCAGGCTCATCTGCACGCCCCAGTTCCACCAGCCGAAATACGCAGCCTCATGCCGCCCGGCATGGCCGGCCGCGCCGATCAACCCTGCCAGCAGGGCCGGCGGCAAGGCCAGGTCGGCGCCCAGCGCCAGGCCCGACAGCAGACAGATCGCGGCAAAACCCCAGGCCGCGCCCGCGCCCAGGCCATACGCCCAGACAAACACGGTCGCGGCCAGCAGCATGGCGCCGCCCCAGGCGCGCGCCTCGCCAAAACGGCGCGCCAGGGCCACCCATACGGGCATCGAGGCGGCCGCCGCGCAAAAGTAGACGATCAAAAACGGCCCCGCATAATGGCCCAGGCGCAAGTAGTCGGCGGCAAAGAACAGGAACAGGGTGGCGGGAATGGCGGCCGCCACGCCATTGACGAGCAAGACGGCAAACAGCCAGCGGAACGCGCGCTGGCGAAACGGCAGGCGCCAGGCGCCAGCGGGCAGCGCCTGCGTACCTTGGCGCAAAACCGGACGCGGCGCGCGCGCCAGCAGCAACGCGCCCGCCGCCAGCAGGCAGACGGCAAAGGCCAGCGACAAGCCGTCATAGCCGAACACGGAAGTGAGGCCCGCAGCCAGGATGACGCCCAGCAAGCCGCAGCCTTCGCGCACGGCCGTCACCCGCGTCCGCTGCGCGCGCAGCTGGCTCAAGGCCGCGCCCCAGCTCTGGTGGGCGATGCCGGCCAGGCCATAGGCGGCGTAGACGAGCAGCAAGGCGGCCAGGAACCAGGCCAGGGTGGCCGCTTCCTGCATCGCGGGCGGATGGAACAGGGCGCCAAAACCCAGCAGCAGCAAGGGCAGCGAGGCAGCGACAAGCACGGCATAGCTGCGCCCGCCGCGCGCCATCCAGGCACCGAGGGCCGGATCGATGAAAGCGGCGGCGATACGGGCCGCCAGCAGCACGGCGCCGATCTGCGCCAGGTCCAGGCTGCTGCGCTGCGCATAAAACGGCGCGACATATATATAGATGGGCAGCGCCAGCATGGCCAGCGGCAAGCCGAACAGGCCATAACTGAACAAGGCAGGCAAGCTCAAGGCGCCGCCCCCGGCACTCATGGCAGCGGCGCCGCGCTCTGCAGCAAGGCCGCGCGCAGCTTCGGCGCCGTGGTCGACGGCGACAGCCAGATGGCGAAGAAGGCGCGCGCGAAGTCGCCGTCGCTCACGTCGGCCAGTACCTTGCCATCGAGATAAAAGCGCACGCCGGGCGCGATGCCGGCCCGGTAGACGCCCGCGATGCGCTGGTCTTCCTTAACGTCAGGAAAGATACGCTGCATGGTGGCCAGCCAGGCCAGGCGCTGCTCCGGCGTGCCGGCGCCGATTTTCTGCATCTGTTCATAACTGGCTTCGGCGATCTTCTTGCCGTCGAGCGCGCGCGCGTAGCGCAGTTCCAGCACAAACGGCGCCGTGGCGGACGCCGCGCCCTGGTAGCCCTGCGGCCCCACCCAAAGTTGCGCGCGATAAATACGCATGCCGAACCACGTGTATTCGCCTTCGCCCGCCAGGCGGGCTTCGGGCACGTCGGCGGCGATAAAGGCAGGCGGCGCGGCCGCGGCGCCCAGCATGGTCAAGGACAGGACGACAGTGGCAAGCAGGCGGCGCATGGTCAGTCCTTGATCAGGGTAAATTGCATCACATCCGTGTTATGCGCCTGGAAGGCGGCCTCGCAATACGCGAGGTAAAACTCCCAGGTCAGCAGGAAACGGCCATCGAAACCCTGCTTTTCCAGCGCCGTGCGCTGAGCCAGGAAGCTGGCGCGCCACTGGCGCAAGGTTTCCGCGTAATCGAGGCCAAAGCTGAAGGCGTCTTCCACACGCAAGCCCTGCGCTTCGGCGGCGCGGCGAAACTCGGCCGGTGACGGCAGCATGCCACCCGGAAAAATATACTGTTGAATGAAATCCGTGCTCTTGCTGTAGCGCTCGAACAAGTCATCGGCGATGACGATGGTCTGGATGCAGGCGCGTCCGCCCGGCTTCAGGTTGCGCGCCACGCATTCGAAATAGCCGGGCCAGTAACTTTGCCCCACGGCTTCGAACATTTCGATTGAGGCGATGGCGTCGTACTGGCCGGCGCTGTCGCGGTAATCGCACAGCTGCAGGTCGGCCTGCCCTGCCAGCCCCGCGTCGTGCAGGCGCTGGCGCGCATAGGCAAGTTGCTCCGTGGATAGAGTCAAACCCGTCACGTGCGCGCCATAGTCGCGCGCCGCCGTTTCCGCAAAACCGCCCCAGCCGCAGCCGATTTCCAGCACCCTGGCGCCTGGCTGCAGTTGCAGCTGATCGGCGATGCGCCGGTATTTCGCACCTTGCGCCTGCTCCAGGCTGGCGCCTTCGGTGAACAGCGCGCTCGAATACGTCATCGATGGATCCAGCCACAGCTGATAAAAGGCGTTGCCGATGTCGTAATGGGCGTGGATATTCTTCTTGCTGCCAGAGCGCGAATTGCGGTTGAGCAAATGGCGGACCTTGTAGACCAGGTTGCCCCACCAGTTGCCGTAGATCAGCGATTCGATGTGCGCGCGATTACGTATCATCAGCTCGATCAAGCCCGGCAAATTGTCCGTGCGCCAGTCGCCGGCGATAAACGTTTCCGCAAAGCCAATGTCGCCCGAACGCAGGACTGCCGAGCACAAACGCCAGTTGTGCAAGTCCAGGGTGACGGGGTGGCTGCCATCGCCGTACAGCAAGATGCTGCCGTCCGGCGTGCGCAGGCGCAGGGCGCCATGCTGCAATTTTTCCAGCAAGCGCAAGATCACCCGTCCGGAAGCGGGCACGTCCAGGTGCGTGTGATCGGCCGTGTGATCGGGACGGACGCAGGCGCGCGCCTGCAGGCCGGTCGGCAGGGAATCGGAGCTCATCGGGACACCTTTTCTTGTGGGGGAAGGGGTTTGCTGAAAAACGGCACGCGGCGCAACCACAGGCGCAAGGCTTGCCAGTGAATGCGCGCCATCACGCCTAACGTCATCAGGGGGTAGCGCAGCAAGGCCCAGGCGATGGCGCCATCGCGCAGCGGCTGCGCCGTGCCGGACAAGCTCGTCTGCAGCAGCGGGCCGTCGAGGTCGTCGTAGTCGACTCTGGCCAGGTGGCGTTCGCCGTCCTGTTCGCTATTGCGCAGGAAACGGAAGCGGTACCTACCCTCCACCTTGCAAAACGGCGACACGTGGAAAATTTTCTTGGCGACCAGTTCGCTGCCATAGGCGATGGCGCCGCCCTGTTCGAGCAGGTACAAATGGCGCTCGCCGAAGGTATTGCGCACATCGCAGACCACGGCGCGCAGCGCGCCATCCGGGCGGTGGCAAAACCAGAAACTGACGGGATTGAAGACATAGCCGAACATGCGCGGCATGGTTTGCAGCCAGATTTCGCCGCCCGCGTCCGACACGCCATGCTGGCGCAGCAAACCATCGATCCAGTCCAGCAGCGGCGTCGCACCATCGCCGTGGTCGCTGTCGCGGAAGGACAGCACATTGGCGCCGTTGCGCGAAATCAACCTGGCAGGAAAATCGTGCGCGCCCAGGCTGCGCAGGGGCAGGCGCAGATAAAACATGCCATAACTAAAAGCATGCGCGCGCGGACGCAAGCGCGCATGGCGCACCAGTCCCAGGCACAGCTGGGGCTGCGGCTGCGACGGCTGCGTGGGATCACGCGGCATGGCCAAGCTCCGCCGCCGCCATGCCATTGAGTACTTGCGCCACGGCCAGGCCCGACTTCAAGCCGTCTTCATGGAAACCATAGCCCGTCCAGGCGCCCGCGAACCACGTGTGCTGCGCGCCCTGGAAGCCGGCCAGGCGCGCCTGGGCGGCAATGGCCGCGCCATCGAACACGGGGTGGGCATACGAAAATTCGTCGATGATGCTGGCCGGAGCGGGCTCGTCGAGGGGATTGAGCGACACGATGACGGGCGTGGTAAAGGGCAAGGGTTGCAGCTGGTTCAGCAAATAATGCACGCACACTTGCGGCGCCTCGCCTTCCGCTACCGCCGGCCGTCCCTGGTAGTTCCAGGCCGACCAAGCCTTGCGGCGCTGCGGCAGGCAGGACGCATCCGTATGCAGCACAGCGCGATTCGGCTGGTAGCGCACGGCTTCGAGCACGGCGCGCTCGTCGTCGCGGATATCGCCCAGCAGGGCCAGCGCCTGGTCGCTGTGGCAGGCGAGCACGACGTGATCGACATGCTCGACGCCGGCGGCCGTGTGCAGCTCGACCATGCGCGCGCCAGCGTGCGGCTGGCGGCGCACGGCCAGCACGGGGCAAGCCAGGCGCTGCTGCGGGATGCCTGCCAACAATTTTTTCACATACTCGCGCGAGCCGCCGCGCACCGTGCGCCACTGGGGCCGGTCGCTCACTTGCAGCAAGCCATGGTTGTGGCAGAAACGGATGAAGGTGGCCAAGGGAAAGGCCAGCATCTGGCGCGCCGGGCACGACCAGATGCAGGCGGCCATCGGCAGCAGATACCAGTGGCGAAATTCCTCGCCATAGCCGTGCAGGTCGAGAAATTCACCCAGCGACAGGGCCGGTGCCGGCACGCTGGCCGTCGCCAGGGCGCTGGCCTGGCGGTTGAAGCGCAGAATATCGCGCAGCATGCGCAAGAAGGCGGGGCGCAGCAGGTTGCTGCGCTGGGCAAACACGGTATCCAGGTTGGCGCCGGCCCATTCCAGCACGCGGGCATCGGACGCGGTGCCCAGCGGCATTTTGACGGAAAACGACATGTCGCTATCGGCCGCCTCGACGCCGAGCTCGTCAAACAGTTGCACCAGGTTCGGATACGTGGCGTGATTGAATACGAGAAAACCCGTGTCCACGCCATGCGTGACGCCATCTAGCGTGACATCGACCGTATGGCTGTGTCCGCCAAAATAATCGCCCGCCTCGTACAAGGTGACGTCCTGGCCCGCTTGCGCCAGCCGATAGGCACACGACAATCCTGCGATTCCTGCTCCGACGACGGCAATTTTCATGAGTGCACCTGTGTTAAGTTTGTCCTGGACAAATAAGACTCATGGATAATCGATGAAATATTGATTTATGTCAATGAGCGTCCTGAGCCGTTCAGAAACTTATACGTCGGCAATTTCTAATCGGATTCAGCTATTTGGTACGGGGCGGCGGAAGGCGTAAAATGCATGCCACGTTCTTCCGCAAGCGAGCAAAGCCACCCTGGTATGGATACTGACCTGCAACCTACTTCCGCCTTCAGCATCAGCGATGTCGAACGCGATACCGGACTGGCCAAGGAAACCTTGCGTGTATGGGAACGCCGTTACGCCTTTCCCCAGCCCCAGCGCGACGCCTTTGGCGAGCGCAGCTACCCGGCCGAGCAAGTGCAAAAATTGCGCATGGTCAAGCGCCTGCTGGACCTCGGATTTCGTCCGGGCAAAATCATGCAGCACAGCACCGTGCAACTGCAGCAGCTGGCCAGCGCCGGCAGCGCGGCGCCGTCAACGCCGGCGCCCCAGCTCGAACACTATCTGGCCCTGTGCCGCGGCCATCAGATGGAGGAACTGGGCGGCGCCCTGCGCCAGGCGCTGGCCGTGCTGGGCCTGAGAGCGTTCACCATCGACGTCATCGCGCCGCTTACCGGCATGGTGGGCGAAGCGTGGGCTTGCGGCGACCTGGCCGTGTATGAAGAACATCTGTATAGCGAAACCTTGCAGACGGTGATGCGCCACGCCATTTTTTCCCTGCCGCAAGCGAGCAGCCCGTCCACGCGCACGCCGCGCATCGTCCTCAGTACCTTGCCGCAGGAGCGCCATGGCCTGGGGCTGCTGATGGCCGAGGCGCTGTGCGCGGCGGCCGGCGCCCATTGCATGTCGCTGGGGGTGGAAACGCCGCTGACGGACATCGTCGCGGCCGCCCGCGCGCAGCGGGCCGACATCGTCGCGCTGTCGTTTTCCAGCGCCAGCAAGCAACGGCAGACGCGTGACAGCCTGCAGCAGCTGCATGCAAGCTTGCCGCCAAGCATGGAATTGTGGGCCGGCGGACGCAGTCCCGTGTTGTACCGCCAGCCGCCGCCGTTTTTGCACGTGCTGGACTTGCGGCAAGTCGACGAAAGCATCGCCGACTGGCGCCGCCGCCATCAGGCGCTGGCCCTGCAAACCCATTGATCCCACTGGAAAGCACGGCAATTGCGGCGATCTCCGTGGATAGCCGCGCAATGTTGCCAATCGAACAGTAAAGCATGAAGGGCCGGGCGCGCTCTGGTAGAATAGCCCGTAACACAGTGTCCGGCGCCGCCGGGCCTTAGGTCAGCACCCGCCACCACACATCCATGTTTAGTTTCTTCAAGAAAAAACCCATCGCTCCCGAGGCTGCGCCAGCCGAGCCCCTCGTCCTTCCCGCCGCCACGCCGCCTGCACCGCAGCCTGCCGCTGCGCCCCTGAGCGGCGCGCCGGCCGAGCTCGTGCCCGTGATCGTGGCCGCCGAACCCGAGAAAAAATCGTGGATGACGCGCCTGAAGGCGGGCCTGTCGAAAACCTCGAACACCTTGTCCGTGCTGTTCGTCGGCGCGAAGATCGACGACGCCCTGTATGAAGAGCTGGAAGCGGCCTTGCTGATGTCCGACGCCGGCATCGACGCCACGGAGTTTCTGCTCACGGAATTGAAGAAGAAGGTCAAGGAAGACAAGCTGCTCGACGCGGCCGCCGTCAAGGCCGCCCTGAAAGTATTGCTGATCGACCTGCTCTCGCCGCTGGAAAAGCGCTTCGAGCTGGGCCGCCACAAACCGCTGGTGATGATGATTTCCGGCGTGAATGGCGCCGGCAAGACCACCACCATCGGCAAGCTGGCCAAGCACATGCAGTCGAACAACCAGTCCGTGCTGCTGGCCGCGGGCGACACCTTCCGCGCCGCCGCGCGCGAGCAGCTGATGGTCTGGGGCGAGCGCAACAACGTCACCGTCATTTCGCAGGAATCGGGCGACCCGGCCGCCGTCGCCTACGACTCCGTGCAATCGGCGAAAGCGCGCGGCATCGACGTGGTGATGGTCGACACTGCGGGCCGTTTGCCGACGCAGTTGCACCTGATGGAAGAATTGAAGAAAATCAAGCGCGTCATTGGCAAGGGCATGGAAGGCGCGCCGCATGAAACCCTGCTCGTCATCGACGGCAACACGGGCCAGAACGCCCTCACGCAAGTGAAAGCGTTTGACGATGCGCTGCAGTTGAGCGGCCTGGTGATCACCAAGCTGGACGGTACCGCCAAGGGCGGCGTGCTGGCGGCGATTGCCCGCGTGCGTCCCGTGCCCGTGTATTTCATCGGCATCGGTGAGAAAATTGAAGACTTGCAGCCTTTCGTGGCTGCCGAATTTGTCGAAGCGCTGCTCGGATAAGCCTATACATGATTGAATTTCAGCACGTCTCCAAGCAATACTCCCCCGATGCCGTGGCGCTCAGCGACATTTCGCTCAGTATTGCCAAGGGCGAGCTGGTGTTCCTGGCCGGCCCGTCCGGCGCCGGCAAGTCCACCTTGCTGAAAATGATCGCCGCCATGGAACGCCCCACGTCGGGCAAGCTGATCGTCAATGGCCAGGACATGGCCAAGATCAAGCCGGCCGGCGTGCCGTTTTTGCGCCGTAACATGGGCCTGATCTTCCAGCAGCAAAAGTTATTGAACGACCGCTCCATCCTGGCCAACGTCATGCTGCCGCTGCTCGTCGTCGGCGCGCATAAAGTTGCCGCGGAACAGCGCGCGCGCGCCGCGCTCGACAAGGTGGGATTGCTGGACCGCGCCATGGCGCGTCCGCTGTCGCTGTCTGGCGGGGAGCAGCAGCGCGTGTCGATCGCGCGCGCCATCGTCAACCGGCCACAGATCATCCTGGCCGACGAACCGACGGCCAACCTGGACCGCGCCAGCGCCAACAAGGTGCTCGACGCCCTGAAAGCCTTCCACTCCGTGGGCGTGACTTGCCTCATTTCCAGCCATGACGAACAGATGCTCGACGCGGCCGCCCGCGTGATCCACCTGAAAAACGGCCAGCTGGTCGCCATCGACAAGGCCACGCAGGCGCCCGTCTTCGCGCCGCCCGATCCCGATTTCGCCCCTGGCCTGGACGACGGCGAAGGAGAACAGGCATGAGAGGCTGGTTCCGTCAACACCGCTTCGCGCTCGGTTCGGCGCTGATCCACTTGCGCAAATCGCCGGGCGGCTTTTTATTGAACGTCGTCGTCGTCGCCATCGCCCTGTCGCTGCCGTTCGCCGGCTTGACCATGCTCGACAATGTACGCCCGATGTCGGAACAGATGTCGGTCGACCCGGAAATCAGCGTCTTCCTGAAGATCGACACCCCGCGCGAGCAAGCCGTGGCGCTGGCCAGTTCCATGCGCAAGATCGTCGGCGAGCAAAAGGCGAAAATCGTCTTCATCCCCCGCGAACAGGCGCTCGACACCCTGAAAAACAAGAGCGGCCTGGCTGATGTGCTGAGCACCCTGGGCGACAATCCCTTGCCCGACAGCTATGTGCTGAAACTCGACGCCTTCAGCAGCGCCAGCGAAGCGCAGGATGTCGATGCCGTGGCGGAACAGCTGCGCCAGTTGCCAGGCGTGGAATCGGCGCAAGTCGATTCGGCCTGGGTCAAGCGCCTGGCGGCCCTGCTGGGCGTGCTGCGCCTGGTGCTGTTGCTGCTGGCCATTACCCTGGGTGTGGCCGTGATCGCTGTTGTCTTCAATACCATCCGCTTGCAAGTGATGCAGCAGCGCGATGAAATCAGCATCTCGAAACTGATCGGCGCCACCGACACCTTCATCCACCGCCCCTTCTATTACACGGGCGCCCTGCTGGGCCTGTGCGCCGGTGCGCTGGCCCTGGGCGCCGTGGCGCTGGCCTTGCAACCGCTGAATACCGCGATTGCCGAGTTTGCGCGCCTGTACGCGTCCGAATTCCAGCTGGTGCCGCTGGCGCCGCTGCCGATGGCCGGCTTGCTGGCCGTCAGCGCTGGCCTGGGCCTGATCGGCGCCTTCCTCTGCGTGCAGCGCCACCTGGCGCGCCTGAACTGACCTTCCCTCCCATGGCGGCGCCTGCGGTGCCGCCATGCGCCTCACCCTCCCCATCTGCTGTTATCTTGATATTTAGCAAGTATTCTTAAGGTTCGCTTCAGCCAGAGGCCGTAGACTGATTACGTGTTCAAATCACTGTTCATATATATATCAAGCATTAAATCGCCATAGCATTTAGGCTATCAGGCCGATTAAATGTGCTGATTGGCACTCTCAAGCAGAGAGTGCTAATATAGGGACATACCAAAGGCAGAAGCGCCATGGACGCCAGATGAAGATGGTGCCGCGCTCTGCAAAGTGCAAGACCGAATACGCAAACAGACAACCGGACCACGTCGCGTGACGTGGCCAACTGGAACAAAGCAAGACTACGAGGGAGAAAACATGACTATGATGTCCGCAACGTCCGCATTGGTTCCGACCAAAAGTAATGCGCTGGGCCTCGGTTTCACCGGCAATCTGGGCAATATCGACGCCTATATTTCGGCCGTGAACCGCCTGCCCATGTTGACCCACGACGAAGAAATTTCGCTGGCGACACGCCTGCGTGAAAAAAATGACCTGGCCGCCGCGCAAGAACTGGTGCTGTCGCACCTGCGCCTGGTGGTCTCGATTGCCCGCGGTTACCTGGGCTATGGCTTGCCGCATGCCGACCTGATTCAGGAAGGCAATATCGGCTTGATGAAAGCCGTGAAACGATTCGATCCGGACCAGGGCGTGCGCCTGGTGTCGTACGCCATGCACTGGGTGAAAGCCGAGATGCATGAATACATCCTGAAAAACTGGCGCCTGGTCAAGGTTGCGACGACGAAAGCGCAGCGCAAGCTGTTCTTCAACCTGCGCAGCCACAAGACGGGCCTGGACGCGATGACGCCGAAGCAGATCGATGCGCTGGCCAAGCTGCTCGACGTGAAGCGCGAAGAAGTGATCGAGATGGAAACGCGCTTGAGCGGCCGCGACATTGCGCTGGAATCGCCGACCGACGATGAAGACGACAAGTTTTCGCCGATCGCCTACCTGTCGTCGGAGCAAAGCGAGCCGACCAAGGTGCTGGAAGCGGAACAAGTGACGCGTTTGCAATCGGAAGGCCTGGAAACGGCCTTGAGCAAGCTCGACGCCCGTTCGCGCCGCATCATCGAAGCGCGCTGGCTGGCCAACGACGACGGTTCGGGCGCCACCCTGCACGCGCTGGCGGAAGAGTTCGGCGTATCGGCCGAGCGCATCCGCCAGATCGAAGTGGCGGCGCTGAAAAAAATGAAGGGCGCGCTGGCCGCCTGGGTGTAATCGAAAGCAATGCCGCAATGCAAAAGGCGCCGCAAGGCGCCTTTTAGTTTTACCACTGATATTTATCAACAGATAAACATTGTCAGCCCTTACGCTGCAGCCAGGCCCTTGACGAGGACTTCGGCAACCAATTCATTCAGATCCGCGCCGCGCTCCTTGGCCAGGGTTTGCAATTGCAACACCAGATCGCTGTTCAGCTTGACGGCGAACGGCACCAGGCCCAGGGCCTGATCGCGCTTGCGCTGCTCGCGGCGGTCGACGACCACCGCTTCCTTACCGAATGCACCGGCGCCGGGAACACTCATCTTTCCCATCAGTTTCTTGGCATCGCTTTTGGCCAGGTCGGTTTTTTTCATGGTTGTTTCCTGATTTTCAAAACAGCCATTTTACGCAGTAATCGGCGCGCCGCGTGGCCGGCGCGTCAATTCATCGGCAGCACGCCAATAGTGCGCCTGAAAAATATCATTTTGTTACTATCATTTCATCCCACGCGTGAACAAGCACGCCGGGGACGCTCCACCTGAAAGGAAAAACATGCATTATCTGACCCGCTCTTATCGCAGCATGCTGCTGCCCCTGTTCTTCGCCTGCCTGGCCGTGCTGGCCGGCTGCGGCGCGGCCGGCAGCGCCGGCGACGCGGAAAACACGCCGCGCAGCGTCACCCACGTGCTCTCGCCGGGCGAACAGGTCGCCATCACGGCCACCGATACCCTGAAACTCGAACGCGTCAACGACAGCCGCTGCCGCAAGGGCGCCGTGTGCGTGTGGAAAGGCTACGTCAGCTACAGTTTCAGTTTGCTCAACAGTGCGGGCGCCACCGACATCGTCTTGTCCGATTCCATGCCCGGCGCCGCCAGCTCCGTCACCGTCAACCACCTGACGTTTACCTTGCTCGACGTCGATCCGGCCACGCCGCCGGCCCTGAATGCGGCCGAGCCCACTTACCGGGTCAAGGTGAAAATCACGCAGGGCGCGCTGCCCCGCTAAACGCTGTGACGCTGGCAGCTGTCGGCCGGCGCCTGTTGCCGGTCCAGCATGCCGTAATCGCGCACCACGGCGGCGATGCGCAGCCGGTAATCATCAAATACGCCCTGCCGGCCGGCCGACTGCGCCGCGCGGTGCGCTTCCAGCTGCCGCCACTGCGCCAGCGCCGCCTCGTCGCGAAAGAAGGATAGCGACAGCAATTTGCCTGGTTCGCTCAGGCTGCTGAAACGCTCGATGGAAATGAACCCATCGACTTCGTCGAGCAAGGGCCGTAGGGACGCCGCCAGGTCCAGATAGTGCTGGCGCCCTTCGGCGCTGGGCCAGACTTCAAAAATCACGGCAATCATGCTATTTCTCCCATGCTAAAGACGGGGATGCGGGCATTCAGCGACGGCAGGTAACGCCACGCCAGCGGCAGACGTTGCAACGCATCGGCCCACGTCTGCAGGCAAGCCGTGGCGATGGTGTGCGCGATGGACTGGCCCGGACAACCGTGGCGGCCATGGCCAAAGCCCAACTCCGCATCGCCAGTGCTGGCCAGCACGACGACGATCATCTGCCCGGCCGGCACGCGCACGCCATGCAATTCCACGGCATCGGCCGTGTAGCGGCGCGTGTTGTGGATGGCCGGATCATTCCGGCTGACTTCGCGCAACAGGGCCGGCCATCGCTGGGGGGCGGCGCGCAGTGACGGCAGCAAGTCAGGCTGCGCGCGCAAGGCAACGATGGCATTGCCCAGCAAGCCAGCCGTGGCGTCGCAGGTCTGCGACAGCAAGCCCACGAGGTTGGCCAGCAGGCCGCTCCCCATGGCATCGGTCTCTGTCACGATACTGGCCAGCAAGCTGCCGGGCCTCGCGTCGCCTTCGCGCAGCAAGGCGGTAAAAGCTTGCAGCAGGGCGTCGGCGGCCACTTGCGCGCCAGCCAGTTGTTCTCCATTGCTGAGCGGCGACAGGCAGGCGACAAAATCGCGCGTCCAGGCGGCCAGCGCCGGCCATTGCGCAGGCGCAAAGCCCAGCAAGTCGGCCATGGCGAACAGGGGCAGTTGAAAAATCGCATCGTTGAGCTGGACAGCATCGCCTGGCATGCAATCACCAGCAAGATGCATCGCCCGCTCCTGCAGGCGCGCCAGATCCACCTGGCCCAGCGCGCGCGCCAGCACCTGTTTCGGCACGGCATGCCGTTCGCCATCGTTCATGCGCACCAGTTCGGCAAAAATCGCGCCGCACGGCGTGCCCGCCAGAGTATCCGGTACAGGCTGTCCGGTCGGGCGCACGCGGCAAGCGGGATGCGCCAGTACGGCCAGCACGCCGGCCGCGCCCGTCGCCAGCCAGCAGTCGAGTGAGGCCTGGAAACGCAGCGGCGGGCCATCCGCCAGGCGGCGATAGTAATCATATGGCGCCGCGTGGGTAACGGCGGCGAAAGGGTCGGCGGGGTCGATAACAAAGTCGGTGGACGGCATGCGCATTCCATTGCAGTGAGGGTGGGACACGAGTATGCTGGTCCTTCCACCACAACACTTCGCCCACGAACGAATCATGGATGACAAACTTCCCTCGGCCGACATGGGTCTGGCGCAACTGGCCGGCGCCATCGCCGAACCGGCCCGCGCGCGCATGCTGTGCAGCCTGCTCGACGGCCATGCGCGCACGGCCACGGAATTGGCCACGCTGGCCGAAGTGGGCGCCTCGACGGCCAGCGCCCATCTGAGCCGCTTGCGCGACGATGGTTTGCTGTCGATGGTGGCGCAGGGCAAGCACCGCTATTACCGCCTGGCCAGCACGGAGGTGGCGCGAGCGCTGGAAGCGCTGCTGGTGGTGGCCGGCGTGCCGGCGACGCCCTTTACGCCTTCCACGCCCGACCGCCTGCGCCATGCGCGCACTTGCTACGACCACATGGCCGGCACGGTGGCCGTCACCGTGCACGACCAGTTGCTCGCCCAAGGCTGGCTGCTCGACGATGGCGGAGAATATCGTTTGTCGGAAGCGGGCGCGGCCGGCATCGCGGCGCTGGGCATCGACGTGCCGCAATTGCAGCGCCAGCGCCGCCGCTTCGCCTGCGCCTGCCTGGACTGGAGCGAACGGCGTGCCCACCTGGGCGGCGCGCTGGGGGCCGCCATCCTGCAACTGGCCCTGCGCCAGCGCTGGGTCGAGCGAGAACTCGACAGCCGCGCCCTGCGCCTCACGCCAGCCGGTGAACGGCGCCTGCTGGCCGCCTTTGGTGGCGGCTGAACGGCGCAGGCATTTTGTATCTCGGAAGCAACGAAAAAGATAAAAATGTGCTTTTATCATTCTTTTCATTCATCATAGGCTGCGCCCTTGAGCGATCATTTTTTGGCCATGGAAAGAGTTCATCTTGAAAACAGTGTCATCCAGCACCTGCCATAACTGCAATACCGATGCGCCAGGCAACTTCTGCAGCGCCTGCGGCCAGACGACGACCCTGCACATGCCCAGCGCGCGCGAATTCCTGCATGAATTTGTTGCCCATTATGTGGCGCTCGAAGGCAAGCTCTGGCGTACCCTGGCCCTGCTGCTGTTCCGTCCTGGCGCGCTGAGCAATGAATACATCGCGGGACGCCGCGTGCGCTACGTGGAACCGCTGCGCGTCTACCTGACCTTCAGCATCCTGTTCTTTGCCATCCTCAAGTTCAGCAGCCCCGACATGTTTCTCACCGTCCACGGCCAGCAAGCCCAGGCAAGCGCCCACGGCCCCCGTCAAACTCAGGAAAACAAACCATCACCTATACAGCTCAGCATCCTGGGCCAGACACCCACCCTGCCGCAGCAATGGCAAGACTTCGAGCAACTGCCCACGGCGGAGAAACAAAAACTCGTGGTGGACAGCTTTTACCATTACGCGCCGTACGCCATGTTTTGCCTGATGCCGCTGTTCGCCCTGTTCCTGAAAATCCTTTACCTGGGCAGCGGAAGGCGCTATGGCGAACATTTCCTGTTCGCCCTGCATGCGAATGCCTTCGCCTTCATCACGATGGCGCTGATGACCTTGATCCCCGTCAACATTATCCGCATCGCGCTCGGCGCCTGGCTGCTGGCCTATCTGCCCTGGGCCATGTGGCGCGTGTATCGAAGCGGCAAACTCGCCACCGTCTGCCGCTGGCTGGTATTGATGGCAGCCTACGGCATCGCCATGAGCCTGGCGATCCTGGCCTGCATCGCCATCGGCGTCATGCTGCGACATTAAGGGACGCGCCAGCGGCACCGTCTCGGGCTATCATCCTGCACGCTATCTTTTTTGGGATGCACGATGATTGCCTTCGAAGGCTTGTCCAAACAGTACGGCACGTTCGAGGCCGTCAAGCCGCTGACCTTGCAAGTGGGCAAAGGAGAAGTCTTCGGCTTCCTGGGCCCGAACGGGGCGGGAAAAACCACCACCATCCGCATGCTGATGGGCATCCTCGTGCCCAGCGCCGGCCGCGTGCTGGTCGATGGCTTCGATTGCCAGCGCGACGGCGCCGCCGTCAAGCGCAAGGTGGGCTACCTGCCCGACACCCCCATCTTTTACGATTATTTGCGCGGCCGTGAAATCCTGCAATTCGTGGCCGAAATGCATGGCTATCCACGCGCGGAAGCGGCCGCCCGCGCCGCGCGCCTGCTGGCGGAATTTGGCCTGGACGAGGCGAGCGAGGATTTCGCCGTCAATTACTCGCTGGGCATGAAGAAAAAACTGGGCCTGGCGTGCGCGCTGATACACGATCCGGCCGTGCTGATCCTCGATGAACCGATCAACGGCCTCGATCCGCGTGCTTCGCGCGACGTGCAGGAACGCTTGCTGCGCCGGGCCGCCGCCGGCACCACGATTTTTGTTTCCACGCATTTGCTCGACATGGCGCAAAAGCTGTGCAGCAGGGTCGCCATCATCCACCGGGGCGCCCTGGTCGCCACGGGCAGCCTGGACGATATTCGCCAGCAACTGTCCAGCGATGGCAGCCTGGAAGAGCTCTTCTTGCAACTGACCGATGAAACCACATGACGGCGGCGCCGCCCACCGCCTGGCGCGCCGTCTGGCTACTGACCCGCTTGCGCCTGCAGCGCCTGCTCAACGTCAGTGGTCGGGGCTTTTCCTTCAAGAAAAACAGTAAAAGCCGCCCCGCCACGCCGGGCAAGCGTGGCGGACGCTGGCTGCTGGGCGCGCTGCTATTGCTGCCCATGCTGTTTTCCTTCGGCAGCATCGCCCGCCATAGCGTGCTGAACATGCATTGTTTGCTGGACCAGGTCGCCGCCTGCCAGGCGCGTGGCAGCCTGCACACGGGCAGCCACCTGCTCGACCCCGTCATCGCGCAACTGATGGCCGCGCCCTTCAGCGCGGTGCTGACCGGCGGCCTGACCCTGCAGCTGGCGCTGCTGTGGCTGGTCAGCGTCCTGCTGCCGCTGGGCATGGGCGAGCTATCGAAGCCGGATTGGGACCTGGAATGGCTGGTCACCCTGCCCGCCGAGAAAAGCACCTTGCTGTGGGCGCGCGTGCTCGAACGCACGCTCGTCAATCCAGCCGGCTTGCTGGCCCTGTGGCCCGGCACGACCGTCATCGCCTGGTATTCGGGCCAGGGCTGGCTTGCGCCACTGTCCGGCCTGCTCGCCAGCCTCGTCCTGCTGGCCCTGGCCGCCATGCTGCGCACCCTCGTCGACACGGGCTTGCGCCTGTCACTCACGCCATCCCGGCTGGGCAACCTGCAGGCGGTCATTTCCCTGGCTGGCCTGTTGCCCATGTATCTGGGCATGTCTTTCGGCATGGGCACGGGCGGCTTCGCGTATGCGTGGGCGGCCGCCATGCCCGCCTGGAGCCACTGGACGCCGCCGGGCCTGCTGGTGCGCCTGCTCAACGCCGATGGCGTGGCCGCCTTGCTGCCCGCCGTCCTGCTGCTGGCGCAATCCCTGTGCTTGATGCTGCTGGGCATGGCCATCCTGCGCCGCCAGTTGCGTCACGGCGTCGTGGGCACGGGCCAGCGCGAGGCGGCGCGCAAGCCGGCAGCCGCGCCACTGCCCACACGGCGATGGCGCCCGCGCCTCGGCACGGCGATCCAGCGGCGCGAACTGACATTGCTCTTGCGCGACCGTAATTTCCTCGTGCAAACCCTGCTGATGCCCTTGCTGATCCTTGGCGGACAAGCCGTGGTGACGGGCCAGGCGCGCGACCTGCACGCGCTGCTGGATCATCCCGTGCTGCTGGCCTCCACCGGCTTTTTCCTCGGTACCTATGTACTGCTGATGTCCGCTTTCCAGACCCTCAACAAGGAAGGCGGCGCATTATGGCTGCTGTACACGTTTCCCCTTTCCATCGAGCAGGCGCTGCGGCAAAAGGCCCAGCTGTGGGCCGTGCTGGCCCTGCTGTACCCATTGGTCCTGTTCGGCGTGGCGCTGGTCTGGCTGCCCGCCTGGTCGTGGCAGACGGCGGGCCTGATGCTGCTGGCCCTGGCCGGCATCCCCCTGTATGCGCTGATCGCCGTGGCGCTGGGCGTATTTGCCAGCGATCCGCTGGCCACCGAAACAACGGCAAAGCTGCGTCCCATCTATACGTACCTGTATTTGCTGCTCACCGGCCTGTACATTGCCGCGCTGGCCGCCGGCAGCCTGGTGCAGCAACTGGTGTTTGTCGTGCTCACGTGCGCGCTGACCGCGGCCCTGTGGCAAAAGGCGCGCGACGCGCTGCCCTACCTGCTCGACTCCGCCGCCTCGCCGCCAGCGAGAGTAACGGCGGCCGACGGCCTGATCGCCGCCATGCTGTTTTTCATCCTGCAGACACTGGCCTTGATCCTGCTTAAAGGTAGCAATGCGGCGCCGCTGGCCATCGCCTTCGGCGCGGCCGGCGTGCTCACGTATGCGCCGCTGCGCCTCGTCTACTGGCGCGCCGGGACGGCCGGCGTGCCGCGCATCGGACAGGGGCGCCAGCCATGGCGCCGGGGAGTCGCGGGCGCCTGTGCCGCGGCGCTGTTCGGCATCGCTTATGCGGCCCTGTTGCCGCCAAGCGCTTCAACATTGATGCAGATCAATAGCGACGGACTGTGGCTGTTGGCCGTAGGCGTGCTGGCCGCGCCCCTGTGCGAGGAATTCCTCTTCCGTGGCTTGCTGCAGGGAGGCTTGCGCCGTTCTCTGCCCGCCTGGCAAGCGATCGGCATCGCCGCCGCGCTGTTTGCCCTCGTGCATCCACCGGCCGCCATGCTGCCCGCCTTCGTGCTGGGCCTGTGCGCGGGCCATGCCTACGAGCGCAGCGGCGCGCTGCTGGCGCCCATGCTCGTGCACGCGCTCTACAACGCGGCCCTGCTCGGCTGCCAGCTGAATAGGTGATTGTTGCCGAGTTTGCTAGAATCGCACACGTTTCCGTCCGTATCCCAACCCCTGACTACGCACAGATCACGCATGAATCCACGCTTGTTCGTCCCATGTATCCTCGTTGCACTGTTGAGCGGCTGCACGGTACTCGCCCTGCGCCCCAACCGCGGCGTCGAAAACCGCACGTTTACCGTGCAGGAAACCCCGCGCCTGCGCATCGACGCGCCCAAGGCGCGCATCCAGAACCCGATGCCCAACGACCATTTCATCGGCATCGCCCTGTCCGGCGGAGGCAGCCGCGCCGCCAATTTCTCGGCCGCCTCGCTGGAGCAGCTGGAGCAGTTCGGCCTCGTCAGCGGCGCCTCGGCCATCTCCGGCGTGTCGGGCGGCGCCATCGCGGGCGGCTACTATGCGCTGCATGGCAAACAGACGGACTGGCCCTTGCTGCGCAGCAAACTGAAAACGGATTTCTTTGGCCAGACCATATTGAAACCGGCCAACCTGACGACGATGTTGTTGACGAACAAGACGCGCACCTCGTTCCTGTCCGACGTGCTGGACGATGTGCTGTACGACAAGAAAACCTACCAGGACTTGCCGCACGACGGCCCCATCTTCCTGGCCAACGCGACGGACGCCACCGATGGCGGCAAGCGCGTGGTGTTTTCCTACGAGTATTTCTACAGCACCCTGCATTCGCCGATCCAGGATATCCGCCTGGCCACGGCCGTGGCCACCTCGGCCGCCTTTCCCGGCGTCTTCGATTCCGTCACCTTCGAACGCTTCCGCCCGAAAAACAGTTTCGTGCCGGAACTCGGTTCCGAGTCGCGCGAATCGCCGTCGTATGTCCACCTGTTTGACGGCGGCGCGGCCGACAACCTGGGCGTGGAAACCCTGTGGGACGTGGCCCTGACGCAGCTGTACGGCAACGACATGGCCGTCGTGCCGCCACGCCTGAACAGCAAGCCCTTCATCCTCATTTCCATCGACGCCAACGCGCCCAATTCCAGCGCCGTGTTCGAAAAGATGTCGGACGAGCGCCAGCCGCTGGACCGCATCTTCAACAAGAATATCTACGACGCCGTCGACGCCCTGTTCTCGCGCCAGCGCAAGGAAAACCTCGTCAAGATGGGCTTTGGGCAAGCCCGCTTCGATACCATCACGCATGAAAACTTTGGCGACCTGAGCCAGAAATTCGTCAAGGGCAAGCGCACCTCGGCCTTTGCCATCCCCGTGCTGTGCCGCCCCCACCTGGGCCTGTACCGCTGCGAAGTCGATGCGGCCGATCCCTTGCCGGGCCAGATCCGCACGCGGCTGGAAGGCTTTGCCTGGCATATCTCCATCGACCAGATCGCCTCGCTGGCGCTGCGCCTGGCCAGCGAAGACGTGCACGTCGATGGTGCCCGCAAGGAAGAGCGGGCCGCCCTCGTCAAGCTGCAACGTCTGGCCACGCAAACGAAAACCCATCTGAAGCTGACGGGTCCGGAAAATTGCAGCCCGGAAGTCTTGCAATCGGCCCTGTACAGCGCCGCGCGCGTGCTGATCCTCGACGACGAGGAATCGCGCTTCGCCCTGTGCGACTACATGCTGGCGGGCCAGCTGATCAATGACGACACCGTCTGCAAGCAGCGCTATGTGCACGCCGTGCCCCGCTTTGCCATCGAAAGCGAAGATTTGCAGTACCGCAACCTGAGTTCGGACGGCAATTCCGTGAACGTGCCGATACGCTGCAAGAAGTGAGCGCCCACAAAAAAGCCCGCACGATCGCTCGTGCAGGCTTTAGCGCAAGGATTCCAAGCGCCCGATTGACTTAAATCAACCGACTGCGCCTGCGCATGTAGCTGCGGCTTAACGCACCTTCCAGTTCCTGCTCCGTTTTATGCTGGTTCACCGTGTACAGGGCCCACAGGGCCGCCGGCGCCCAGCCGATCACAGTGCACTGCAAGATCAAGGCGGCGGCACCGGCCAGCGGGCGCCCCAGCATGAAAAACGTGAGACACGGAAGTAGCAAGGCTATCAGCAATCGCATCACGACATACTCTCCTTCAATATAGAGCAGCGGACAAGGGCCGGTATCCGGTCCGTCCCCCGCCCGCTGCGTACTGCTCCTTATAGATGCACGGCGATTTGCGGCATCAAGTCGTCAAACGTGCGACCGTTGCCGTTTTCTCCGATGGCGTGCATCTTCCATTCGCCGTTATGGCGGTACAGCTTGGCCATGATCTGTGCCGTGTGGGAACCTTGCACAGACAGGTTGAAACGCGCGACTTCCTGGTTATTGCTGGCATTCAAGATGCGGCAATAGGCGTTTTCTACCTGCGAGAAGTTCTGGCCAGTAAAGCTGTTGACGGTGAAGACGAGGCTTTTCACGTTCGCCGGCACTTTCGACAGATCGACATTGATCTGTTCGTCGTCGCCATCGCCCGCGCCCGTGCGGTTGTCGCCCGTGTGGACAATGCTGCCGTCCTTGCTTTTCAACTGGCGGAACCAGACGATGTCGGACGTGCTCTTGTTTTCATCGAACATGACGCACGACGCATCCAGGTCGACGGCTTCCGTCTTCGAACCGAAACCGAGGAAACCCTTGGTCTTGGCCGCATCCCAGCCCAGGCCCATGGTGATACGGGTCAGGGTGGTACCAGCTTCTTTGTCCAGAGAAATCTTCTGGCCTTTGCTCAAATTGACAGACATACGCATAGCTCCTGTTAAGTGTTTACTGCTTGATTACGCCGGCTTGCTTTGGGTCCAGGCGAGGAAGGCCGCGCGGTTGCGCGAGCACACGAGGATTTTTCCCGTGCCTGAAAACTTCAGCACCATGCCCTCGCCGCTGGTCTGGCTATTGATCAAATTGCCCAGAAAGCCGCCGCTGCTGCCGGTCGTCATGGAAATTTCGTATTGCAGGCGGTTGTCCCAGCACACGACGTGCGAGTTATCGATCACCACGTCCTTGCCCGGCGTCACTTCCAGTATCGACATCGCGCCAAAACCGGACACCGCCAACTGGCCGCTGCCTGCCGTCTCGGTAATGAAAAAACCACCGCTCTGAGCAAACAGCGCATTGCCAAGGCTCTGCGTGCGCACCTTCAATTCCACGCCAGCACTGGCCGCCACAAAGGCGCCGTCGCTGATCATGTATTGCTGGGCACCAACCTCATTGCCCACCTCATTGCCCACATTAAGCACCCGCATCGCGCCGGGCAAGGTAGGCGACAGCAGACAGTCGCCATCGCCCCGCATGGCCTCGATATGCTGCTGAAAGAACGATTCCCCGTTGGCAAAGGTGCGCATCAGCGCGGCGCCTATGCCGCCAGTCATCTTGCCTTTCAGCTCAAGATTGGTTTCCATCATCACCATCGCATTGGATTCGCAATAAATCTTCTCGCCCTTGGCAAGCGACACATGCAGGAACGGGTCGACGTCCCCGGTAATATTGAAAACTGGCATACCTGTTCCTTCCTCAACTCGGTAATGATGGGGGCGGTCCACACTGCGGACCGCCTTGACTGCTTACAACTTATACGCCGACGCCGAACGAGGCGGCGAGTGGGCCCAAGCCGCCCTTGTAGCCCTGGCCGATGGCCTTGAATTTCCAATCGGCGCCATTGCGGTAGATTTCACCGAAGACCATGGCCGTTTCCGCCGAACCGTCTTCCGACAGGTCGAAGCGGGCGATTTCCGTGTTGCCGTTGGCATTCACGCAGCGTACGTACGCCTTCGATACCATACCAAAGTTTTGCTTGCGCGCTTCGGCATCGTGAATCGTGACGCAGACGGCGATCTTGTCGATCTCGGCTGGCACCGTGGCCAGGTCGACGATGACGGTTTCATCATCGCCATCGCCGGCGCCGGTGGTGTTGTCGCCCGAGTGGGTGACGGAGCCGTCGCTCGACTTCAGGTTGTTGTAGAAAATCATGTCGATGTCGGCGCGAACCTTGCCGTCGGCCTTCAGCAGGAACACGGAACCGTCGATGTCGAACGCGGCGCCATCGGTGGCGCGGGCATCCCAGCCCAGGCCGATGATCATCTTCGAAATGCCAGGAGCTTCCTTGCTCAGGTTGACGTTGCCGCCTTTTTGCAGACTGATTGCCATGATGTATTTCTCCTATGTGGGTTGTATATGACCAAACACCTGGCGTCCTCCACCGGCCTGACTCCCCAGGCCGGCGGCGACGCTTGCTACAACTTGCCGACAAACGGGTGTAGCGTTTGTCACGCATTCTTTACACTGCCGTTGCCTTGCCCGCTTCCAGCACTTCCGTCTTGTCTTCTTCGAGGGCCATCCTGCGCTTGTAGCGGATCGACGACCACAGCGAGGCGAGAATGAAGGCCACGCCGATCAGACCCGTGAAGATCTCGGGAATGTGGAACTTCATGCTGACCAACATGATCACGGCCAGGATACCGATCGCATAGTGCGCGCCGTGCTCCAGATAAACGAACTCGTCGAGCGTACCCTTGCGCACCAGGAACACCGTCATCGACCGCACGAACATCGCGCCAATCGCCAGGCCCAGCATGATGATCACGACATCCTTGGTGATGGCAAACGCGCCGATCACGCCGTCAAAGCTGAACGAAGCGTCGAGCACTTCCAGGTACAGGAAGCCGCCAATACCGCCGCGCTTGATGATGTCGCCCATGTTGCCGTCGCCGTTATCGCCTTCCAGCAAGCCGCTGATCACATCGACGCCCACGTAGGTCAAAATACCCCACAGGCCGGCCGTCAGCACCACCAGTTTCTGGCCTTCTTCGATCATCGACAGGCTGACCATCAGGGTGCCCAGCGCGATCATCACGGAAATCGAGGAGATCTTGCCCAGCGCGCCCAGTTTTTCTTCAATACGGCCCAGCCAGTGCGTTTCTTTTTCCGAGTCCAGCAGGAAGTTCAGGAACACCAGCAACAGGAAGATGCCGCCAAAAGCCGCCACTTCCGCATGGTGATTCGTCAGGTGCATCGAATACTGTTCCGGATTGCTCAGGGCCAGATTCCATACTTCCATCAAGCCCAGGTCCGCCGCTTGCGCCACGATGACCAGCGGGAACAGCAGACGCATGCCGAAGACGGCGATGATAATGCCGACGCCGAGGAACAGGTTCTGCCAGAACTTGTCCCAGTTCTTCAGCACCGAGGCATTGACCACCGCGTTGTCAAACGACAGCGAGACTTCCATCACGCCCAGGATCACCGCTATGCCCAATGCCGACAGCATGGTCGACACGCCACCGTGCGTGTAACCCCACCAGGCGGAAATGCCCAGGCAGATAAATGTCACTAGAAATGACACTCTGAAATGTTTCATCGATAGTTCCCCGTTATCCAAATTCAATGGAAGGTAGTATAAGGACATGTGACACATTTAAAAATAGAAGATAATGGAAGTATTACTTCGTAAAAACAGAAGATAGAGGATGCAGCGATGAAAACCACGGGTTTTAATTACCGCCATTTGTACTTCTTTTGGGTGGTCGCCAAGGAAGGCGGCGTGACGCGCGCGGCCGAACGCCTGGGACTGGCCGTGCAAACCATCAGCACACAGCTGGCCCTGCTGGAAAAGGAACTGGGCAAGTCCCTGCTGCAGCCGCAGGGACGGCGCTTGGTGCCGACGGAAGCGGGCCGTCTGGCGCTCGGCTACGCGGACCAGATTTTCTTGCTGGGCGAACAGATGCAGGAAGCGCTGGCCGACACCGACGCGGAAAAGATGCGCCTGACGGTGGGCATTTCCGATTCCCTGCCGAAACTGATGGCCTACCGCATGCTTGACGCCACGCGCAGCCTGGACCAGCCCATCAAGCTCGTGTGTCTGGAAGACGAGTTCGAATCGCTGCTGGCCGACCTGGCCCTGCACAAGCTGGACCTGGTCTTGACGGACCGCGCCGTGCCGGCCGGCGCCAGCCTGCGCGTGTCCAGCCACCTGTGGGGAGAAAGCGCCATGAAGCTGTTCGGCATCCCCGCGCTGGCGGAACAGTACCGCGACAACTTCCCGCACAGCCTGCACGGCGCCCCGTTCCTGCTACCCGCGCGCAACAACGCCTTGCGCGGACGCATCGACGAATGGATGGTGCAGCAAGGCGTACGTCCCGACGTGGTCGGCGAATTCGAGGACAACGCCATGCTCAACGCGTTTGGCCGCAAGGGCCTGGGCCTGTTTTTCGCGTCCGCCAGCCTGGCGGCCGATATCGAGGAACAATTCGGCGCCGTGCTGGTCGGCGACGCCTCGTCCCTGCGCGAGCAGTTTTATGTGATTTCCAACGAGCGCAAGATCATGCATCCGGCACTGGACGTAATCCTAGCGGCCATCCAAGGGACGACAAATATTCACAAGGAAACCTGATAAATCCATTCGAAAATAACGTTTGAATAATCAATCAAAAGCGATTGTAATAAAGCCTGAGACAAACACGCGCCCATCCCTCGCCGGCAGGGCGCGATCACCATAAAAAACAGGAGCGGCACCATGTCCACGGCAGGCAAGACGATCGATATTCCCGATCTCATAAATAACAACAAGATCGGCTCCTTCCAGATCGGCATGCTGATCCTGTGCGGACTGTGCGTCATCATGGATGGCTTCGACGTGCAGGCGATGGGTTACGTGGCGCCCGCCATCATTGCCGACTGGCATGTGAGCAAGGCCAACCTGGGTCCCGTGTTTGGCGCGGGCCTGCTGGGCATGCTGGTCGGCTCGCTCGTCTTCAGCATCACGGCCGACAAATTCGGCCGCCGTCCCGTGCTGATCGGCTCGACCATCTTCTTTTCGCTGTGCATGCTGGTCACGCCGCTGGCCACCACCATCGAGCAATTGCAGCTGATCCGTTTCATCACGGGACTGGGCCTCGGTGCCGTGATGCCGAACGCCATGGCGCTGGCTGGCGAATACAGCCCGCTGCGCAAGAAAGTCACCCTGATGATGCTGGTCTCGTGCGGCTTTACCCTGGGCGCCGTGCTGGGCGGATTATTGTCCGCCGCGCTGATTCCCGCCTTCGGCTGGCAATCCGTGTTTTACGTGGGCGGCGTGGTGCCGTTGGTGATCGGCGTGCTGATGTTCTTCCTGCTGCCGGAATCGATGCAATTCCTGGTGCTGAAAAAACGCAAGCTGGACAAGGTCGCGCAGTGGCTCAAACGCATCGATCCTACCGTCAACATAACGGCCGACACGCAATACGTCGTGCATGAAAAGGAACACAAGGGCGCGCCCGTGCTGCAATTGTTTACGGGCGGCCGCGCCAAGATGACGATTTTGTTGTGGGTCATCAACTTCATGAACTTGCTGAACCTGTATTTCCTGTCGAACTGGCTGCCGACCATTGCCAAGGAAGCGGGCTTGTCGACGGCGAACGCCGTGCTGGCCGGCACGGCCCTGCAAGTGGGCGGCACCATCGGTACCCTCGTCATGGGCCAGCTGATCGACCGCTCGAGCTTCCGCCGCATCCTGCTGCCGTGCTTCCTCGTTGCCGCCGTGGCCATTGCCCTGATCGGCCGTCCGGACGTGTCGCTGGCCTTCCTCTTCATCACGATCTTCATCGCCGGTTTTTGCGTGGTGGGCGGCCAGCCGGCCGTCAACGCCCTGGCGGCCAGCTACTATCCGACCACCCTGCGCTCGACGGGCATCGGCTGGAGCCTGGGCATCGGACGCATCGGCTCCATCATCGGCCCCGTGCTCGGTGGCGAACTGATCCGCCTGAACTGGCCCAACAGCACGATTTTCCTCGTCGTCGCCATCCCCGCCATCGTCTCGGCCGTCATGGTCTTTGCCATGCGCGGCGGGCCGCAAGCGGCCCCCGCCAAGGTAGCGGCCTGAGGCCGGCGCATCGGCCAGTTCAAGCGTACGCCGTCACAAAGTTGCATGTTTTATACTCAAATACTCATCCATTTCAGTGTACCGACATGACCAACCTTGCCAATGACGGCGCCGCAAGCAGCCTTCTGGAAACAGCCTGGGCCCAGCGCGAAGAAACACTCTACAAAACCCTGTTCGGGGACCTGGGTCCGGGCATCTATCCGCTCAGCATGTCCCTGTTTGAAGAGCTGTTCAACTGCACGCAAGTCGATCCGCGCTGGCTGCATATCGGCGTGTTCGAATGCCCGCCGACACCCGCGCGGCCGCATTGGGCCTACGTGTCGTCGGGCCTGTCCAATCCATGGGAACCGGATGAAGATGAGGAATGGACGGGACTGGGCCGCGAACTGCTGCTGGAATGCCCGCAACAGTCGCCATGGGCGCTGGCGCTGGTGCGCAGGTTCGCCGCTTACCAGATGCTGCTGGCGGCTGGCCGCTTCGGCGACCAGGAACCGCTGGACGCCTGGGACCGCATGTCCGTTGGCGGCCCCATCGATGGCCAGCAGTCCGCGCTGAGCGCCATCATCATGGTGCCCAGCGAACATTACCCGGAAGAATACCAATTGGTCTCGGGAAAATTTGCCTTCCTGCAGATTATCGGCCTCAGCGCCGCCGAACTGGCGCATGGCCGCGCGCACGACTTCGGGGACTTGTTGCAGACGCTGGGCGAACAGGGCGCCGCGCCGCTGGTGGACGCCACACGCCGCAGCATCGTGTAAAACCGCAGGGCCGATTTGCCGGAAATTAGCATACTGCGCCCTTCGTCGTTTAAGATGTCGTTTTACCAGCCCATCTTCTGCGCCCCCATGCACAATGTCTTGCTAGTCCTGCTCGCCCTCTTCCTGGTCGCGCTGAACGGTTTTTTTGTTGCCGCCGAGTTTGGCATCGTCACCTTGCGGCGCACACGCATCCGCGCCATCGCCAAGACACAAGGGCTGCGGGGCCGCATCCTGGCCAAGGTGCATGGCCAGCTGGACGCCTACCTGTCCGCCTGCCAGCTGGGCATCACGCTGGCGTCGCTGGGCCTGGGCTGGGTCGGCGAGCCGGCGTTTGCCGGCTTGCTGGAGCCGCTGTTCGGCGCCATCGGCGTCACCTCGCAAGAGCTGATCCACGGCGTTTCCTTCGTCGTCGCCTTCAGCGTGATTTCCTTCCTGCATATCGTCGTGGGCGAACTGGCGCCCAAATCGATGGCCATCCGCAACCCGGAAGCCGTCGGCCTGTGGAGCGCGATTCCCCTGTACGGCTTTTACTGGGCCATGTACCCGGCCATCTACCTGCTCAACGCCAGCGCCAACTGGGTGCTGCGCATGGCGGGCCTGTCCGGCAAGGGCGGCCACGACGCCCATTACTCGTCCGAAGAGCTGAAACTGATCCTGCGCACCAGCCAGCCGGGCGAAAAGTTTACGCGCGACGAGCGCAACATCCTGGCCCAGTCGCTGGATTTCGAACAGATGACGGTGTCGGACCTGATGCGCCCGATCAATGAAGTGATCGCCCTGCACGCTTCAAACACCCTGGAAGAAAATCTCGACACGGTGCTGCGCAACCGCTTCAGCCGCTATCCGTATTTCGACATGAATGAAGACGACGTGCTGGGCGTGGTGCACTTGAAAGACCTGTTCTTTGCCCAGCAGGCGGGCAAACCGATCGCCTCGCTCACGCCGTTTTTGCGTCCCGTCGACATCATTTCCGCGCGTACGCCGGCATTGGAACTGTTCCGCCGCTTCCGTGACGGCGCGCCGCACTTCGCGCTGATCGGCGAAAAGGGCAAGCGCCCGCTGGGTTTCATCACGCTGGACAACTTGCTCGGCGCCATGGTCGGCGAAATCCGCGACGAATTCCGCCGCAATGAAAACGACTGGCTCAAGCAAAGCGACGGCACCCTGATCGGCAAGGCCAGCCTGCCCATCTTCTCGCTCGAACGCATCCTCGGCATCGATATCGAAAACGAGGAACTGGGCCTGGACGACGTGGAATCGGTGGGCGGCTTGATCATGGTCAAGCTCGGTGACATTCCGAAGCAGGGCCAGCGCATCACCTTTGTCGACTTCGACATCGTCGTCAAGAAGATGAACGGGCCCCGCATCGTGCTCATCAAGGTGATCCCGAAACAGGAACGCGACCTCGATGCGGACTTACGCGATTAATCTTTTTTCAAGGTAATCGTATCTTTTCCCTGTGGCACGGTGGTCTCTCCCACCGTCCACGTTTGCAGCAAGCTGTACAGCACCGCCAGCAGGGTCGGACCGATAAAGATACCGACGAAGCCGAAGGCCAGCACACCGCCCAGCACGCCGAGCAGCACCAGCAAAAAAGGCAGGCTGCTGCCGCGGCTGATCAGCATGGGTTTCACCACGTTATCCACGCCGCTGATCAGCAGCGCGCCCCACACCAGCATGAAAATGCCCCAGCCCGTCTGGCCGTCATTGAACAGCCAGATGGCGGCGCCGCCCCAGAACAGGGGCGGCCCGACAGGAATCAGCGAAAAGATGAAGGTGGCCACGCCCAAGAGCGCCACGGCCGGCACACCGGCAATCAGAAAACCCACCACGGCCACCAGCGCTTGCGCCAGCGCCGTGCCCAGCAAGCCGTACATGACGCCGCGCACGGTGCGGCTGATGGTCAGGCCCACGCCAGGCGCGCTGTCGCCGATGATGCGGCCGGCGCCCGTCATCAGGGCGCGGCTCAGCTGCTGGCCATCGCGGTAGAGGAAGAAGCTGACGAACACGGCCAGGCTGGTCTGCGCCAGGCCCGTGCCCAGCAGGATGCCGCCCGAGGCGAGGAAGTGGCGCGCCGGTTCCAGCATGGTCTTGCCTAAATTGAGTAATTCCTCGCGGTCAGCGAGCAGGCGTTCCACGTAGCCAGCGATGGTTTCGCCCACCACGGGAATGCTGGCCAGCCAGGCCGGCGGGTGCAGGCCGCCCGATTCCAGCGCCGCGCGCAGCTGTTCATAGATGCGCGACACATTGTCGGCCAGGTTGTAGGTGACGAGGGCCAGCGGCAGCACGATGACGAGCAGCAGCGACAGGGTCATGATGGCGGCCGCCCAGTTGCGCCGGCCTTTCAGGCGGTCCAGCAGGAGGATGTACAAAGGCCAGCTGGAAATGCCCACGCAGGCGGCAAACAGCATGGCGGCGAGGAAGGGCCGCAAGACGAAAAAGCAGCCGATCAACAAGAAGATGATGGCTGCCAGGCGGGCGTGCGGCTCGAAACGTTTGTCCATGTACTGCATATCCTGAAGATGGCGCCCTGAGGCGCGACCGGGTCAGGATAGCAGAAGTTTAAGATCGTGCGCGATGGCGGCGGGCTTTTCGCCGTGGCGCACGAACAGGCGAATCTTGCCTTCGCGGTCAAAGACATAGGTGCCGGCCGTGTGGTCGACCGTGTAGCTGCTGTCCGTCTCGCCCTCGACCTTGGCGTAATACACCTTGAATTCCTTGGCCACCCTGGCCGTCGCGGCCGCGTCGCCATACAGGCCGACGAAACGCTTGTCGAAGGCGGGCACGTACTGCGCCAGCAAGGCTTGCGTGTCGCGCTCGGGGTCGACCGTGACGAACAGCACTTGCACCTGCTCCGCCTGCGGACCCATTTCCTGCATCACCTGGGCCATGTCGGCCATGGTGGTGGGGCACACGTCCGGGCATTGCGTGTAGCCGAAGAACATCAGCACCAGCTTGCCCTTGTAGTCGGCCAGAGTGCGCGGGTGGCCCGTGTGGTCCGTCAGCGCAAATTCGCGCGCATAGCCGAGGCCCGTCACGTCCGTGTTCTTGAAGGCCAGCTTGGGCGCGGCAGGCTTGCCGCAGCCGGCCAGGACGGCGACCAGCGCGGCCGCCAACAACAGAGTCAGGGTTTTTTTCATGTGCCGAGGGGAATGTAGTGGTCGACCAGCAAAGCCGCGAACAGCAAGGCCAGGTAGATGATGGAAAACGTAAAGGCTTTGCGCGCGATCAAGTCCGTGTAGTGGCGGTACATCTTCCACGCGTAGTACAGGAAGCCGGCGTTGAGCACCACGGCCGACGCCAGGTAGATCAGGCCGCTCATGCGCACGGCGTACGGCAGCAAGGTGGTGGCGGCCAGCGCGATCGAGTACAGCCAGACGTGAAATTGCGTGAATTGCATGCCGTGCGTGACGGGCAGCATGGGCAAGCCCGAGCGCGCGTAATCATCGCGGCGGTACATGGCCAGGGCCCAGAAATGCGGTGGCGTCCAGACAAAAATGATCAGCACCAGCAGCCACGCCTGCATCGGCACGTCGTTGGCGACGGCGGCCCAGCCCAGCGCGGGCGGCATGGCGCCGGACAGGCCGCCGATGACGATGTTTTGCGGGGTGGCGGGTTTGAGCACCATGGTGTAGATCAGGGCATAGCCGACAAAGGTGACAAAGGTCAGCCACATGGTCAGCGGATTGACGAGGTGATACAGAATCGCCATGCCCAGGCCGCCGATCACCAGCGCGAACACCACCGTCTGTTTCACCGTGATGTCGCCCATGGCCATCGGGCGGCGCGCCGTGCGGGCCATGCGTGCATCGATCTCGCGCTCGGCCAGGCAATTGACGGCAAACGCGGCGCCGGCCAGCAGCCAGATGCCGATGGTGCCGAACACCACCGCGTGCCAGTCCGGCAACTCCTCGCTGGCCAGGAACATGCCGATGACGGCGCAAAACACGGCCAGTTGCGTCACGCGGGGCTTGGTCAGCGCCCAATACTGGGCGATGCGGGGGGATGGTTTACGGCTGATGGTCTGAGTAGTCATTTATGCGGTACGGGAAGAACTGGCTTGTGCCGAGGGCACTGGCGCGGAGGCGCAAGCGCGCTTAACATTGCGCGCTACATCGAGTTGGAATTTAGCCTTGTAGTTTAACATGGTCAGCAATAACACGAGCAGCGCCGCCCCGCCGTTATGCATGACGGCAATCGACAAGGGCCAGCTCAGGTAAATCGTCGCCAGGCCCGTGGCCGCCTGCAGGGCCAGCACCAGCGCCACCCAGCGTGCCGTGCCGCGCAAGGACGGCAGCTTCCATGCGCGAAACACGGTATAGCCGATGCCGGCCACCACGATGAAGGCGAAGTTGCGGTGCACCCAGTGGATGGCCGTCAGCGCGGAAAACGGCAAGTAGTGGCCGGCGGCCGTCTTGCCCAGCTCGCGCCACAGATGGAAACCATGCTCGAAATCCATCTCTGGAATCACTTTCCCGCCGCACAGGGGGAAATCCGTGCAGGCCAGGGTGGCGTAGTTGGTGCTCACCCAGCCGCCCAGCGCGATCTGCACGGTCAACAGCACGAGTGAAAAGATGGCCAGCGCACGCACGGGGCGCAGCACGGACTCTTCCGCATCGGCGCGCAGCAGGGGCTGGACGGCATGGTCCTGGCGCCCGCCCAGCCACGTCAGCATGGCCAGCAAGCCCATGCCCAGCAACAAGTGGATGGTGACGATCACCGGCTGCAGTTTCAGGGTGACCGTCCAGGCGCCGAACGCGCCCTGCAGGCAGACGAACAGAAACAGCGCCGTCGGCAGCGCCGGGGCGAATTCCGCGCGTTTGCTTTTCCTCCACTGGCGCCACGCCTGCACCATCATCGCCACGATCAAGACGCCGATGGCCATGGCCAGGTAGCGGTGCGTCATTTCGATCCATGCTTTCACCACCGTCACGGGGCCCGTCGGCATCAGGGTTTCCGCCGCGACGATGTGCTCGTGTGCAAGGAAAGGATTGGCAGAACCATAGCAGCCGGGCCAGTCAGGACAGCCGAGGCCGGAATCGGACAAACGCGTAAAACCGCCAAACATGATCAGGTCAACCGTCAAAAAGACGGCGATCCATACGAGCTTGCGGTATTTATTGGCGTCCGCGGACACCCAGACCATGGTCAATGGCAGCAGCGCCACCAGCAGACCCGTCAAGCCCAGCTGGGCCAGCGCGGAGAGATGCATCGTCGGCATGCAGACTCCTCAACCGATCGCCGAAGCTTTGAGCAGCTTGGCGATGTCTTTCTTGATCTTGTTCGGGTCCGCGTCTTTCGGGAAGCGCATCATCAGATTGCCCAGCGGATCGATCAGGTAGAAATGGTCGCTGGTCTTGCCGCCCGGCTCCACGGGCAGCCACGCTTTCAAGGCGTCGTTATTGACGCGCAGCATGCTGGTGCCATCGAATTCGCGCATCACCAGGGTGTCGAGCGGCTGGGCATCCGTCACCAGCCAGACTCTTTCCAGGCGCTCGCGCTCCTTGCCCTGCATCAGGCGCAGTTGTTGCATGTCAAACAATTGCTTCTTGCATGCCTCTTGGCAATCGGATGGCCCTGTCTGCAGCAGCACCCACTTGCCCTTGAATTGCGCCAGCGGCGACGCCTTGCCATCGAGTTCCGTCACCTGCAGCTGCGCTTCCGGTATCGGATGCAAACGCGGGTCGATCAGGGTGCCATAGTTGTTGCGGCCCGTGGGCTTGATGATGTAATACGTGAAATACGAGGCGATGATGGGAAACGCGCACACGGCCACGACGGCCAGCAGTTTCCAGCGTCCCGTATTTTGTGCCTGTTTATTGCTGCTGTCTTGCGTTGTTTCAGGGCTGTTTGTTTGCACGTCGAAATCCTGTAAAGACAAAAAATAGAAAAGCCATCAGTGCCAGTGCGTACCACTGGAATGCATAGCCGCGGTGCTTGTCGGCGCCCAGATCCGGCGCCGGCCAGTCGCGCACGGGAAGCTGGCTGGACGCAGGTGCCGTTGCTCCGTCGACTGTTTGTTCGAGAATGAAAGGCTGCAAGACCAGGCCGCTGGCCTGTGCCAGCTGGCCGATATTGGCATTTTGCACGATGGCGTGCGGCGCCAGGGCCGGCGCCGTGCCCAGCTCCATCACATGGCCCGCGTTCAGGCGCGCGATGCCGCTAATGGTGACGGTGCCGGCCGGTGTCGTGTAATCGGGAATGCGCGTGCGCTCGGCATTGTTGCGCGGCAGCCAGCCTTGCGCCACGAGAACGTGCATGGCTGAACCGTCGATCTGGAATGGCGTGAGCACATGAAAGCCGGCCTGGCCCTTGTAGGGGCGGTTGTCCAGGTACACCGTCCAGGCGGGCACGAAATGGCCCGTGACGGTAACGCGGCGATATTCGATCGCTTGCGCATCGCTCGGCAGCATGGGCACGGCCGCCAATGCCAGCGGAGCGGCCAGGTTGCCCGCGTCCAGCCGGGCGGCGCGGGCGACTTTTTCATCACCACGGCGCTGCTGCCATTGCGCCAGCGACACGCCCAGCGCCACCAGTAGCAGCATTACAACAAATGGAATCCATCTAAAATGGAAGCGGATACGCATTACAATGAAACCTCCTCAAGCCTGGCGCTACCATCCATGAAAATCCTCGTTGCCATTGCCTTCATCCTGATCCTGGGCAGCCTGGGCTCGGCCCTGTTCTTCCTCATGCGCGACAAGGGCAAGAGCAACCGCACCGTGCAGGCGCTGGCCCTGCGCGTGGGCTTGTCGATCACCCTGTTCCTGCTGATCCTGCTGGCGCACAAGCTCGGCTATATCCAGCCGACGGGCATTCATTAAGGGCCGACATTGCCTGATTGGCAAATTCTTCACACTAAGAAAAAAGCCGTACCCAGGATGTCCCGGTACGGCTTTTTTTTATGGTGCCGGCGCACGCATCAACCGCGCGCGCCCTGCCCCGCCATTATAACCAATACACGACCACGTACAGGCCCAGCCAGACGACGTCGACAAAGTGCCAGTACCAGGCGGCGCCTTCGAAGCCGAAGTGGTGTTCAGGGGTAAAGTGGCCTTTCAGCACGCGGTACAGGATGACGGACAGCATGATGGCGCCCAGGGTCACGTGGAAGCCGTGGAAGCCCGTCAGCATGAAGAAGGTGGCGCCGTAAATGCCGGACGTCAATTTCAAGTTCAGTTCGCTGTAGGCGTGCATGTACTCGTAGACCTGGAAGCCCATGAAGATGGCGCCCAGCAAGATCGTGGCGAACAGGAACAGGGCCGTCATGCCGCGGTGGCCGGCGCGCAGCGCGTGGTGCGAGATGGTCAACGTGACGCCAGACAGCAGCAGTAAGGCCGTATTGATGGTCGGAATCCAGAACGGCGTCATGGTGGTGAATTCCTGCACCGTGCCGGCGGGACCAGTATTGCCCCAGTGGGCCGCGAAATCGGGCCAGATCACCTTGTGGTCGAGGTCGGCCAGCCATGGCATCGAGATGCTGCGCGCATAGAACAGGGCGCCGAAGAAGGCGGCGAAGAACATGACTTCGGAAAAGATGAACCAGCTCATGCTCCAGCGGAAGGAGTGGTCGATGCGCTCGCTGTACAGGCCCTGCTCCGATTCGCTGATGGCGTCGCCGAACCAGAAATACAGCACCAGCAGGATGCCGGCCAGGCCGATGTAGTTCAGGTACGGGCCCCAGGAGACGTCGTTGACCCAGGCCGAGGCGCCGATCATGGTCAGCAGCAGGCTGGCGCCGCCCAGCATGGGCCAGCGCGACGGGCCGGGCACGAAATAATAAGGTACGGCGGCGTGGTTGGAACTCATCATCATCTCCTCAAAAACTTATAGGGTGGTTTTTTATAATTTATAAAACGACGAATTTAACAATTGAAATCAGGATGCCGATCAGGCAAGCCACCACCAGGAAGCCGGCGATGACGATGTGCACGGGGTTGAGCTTGGCCGAATCCGTGTCGAAATCGCTCTTGCGGCGCAAGCCTGTGAACGACCACACGACGGCCCGCAGCGAATACAGGAACGACGCTTTTTCAGGCTGCTTGGATTCGCCCATGCCACTCTCCTATTGGACGGCCGGCGTCTGAGCCTGGCTCAGACCGGCGATCTCGAAAAACGTGTACGACAGGGTGATGGTTTTCACCTCTTTCGGCAGGGCCGGATCGAGGAAGAACACCACCGGCATCTGCCGCGCCTCCTTCGGTTTCAAGGTCTGCTGCTTGAAGCAGAAACACTCGACCTTCTTGAAATGCGGCGTGGCGCTCTGCGGCGCATAGCTGGGAATGGCTTGCGCGTTGACGACGCGGTTTTGCGTGTTGACCACTTCATACATGACGGTCACCAGTTCGCCCGGATGCACCTGCATGCTCGACACGGTCGGGCGGAAGCGCCATGGCCCCTGCGCATTGCCGTCGAACTCGACGGTGATGCTGCGCGTCGTGTCGACCTGCGTATTGTTGTCGTAAGCTACCGTGCCATCTTTTTGCGTCAGCACGTTGATGCCCATCACTTCGCAAATCTGCTTGTAGACGGGAATCAGGGCATAGCCAAAGCCGAACATCAGCACGGCAATGACGAGCAGCTTGCCCAGCATCTTGCGGTTCAGGCCGCGTGTTTCCTGTTGGTGGGGCGTCGTCACGTCAGAGCCACATGCGCTTGACGAACACGGACAGGAAGAAGAAGGCCGCCAAGGCCCCCAGTATCAGCCCGGTACGCAGGTTGTTCGGTTTTTTACGCTCAGTTTTCACTTCGGTCATGACAGGCACTTTATTCAAGACGGGCCGCGCAACACGCCGGCCCGGGATACCCATTATTTCACTGTCGGCGGCGTTTCAAACGTGTGGAAAGGCGCCGGGCTCGGCACGGTCCATTCCAGGCCTTCCGCGCCTTCCCATGGTTTCGCTGGCGCAGCCTTGCCGCCGCGGATGGTCGGCAAGACCACGAAGAACAGGAAGTACACCTGCATCAGGCCAAAGCCGAAGCCGCCGATCGAAGCGATCATATTAAAATCCGTGAACTGCGCCGGATAGTCGGCGTAGCGGCGCGGCATGCCGGCCAGGCCCAGGAAGTGCATCGGGAAGAAGGTCACGTTGAACGTGATCAGCGACAGCCAGAAGTGGATCTTGCCGCGCGTCTCGTTGTACATGTGGCCCGTCCATTTCGGCGACCAGTAGTAGAAGCCGGCGAACAGGGCGAACAGCGAACCGGCCACCAGCACGTAGTGGAAATGCGCCACCACATAATAGGTGTCCTGCAGCTGGATGTCGATCGGCGTGACGGCCAGGATCAGGCCCGTGAAACCGCCCATGGTAAACACGAAGATGAAGCCGACCGAGAACAGCATCGGCGTCTCGAACGTCATGGAGCCCTTCCACATCGTGGCGATCCAGTTGAACACTTTGACGCCCGTCGGCACGGCGATCAGCATGGTCGCGTACATGAAGAACAGCTGGCTGGTCACCGGCATGCCGGTGGTAAACATGTGGTGCGCCCAGACGATGAAGGACAGGATCGCGATGGAAGCCGTGGCGTAGACCATCGACGCATAGCCGAACAGCGGTTTGCGGGCAAACGCGGGCAGGATCTGGGAGACGATGCCGAAGGCCGGCAGAATCATGATGTAGACCTCGGGGTGGCCGAAGAACCAGAAGATGTGCTGGTACATGACGGGGTCGCCGCCGCCTGCCGCGTTAAAGAAGGAGGTGCCGAAATGGCGGTCCGTCAGGGTCATGGTGATGGCGCCGGCCAGCACGGGCATGACGGCGATCAGCAGATACGCGGTAATGAGCCAGGTCCAGCAGAACATCGGCATTTTCATCAGGGTCATGCCAGGCGCGCGCATGTTCAGGATGGTGACGATGATGTTGATCGAGCCCATGATGGACGAGGCGCCCATCAGGTGCATGGCGAAAATCGCCATGTCCATGCCAGGGCCCATCTGCGTCGACAGCGGCGCATACAGGGTCCAGCCGGCAGCCGTGGCGCCGCCCGGCACGAGGAAGGACGTGGCCAGCAAGATCGCGGCCGGTGGCAGCAGCCAGAACGAGAAGTTGTTCATGCGGGCAAAGGCCATGTCGGACGCGCCCACTTGCAGCGGGATCATCCAGTTGGCGTAGCCGACGAAGGCCGGCATGATGGCGCCGAACACCATCACCAGGCCGTGCATGGTGGTCAGTTGATTGAAAAATTCCGGGTGAAAGAATTGCAAGCCTGGGTGAAACAGTTCCGTACGGATCATCAGGGCCAGCACGCCGCCCGACAGCAGCATGATGAACGAGAACCACAGGTACAAGGTACCGATATCCTTGTGGTTGGTGGCAAACAGCCAGCGGCGGTAGCCAGTCGGGTGGTCGTGGGCATGGTCGTGATCGTGACCGGCGTGATCCAAGGTGCTAGTGCTCGTGCTAGTACTCATATACGGCTCCTAATTACTTGCGTGCAGCCACGATTTCGGCTGGTTGAACGATGTTCTCTGCGGCCTTGTTCGACCAGGTATTGCGCGTGTAAGTGATCACTGCGGCAATTTCCGTGTCGGACAGCTGTTTCCAGGCTGGCATTTCAGCGGGATACTTGCCGCTCTTTTGCCCGTTCAGCAAGACGTGGATCTGTTCCGCTTTCGGACCGTTCACCACGGCCGAGCCGTCCAGCGGCGCGAACGCACCGGGCACGCCCTTGCCGGTCGCCTGGTGGCAGACCACGCAGTTGGCCGCATACACTTTCTCGCCCTTGACCTTCAATTCATCGATGGTCCACACCTTGCTTGGATCATCAGCCAATGCCGCCATTTCCTTTTGTTTTACATCAACCCAGGCCTTGTAATCTTCGTTTGACACGACCTTGACGACGATGGGCATGAAGGCGTGTTCCTTGCCGCACAGCTCGGCGCAATTGCCGCGGAAAGTGCCGATATGGTCAGCCTTGAACCAGGTGTCGCGCACGAAGCCGGGAATCGCATCCTGCTTGACGCCGAAGGCGGGCACGGACCAGGCGTGGATGACGTCGTTGGCCGTCAGCACCACGCGGATCTTCTTGTTGACCGGCACGACGACTTCGTTGTCGACTTCGATCAGGTAGTTTTCGCCGCGTTTTTCCGTCGGCGGCACGCCTGGCGCGCCCACTTGCGAGCGCGGCGTGGCCAGGTTGGAAAGGAAGGAAATGCCTTCGCCCTCGCCTTTCAGGTAGTCATAGCCCCATTTCCACTGCATGCCGGTGGCCTTGATGGTGATGTCGGCGTTCGAGGTATCTTTCATGCCGACGACGGTGCGCGTGGCAGGCAGGGCCATGCCGATGACGATCAGGAAAGGCACGACGGTCCAGGCGATCTCGACGGTGGTGCTTTCGTGGAAAGTGGCCGGCTTGTGGCCCAGGGACTTGCGGTGCTTGAAGATGGAATAGAACATGACGCCGAACACGGCCACGAAGATCACCAGGCAGATGATCATCATCAGGGTGTGCAAATCGTAGATTTCATGGGCGATCTGTGTCGCCGGCGGTTGCAGATTCATTTCGAACGGCACGGGACCGCCGGTGCCGGGATAGGTGCCGGCAGCCGGTGCCGCCGTGGCCCATCGCCCGATGCCAAACGCTGTCAAAGACAGCCCGAGCAGCAACGATTGAAGTCGCTTTGCATGTGTCATGTTTTCCCCAACCACCCAAAAAATAATGATATTTTAAACGGCTGCGGACTTCTCCGTACTGGACCGCTGCCGCTCCTCCATGAAAGCAACACGGCCAGAATGCGGCCATGTGCGTCAAGCACCAGCGAATTCCATGCTGGCTGCCGACGCCAAAACGCTGACGAACAACCATGCTGGAACCCTGTTTTTCTTCCCCACATCGAAATGGCCTCGTGTGGAAGATGGTTACTATACTAATGCAGTAACTTCGAATTCGTCTCGCTTTGTTTTTTTTATTTTGTATGCAGCCCTTGTTTTTTCTACTTAACAAGCTGACAAACAATCAACGATTATAATCAAGTAAACTTGAATCCATCAAGCAATAATCGGCTTTGTGCATGCCCTTCTCCCGGCCGCCGCGCGCTTTGCAACGCTTGCTGCAACATTAACGCGCGGATGGCGACCAAGTGTCGGTTTCTTTGCGCTTTTATTTGGGTTTGCGCGGCAAATCAAAGCGGATGATCGCCTCGCCATTGCGCGTCACGCGCGGCGCTGGACGGAAGGCGTGGCCATAGATCACCTCGAAACTCAGGCCCAGCTTGCCGTCGGGACGGCGCGTCTTTTCCAGCGCGGCCAGCATACGCTGCCAGGCCGCCTTGCCCATCAGGCCGCGCCGGCGCGTGGTCAGCGGGTTGCCGCCAAAGGCGCGCACGTCCGCCAGCAGTTTTTCCGCCGTATCGTAGGTCACCGTGATGATTTCCATGTCCAGCACGGGCGTGGAAAAGCCCGTCTCGACCAGCATGTCGCCAAAGTCGTGCATGTCGACAAAAGGCAAGGCGTGCGGATATAAATCGGCCTCGGCAAAGGCGTCGCGCACTTCGCGGAAGGTGTCGGGACCGAAACAGGAAAACATCAGCAAGCCATCGAGACGCAGCGCGCGCCGCCATTCGGCAAACACGCGGTCGGGTTGCGCATGCCAGTGCAGCGCCAAGTTGGACCACACGAGGTCGATGCTGCCCTGCGCCAGCGGCAAATCGCCGAGGTCGCCGCACAATAAATCCACGCCCGCCTTGGCCGGCAGCAGTTTGCTGAGGAACTGGTTCAGGCTCGCCAGTTTCGACGCGGGCGCGCGCGCCGCCTGCATCATCGCTTGCGCTGCATCGAGACCGATAATCTGCGCAGCGGGATAATCCTTTTGCAACTGCGCCAGATCCGCGCCCGGGCCGCAGCCGGCGTCCAGCACACGGTGCGGCGTGATTTTCACCAGCTCCAGGCGCTCGTGCATGCGTGCCGACACTTCGCGGCGCAGGAAGTCCGATGGCGCGACGCGCGCGGGACGGGAAAAGAAATCGCGTACTTGCACCGCATCGATGGGCGCACTCATTTTGGGTGGATTGGCGGGAACAGGCATGTTGAAACCGGTGAGGTGAGATAATGTCGGCAGTGTACATGGAACGACGCCATCGCGATGCGGACGGCCCCCCAACTTCGCCTTGAGGCCGCCTGGCAGGCGCTGCGGCTGTGGCTGGGCGCCACGGTGCTGCCGGCCCAGTGCGCGCTGTGCAGCATCGGCTGCCCGCAAGTGCTGTGCCCGCCCTGCCGCGCGCAATATCTGGGGCAAGGACGCGGACAACTGCGCCCCCGCTGCCGCCAGTGCGCCAATCCGCTCGACGATGTGGCAACGCTGTGCGGACGCTGTTTGCGCCACAGGCCTGCGTATGACGCCACCGTCACGGCGTTTGATTATGCGGCGCCCGTCGACCAGTTGCTGCTGCAACTGAAATTCGGCGCGCGCCTGGCGCTGGCGCCCCTGTTGGCAGAGCTGCTGTATGTTGCCATTCAGCAACAACCCGCTTGGGAGGCGCCGCAACTGCTATGTCCCGTGCCGCTGGGCCCGGCCCGGCTGGCCGAACGGGGTTTTAATCAGGCGCTGGAAATTGCCCGCCCGCTGGCGCGCCTGCTGGACGTCCCTTTACAGCCCCGCCTGGCGCTGCGCGTGCGCGACACCCGGGCGCAAAGCGGCGTGGCGCCGCAGGAACGGCAAGCCAACCTGGCGCACGCGTTCGCCATCGCGCCGGAACACGCGCCGTTATTGCAAGGGTGCCATGTGGGCATCGTCGACGACGTGATGAGCAGCGGCCATACCGTCAACGCGCTGGCGGCCGCCTGCAAGAGCGCAGGCGCGGCCAGGGTCAGCATACTGGTGGTGGCGCGCACGCCGCCGCATTGAATTAGTTATATATATGAGGAGAGCATTTTGTTTCACGTTGTTTTGGTAGAACCTGAAATCCCGCCCAACACGGGCAACGTCATCCGCCTGTGCGCGAACACGGGCGCGCAGCTGCATCTGGTCGAACCGCTGGGCTTTCCGCTCGACGATGCCAAGATGAAGCGCGCCGGCCTCGATTACCACGATTACGCCAAGATGAAGGTGCACAAGAACTGGGACGCGTTCCTGGCCGACACCCAGCCCGACCCGTCCCGCATGTTCGCCATGACGACGCGCGGCTCGCGCCCGTTCGGCGACGTGGCCTTCCTGCCGGGCGACGTATTCGTGTTCGGCTCGGAAACGAAAGGCCTGGACTCGGCCCTGCGCGACGGTTTTCCAGCGGAGCAACGCATCCGCCTGCCGATGCGCCCGGACAACCGCAGTTTGAATTTATCGAATACGGTGGCGGTCGTCGTGTATGAAGCGTGGCGCCAGCATGGCTACGCCGGTGGCGCGTAGGTCGGATTAGGCCCAAGGGGCCGTAATCCGACAACATTGTTGGCGTTAGTGGTGTTGTCGGATTACGCGGGGCTTTACCCCGCTAATCCGACCTACTCGTTTGCATACGGCGATCAGCGCAGCGCCAGCTGCGCGTCAACGCCCGTATCCGCATCCAACATCACCAGCTGCGTGCGCAAGTCGCGCGTGGCGGCCAGCTTGCCGTTGACGTACAGATTCGTCCTGACGCCATACACGCCTTGCGACACGCCTTCCGGAAAGGTCAGCTGGAACGAGTTTTCAAAGCGCCCGCCCGACTTGTTGTTGCTGGCCAAGGCCTTCGAGCCGGACTTGAATGGCTGGCCTTGCGGGTCGAGCACCACCAGCTCTTCGCGCACGTCGGTGACGCTTTGCGCGCTGCCGTTGACCAGCTCCACCACCGAATTGACCTTGAACGGCTGGCCGCGCTTGACGGTCGACGCGCTCAGCTGCGGCGTGTACGACACCACTTGCGGTTCGCGCGGCAGCGCGCCGCGCGTGCGGATGTAGTCGCGGTCCGCCTGCGCCGCCGTCTTGGTCTGGCGCGAATTGACATTGATGGCCAGGCAACCGGCCGCAGCCAGGCCGCCGCCGATGGCCGCGCCCTTCAGCGCAGCATTCTTGCCGCCCGCCAGCGCGCCCAGCAATGCCCCCACGGCTGCGCCGGCGGCAGCCGTCGCGCCCATGCTGCACGGGTCATCGTCCGTGGCCGCCTGGCTTCCACCTTGCGGATAGGAACCGTCCTGGCGCACGCCGTTCGGGCTCATCGGTGCCGTGGCGCAGCCGCCCAGCATGGCCGCGATGGTCAGCGCGGCAGCGGCGCGCACAGTGGTGTGATTCAGCATATTGACTCCCAGGATTGCTAATTGATCGTTGTTTCCGTCTGCAGCACTTGCCGTTCGCGCTCGCGGATGCGGCGCGACAGATTGTCGATGCGCGCATTGCCCGGATCGACGCGGCGCGCGCTTTCCAGATACGTCTTGGCCGCATCGAACTTGCCTTCCAGCAAAGAGCGCTCGGCATCGCGCAGGAACGATTGCGCCATCTCGTTGCGCATGGCCGCGCCGCTATCGACGGGCGACGTTTCCAGCGGACGGCGTTCGGCCACCGCTGAACGTTCGACCGCGTGCGCGGGCGCAGGTTCCTGCTGTGCCGGCGCCAACACGGGGGCCGGGGCTGGAACGGGTGTCGCGGGCGCCGACAGCGCCTGCACGTCGGCCTTCAACTGAGGCAATTCCACCGCTTCGCGGTCGATCGCTTCCAGCCTGGCGATGCCATTTTTTGCCGCCGTCGCATCCTTGCCGTCGAGCGCCTGGCGCACGCCCACCAGCACGGACGCGGCTGCCGCCTGCTGGCGCGCCAGCTGCTTGCGCAAGGAGTCGACGCTCGATGCGCCCGCGCAATCGGCGTCGAGCGCGGCGATGCCCTTGGCCGCGCTTTGCAATTGATGGCCGTCGATGGCGCGCTCGATGGAACGCACGCCGCGCTGGCAACCGCTGGACGCGGCGCCGGCCTTGCCGATGGCCGCCTGCAAATCGTCGGCCTTGGCGCTGGACTTGCCCGTACACACATTCTTCGCCGTCGCCAGCTTCTGGCGGGCGCCGTCCAGGCTGCCATCCGCCACAAGTTTCAAGCCGCTGTCGATGGCGTCGTTGCAGGCCGACTCATTCTTGCCGCCCGGCTTGCCGTTCATGTAGACGATCACCAAGGCCAGCACGGCAATGCCACCGAGCCAGCGCAGCCACTTGCGCGGCGGCGATGACCGTTCGGTTGACGCCGGTGGCGCTGCCGGCGTGGGCTTGGGCACGGCTTTCGGCTGGGCCGGCTGGGCCTGTTTCGCTGGCGCTGGCGCCGGTGGCGGCACGGATGCCGGTGCCGGTTTCGGTGGCGCTTTCGGCGCAGGCGCAGTCGCCACCGGCACAGGCGGCGGCTTGGGCGCTACTGGCGGCGGCACCGGTGCTGGCACAGGCAGCGGCGGCGGCACGGCCGCGGCTGGCCGGGCCGCGCCAGCCATCGCGTGACCGCAGTACGGACAATGGCTGACAACGGTCCACAGGCCCGTCTTGCATTTGTTACAGATATCCAAAACTAATCCTTCATTCCAACGTCATTCCAGCGTTCACAGAGGCGGCGGCATCAACGGTGGCGGCGCGCTGAGGAACAGGGGCGCCAGTTCCGGGAACTGGGCCAGGTCGGCCCAGGCCGGCAAGCCGGCGCGCCACACCTTGGTGGTGCCTGGTGCGACCTGCCCCGCCTGCACGTATTGCACGATCTGCTGGGCCGTGAACGGTCCCTGCTGCTGGCCATTGATGCCCAGGAAATACTGGTATTCCACCAGCGGCGGCGGCATGCCGCCCAGCGGTGGCGGCGCCATGCCGAACACGGCCGCCGCCGGGGCAGCGGCGGCTCCGGCTCCGGCAGGGCGCAGCAATTGCTCGAGGCGCCCCGCTTCCAGCATTTCTGCCTTGATCGCATACTTTAACCGCGGCTGGCCGTCCGCTTCCGGCTCGCGCACTTCCCAGTCGTAGGCGTCGCTGTCGGAGTCGCCGATGACGTTCGCCCACTCCTTCAGGCGGCCCAGCAAGGCTTGCACCGTGCGGTCGAGCTCATCGCTGGCCATGCCCTTGCGACGCGCCGACTCGCGCAGGCGCGCGCCCACTTCGGCGGAAATGGCGCTGCCAAAACCGACGTACGGCAGCTGCGAACCATCGGCCTGCGCCACCAGCTTGGGCGCATACACGGTGCGTTCATAGTATTTTGCCAGCGCGGCCATGGCGGCCGTCTGCACGGCGTCAAGCGCCGTCAATTTTTCCTCGATGCGCAGGGCGATATTTTTCTCGTACGAGGCGGGCATGCCGTTCTGGCGGATGGCCCGTTCATTGCCGATGCGGCGCAAGTCACCCGGCTCGACGGCAAACTGGTACTGGCCCGGCGGCACGACGCGGCCCGTGTGGCGCGTCAGCACGCCCAGCATGATCGCTTGCAGGAACTCACCAAAATCTTCCGCCAGGCGCTTCATCTCGTCCGTATTGGGCGCGATCGGGTGCGTGAATTGCGTTGGATCGATATGCGTGTGGGTCGGCGCCTTGTCGTTGTCACCTTCCTTGCGGTAACTGGTGCGCCAGCCTTCCAGGCCGCGCAGCACCGTCATCGGCACGCCGGCCAGCTCGCAATAGCAGACGGCGCGCCCGCGAATGCCCGTCTCGACGATTTCCAGCTGGTTCACCGTGATGCCCACCTGGGTCGGCATGCACGATTCGAGCTCGGCGCCGAACTTGGCTTTGAAGGCGGCCGCGTTGGCCACGCCGATCACGCACTTGAACTGGTCCGACACGACCGTGAAATCGCCCGCCATATTGGCGTCGATCCACGGCATGGAGCAGGCCAGCAGCTTGCGGAAGCGGTCCAGGCGTTCGGACACGTCCATCTGTTCCAGCGCTTCGAACAGGGGGTCGGGCGTGCTCGTCGCGCCTTCGGTCAGGCCGGCCGTGGCGATCATGTTTTCCGCCATGCGCGTGACTTTGGCCAGGATCAAGCCCCGCTGCGCCGGTTCGCCCAGCATGGGGAACAGCGCTTTCGAGCCGCCCATGTCCTTGAACGCTTCATCGGCCCACTGGCGCAAAGTGGCCGCCGATGGCAGCGCAATGTCTTTTTCCGTGACGGGAATGACGATCAGGGTTGCGTGTTCCTTGTCCAGGTCCTTTTGCAGGATGGTATTGGCCGTTTTGAGTTCCGCCAGCATGGCCAGCACACCTTCGCGGCCCGTTTGCAGCTCGCCCACGAGGCCATTCCACTGCGCGCGGCCTTGTGCATCGACGCCGACCCGGTTGCCCAGCCAGCGCGACAGTTCGCCCAGCAGCAGTACGGACTCGTCCGCCGCCTTGGCGCGCAGATGGAATTTCAGGGCATTCGCCATTTCCGTGCGCAAATGATCCATCACCACGCCCGCCTGCTTTTCGCCATTGCTGAGGAAGCCGAAGGTGCTGCGCGTCTGTTCCAGGTTGTTCAGCAGGCGCTCGTATTCGCGCGAACGCACGGCTTCCTTGATTTCGCGGTAGCGCTCGGCATTGTTGCCGATCTGCGCCGTCAAGCCGCTGCCAGGCGCCTCGATGCGGTCCTTGATCTGTTCCACCAGCGACAACACGTATTCCAGGCCGCCAAATTCCTTGTTATCCAGGTAGCCATACAGCTGGTCGCGCACGACTTTCTTGACGTCTTCCAGCACTTCGCGGCGGCGCTTGCTGATGCGGTCTTCCGTCGTGTCGGCCGTGGAATCCTGGTCGCGCACGGCGTCGCGTTCCAGGTGCTTCATGGCGTCGCGCACCTGCGCCGGCCATTCGCTGCGGTCGAAGCCCGTGCGGATATCGTTGATGCGCGTATTGACGCGGTTTTCCACGCCGGCCAGCAAGTGGCCGTGGCGGTCTTCCAGCAATTCGTCGACGACGCGGAAATCGATGAAGTCGCCGCTGGAACGCTTCAGTTCGATGCTCTTGTCGGAAAACTCGGGGAAATCGCTGAACGGCGTTCCCTTCAGGAACATATTGGCAGCCAGGAAATTATCGCGCTGCGTATCCGTGGCCCGGTTGGCGCCCGCATCCGTGCCGCCCACGCCAAAGAACGCTTGCAGCATGGCGCCGGCCCAGCGGTGAGCCCGCTCGTCGCGCGCCGCTTCCTGGCGCGTATCAAGCACGGCCATGCCGAACGAAGAAAAGCGCTTCGAGAAATACAGGCGCATGTCGCCGAAGCGGTCTTGCGGCACGGGCGCGTTGTACAGCGAATTCTTGTGCTGCGCCTGGTTGACGGCGATCGAACGCTTGGCGCGCGCGAAGTCGGCCGAGGCAAAATCCTCGAACAGCGAGTCGGCCACCATGTGGTACACGTCGCTGACATCCTTGGTGTGCTGCTGGGCCAGGTTGCCCGAATCGATCAGGTAAACCTCGCTGTACGGCTCGCGCGTCAGTTCCGGGCGGTCATACGCATCCCAGCGTCCCACATAGCCTTTATTGCCCATCATCGCCGATTCCAGCTCCATCAGCGCCGCGTAGCCGTTGGCCTCGACCCGGTCCTTGTTGGCCTTGGTGTAGCCAGTCGGCAAGAACAGCATCAGCTCGACGTCGGCCGCGCCCACTTCGCTGCGCGCCAGCCAGCGCGCCAGCAAGCCCATGTCGAGGAAGGAGCCGGACCCCGTGCCACCGGCCACGGAACCGACGATGACGATGCGGAAACGGTTCGTTTCCATGCGTAAACCCAGCTCGGCCAGCTGGCGCTCGTGCGACAGGCCCGCCTTCAACGCTTTCAGCTTCAAGCGGATCTTGTCGCGGATTTTTGCATATTTATCGAAGAAATACAGGCGCGACACGGCGCGGATCTGGCCGGCGCCGCTGCTCATGTCGAAACGCAATTCGCGGATGCGCTGCGGCGTCAGCGGCAGCCATTCCTTGATGTGCGGATATTTTTCCAGGGAATCTTCATCGCGGCTGTACTTGTCCATGTCGAACGATTCGACCACCTTGTCGTCGTCCGTGAACTTCACCTGGTCGAACTGCAAGTCCTTCGCCTGCGACTCGCCGCTTTCGATCACGGCGCCATTGTCGAGATCGAAATGGATGAATTGCGCGATGGGAAAGTCGGCCAGGCCCTCGATGCGCGTGCGGTTGCCCGCGCCGCCCCACAGGGTGTTGAGGACGCGCCGGCGCACGCGCATCAGCACCTGCATGCCCGTGCCGCCGATGCCGATGAACAGGGTCGGGCGCAGTTCGATGATCTTGTCCTGCTTGCGCTCGCTGGCGCCGCCGGTGATGGTTTGGTTCAGGTTCTCTGCCATGGTGATTCCTTCGATGATGCGTGTTACGGCGTGCTTAACGGCGGCTGGAAGTAAAAGTCAGCAACAGGGCGACCAGGCCCACCAGCACCAGCGGCCCCATGAACAGTGGCGCGAGGAATTTATGCGCGTTTACGGCGGCCAGCACGACGCCGGTCGCCAGGCTGGCCAGGAAGATGAACAGCCACCAGCCCGAGGCATTGGCCTTGTTCGGCGGCACGCGCTTGGCGACCAGGCCATTCGCGTAGGCATTCTTGGCAAAGAAAAAGGCGATGAACAGCAGCAACAGCACCACGCCACCGATCAGGGTGTCGCGCGACGAGGTATCGGTCGTGCTGGCAGGATCGAGCGCGGGCGCAGGTTCGGTCGTGGCCGTGGTGGCGGCACCTGCAGCCGGTGCGTCCGCCGCTGGCGGCGCGGACGCCGGGGCCGGCAGGGTAAAACCAGTGTTGTCTTTAGGAGTCTCTTGCGCCATGGTATGCCTCTGGTGGATTTGAATAGTTTAAAAGGAAATCGTGATCAGGCCAGGCTCAAGGCATGGCCTTCTGCCACGCGCACGACGACCGGCTGGCCCAGGCCACGTTTGAGTTCGCCAATGTCGCGGCCATCGTCATCGCGGATCTGCGCGCTCTTGAACGGTTTCAACAGCACTTGCCGCTGCACGCCATCGGCCATCACCTTGTAGCGCGTGGCACGCGTGCTGACCAGGCCCAGCGCCAGCAAGCCCAGCACGAGCGCCAGCACGCCGCCCAGTATCACCAGCACGGGCAGCAGCGGATACTGGATGCGCACCAGCAGCGGTATCGTTGCCTGCGAGGCGCGCACGCTGTCGGGCGGCGTAAACATGCCGGATATCGGGTCGCCTGGGAACAGTTCCTGCAAATCCTTGCCAAAACTGGACGCCAGCGCCAGCCGCTGTTCCGACAGGCCCACCTGCGCCTGCATCGGCAGCATCACCTGCTTGCCCATGGCGGCGATCGCCTGCGCCGACCATGGCGACGGAATCTGCGCCATCGGCAGGGCAAACTGTACCTGCACGGACTGGCTGGCGCCCGGCTGCAGCTGACGGATTTGATCTGGCACAACGTGCAGCGGTGCGTTCTGTCCCGCCAGGCTGGCGTGCACTTTGGCGCTATCGATCACGTACGGGAAAAACATGTTTTGCAGCGACGCCTGCAACACTACTTGCGGCAGCAGCTTGGCCGCATCGACGTCGAGCACGATGGTGCGCCCGTCGCGGCCCAGGCTGGCATGCACATTGGCGCTGTTCTTGACGGACTGGGGCACAATGCGCACGGCATCCTGGTCCACCGGTTTCAGGCGCGCGGGCGGGCGCGTCAGCACTTGCGACAGCCGCCCTTCGGCCAGGATGCGGTTCAGGGCCTCGGACGCCGGCTGGCCGTAGGCGAGCGCATACACCATCAAGCCCTTGGCGCTGTACAGCTTGCCCTGCACGGGCATGCGCAGGGGAAACACCACCGTCTTGGTGATCGACGGTTCCAGGTGCAGCAAGCGGTAAAAGTCGCGGTTGCGCTCGGCCGTCTGGCTGTCGTTGTTGGGGCTGTTCTTGTTATTGGTAAAGATCCACACGATGCCGGAGGCGGACTGGAACGGTCCCGTGATGGTCTTGGTGACGGCTTCCTGGAAATCAGTGTCGGCCAGCGCGCCGCCGGCGCTCTTGCGCGCCAGACCCAGGCTGGCCAGCTGGCCCGCCACGCCGGCGCCGCCCTGTCCCTGCCCGATCAGTGCGGGGGACACATTGCTGCCGCTGCTCTGGCTGAAGGCCAGCGTATAGACCTTGTCGGACGGGCTCGTGGCGGCCTGCGCCACGGCGCCCACGAGGGCTTTCAGCTGCGAATGCTCATCCGTGTAGAACGGCTCCATCCAGCCCGAGTTTTGCACGAGAAACGCTTGCTGGATGCCGGCCGCCTGCGCGGCGGCTGCACTGACACTGAGTAAAGCGGCGCAGGCCGCGATCAGGACGCGCGCCTTCATGCCTGCAAGGCCCAGCCATCGATGCGCGACAGCAGCGGGTGATACGCCCACAAGGTGCCTTCATGGACAAACAGGCGCAAGCGCCACGGTTCGCTGACGGCAAAGGTATGAAACACGGTTTCGCGCAATTCATCGTCCTGCACCAGCTGGGCGGCCAGGCGCTCGTTCGACCGCAGCACGCTCGACAGGCCGGCGCTGGTGGCAAATTTCACGCCAAAGACGCTGTTGCCAACGCTTGACTCCAGCAGCGGCATGACGGCCTGGTTCTTGCCGCCATCGTCGCCATGTTCCGGCTCTTCCCACGGCGCCGTTTTCAGCTTGGTGGCGAAGCGGTAATTGAAGCTGCCCGAACACAGGCGCGGCGCCAGCGCGTCGGCACGTTCGGACTGCGCGCCCAGTTTCACGTAAACATAGGTGCCGCGGCTGCGCTCGAAGCACAGCTGCCACAGGCCGCCGTCGCGCGACACGTAGGGGCTGCCGAATTCGAAGTGCGGCACCAGCCCTTCGGGCCAGGGCGTAAATGACGCGGCCACGTTGCCGTCCGGCTGCAGTTGCAAGCGCAGCTGGCCGTTGGCGCAAGGCCACACGGCCATGCGGTTGTAGGCGACGGGCGCGCTGACGTTGCCCAGATCAAACAGGCCGTCGAGCAGCACGTCGCTGCCCGGCTTTTGCGCGGCATCAAGATTGACGAAGCGGAGGCGGCCGTCGTCGTCGCGCAGCGGCGCCCACAGCCGGTTCTGGAACCAGACGGGCGCGGCCGCACACGGCGCGCCGCCCACGTGCTCGACCACATAGGTGAGCGAAGGCACGTCAGGACGGATGCACGCCAGACCATGGCTGGTCGGCAAGACCAGCACGCTATTGAACTCCGGCACCAGCTCGGCGCGCCAGGCGCCGTGGGCCAGGTCCGATTCGGCCAGCAGGCTGCCATAGTCGGGATCCAGCGCCAGCCAGCGTTTCGAGGCGGGCAGCCAGGCGTGCAAGACGGCCTTGCGCGGGTCGAGCGCCAGCAGCGCGGGCGCGCTGGTGCCGAACTGCGCGGAAAAAAATTCGTATTCACCGGGCGGCGGCATGGGCAGCGAGGCATCTGCCTGCGCATGCTCTTCGCGCGCGCGCTGGTCGGCCAGTTTCAGGGGCACGCTGGCCTGGCGCAAGCCGGCCGGGCCGGTTGGCGGCACGTCGCTGACGGGATAGGCGCCGTAGGGCGGCACCCACGGCGGGGTAATTGACGTGTCGGGCGGCACTTGCAAGGCCGCGCCCGAAGCGGGGTCGAACGCAAATTCGGGCGGGAACTGGCGCACGGGCGCGCCGGCCGCCGCGGGCAGGCGCCGCGCGAGCATCAGCTTGCCGATATCGGCATCGCTCACCAAGGGCGAGACGTTCTGGCCGTCCGCGCTGCGCTGCATGCTCCATGCGCCCTCGTCATCCACGTGCCAGGCGCCGGAGGGCAGTGGCCAATCCCCAGAAGTTTTATGGTCCATTTATTTTCTATGACTAGCAATGCATTCAGACGGTGTAACGTGCTGGGGCTGACGAAACGAAGTCGCAGCCCTGGCAGTTCTCATAGTAACGTCTTTTTATCTGTATGGAAACATTGACGACAGTCCTCAGCCTTGCTGCGTCCGCACTTTCGTCAACAGCTTGGTGGTCGAGCGGTCATGCTCGAAATCGATGGCCACGGCCTGGCCGCCATACGCGAGCACGGCCTTGCCTTCGGGAATGGCCGCCATGTCGTAGTCGCCGCCCTTGGCATAGATTTCCGGCTCGATGTCCTGCACCACTTCCAGGGCGCTGTCTTCCGAGAACGGCACCACCAGGCTCACCGCTTCCAGCGCGGCCAGCACGGCCATGCGATCTTCGCAGTTGTTCAGGGGGCGATCATCACCCTTGCCCAGGCGTTTCACTGAAGCATCGGTATTCACGGCAACGATCAGCGAAGCGCCCAGCGCGCGCGCCTGCGCCAGGTACGTCACGTGGCCGCGGTGCAAAATGTCGAACACGCCGTTCGTCACCACCACGGGTTTCGGCAGGGCCGCGGCGCGGGCGCGCAATTCGTCGCGGCCGCACAGTTTGTTTTCAAAATCAGGCATGGATATCTCTTGTAGGGTTAAATAGGGTCACGCTATGGCCGAACTCAGGCGTGGCTATCGCCTTGGATGCCGCCGGCATCGCGGCGCCAGGCGTCGATCAAGGCCAGGACGGCCGGATCCAGGCCCTCTTCGGCGATGCAATCTTGCCTGTTGTAAATCATCAGCGCATACACGCCGGCCAGACGGCTGACGGGCGGCGACAGCGCATATTCATTGCCGCGCGCCGGTTGCCTGGCGCGCCAGTAATTGATTGCCGCTTCCAGCGCCTGCATCCGCAATTCCATCACCGTCTCCCTTCGCCGCCCGGTCCCGCATTATAGGGGGCGATCCGCTACAATACGCCATCGGCGCCACAGTTTCACGTTTGCGCCACCTTTCATTCATTGCAAGTAAGTACTTCCTGTGTTTCAATCAACCTATGACACTGACTGAACTGAAATATATCGTTGCAGTCGCGCGAGCGAAGCACTTCGGCCACGCCGCGGAAGCTTGCTTCGTTGCCCAGCCCACCCTGTCAGTGGCCATCAAGAAACTCGAAGACGAATTGGGCGTCGTCCTGTTCGAACGGGGCGGCGCGGAAATCTCCGTCACGCCCCTGGGCGCGCAGATCATCGCGCAAGCCGAGCGCGTGCTGGAACAGACGGCCGCCATCAAGGAACTCGCCAAGCAAAACAAGGACCCGCTGGCCGGCCCGTTGCGCCTGGGCGTGATCTACACGATCGGCCCCTACCTGCTGCCGCCGCTGGTCAAGGCCATGATAGACCAGGTACCGCAGATGCCCTTGATCTTGCAGGAAAACTTCACGGTTCGCCTGCTCGAATTGCTGCGCCAGGGCGAACTGGACGTGGCCATCATGGCCCTGCCCCTGCCCGACCACGGCATGGCGATGCAGGAACTGTATGACGAACCGTTCGTCGTCGCCATGCCGCGCCAGCATCCATGGACGGCGCGCGACAAAATCGCCGCGCAGGATTTGAAATCGGAAACCATGCTGCTGCTGGGCAATGGCCACTGCTTCCGCGACCAGGTGCTGGAAGTGTGCCCCGAAATGGCGCGTTTTTCCTCGCCCGGCAACGGCATGCAGCGCACGTTCGAAGGTTCTTCGCTGGAAACCATCCGCCACATGGTGGCCAGCGGCATCGGCCTGACGGTCTTGCCGCGCGCCTCCGTCGCCAATATGCACGCCACCGACGGCATGCTCGAATACCGGCCCTTCGCCGCCCCCGTGCCATCGCGCCGGGTGGTCATGCTGTGGCGCAAGAGTTTTACGCGCAAGGCCGCCATCGACGCCTTGTGCGCGGCCATCGCCAGCTGCAACTTGCCGGGAATTACGCCGCTCTGCGAAGACGACGACTAGCGTCCAGGCGTCAAATAGTACATTTGCGTACTATTTGCGATAATCGACCTTTCTCTTCAACAAGATCGAGTCTTCCATGAACAAGCTGGCGCTGTATTTCCGCCTGATACGGCTGGACAAGCCTATCGGTACCGTATTGCTGCTGTGGCCTACCCTGTGCGCGCTGTGGCTGGCGCAGCAGGGCGTGCCGGACTGGCGGCTGCTGCTCATCTTTACTCTTGGCACTTTCCTGATGCGCTCGGCAGGCTGCGCCATCAATGACTACGCCGACCAGGATATCGACAAATTCGTCAAGCGCACGGCCGAGCGCCCCATCACCAGCGGACGCATCAGCGGCAAGGAAGCGCTGGCCGTGGCCGGCGTGCTCACCGTACTGGCCTTTTGCCTGATCCTGCCCCTCAATGCGCTGACCAAGCAGCTGTCCGTGGCGGCCGTCATCATCGCCGGCACCTATCCCTACTTCAAGCGTTTCTTTGCCATCCCGCAAGCGTATCTGGGCATCGCCTTCGGTTTCGGCATTCCCATGGGCTTTGCCGCCATCACGGATGCCGTGCCCGTCGTCGCCTGGCTGCTGCTGCTCGGCAATGTTTTCTGGGCCGTGGCCTACGATACGGAATACGCGATGGTCGACCGCGACGACGACTTAAAAATCGGCATCAAGACGTCGGCCATCACCTTTGGCCGCTACGACGTGGCCATCGTCATGTTCTGCTATGCCGTTTTCCTGCTGCTGTGGCTGGCATGCGGCTGGTATCTGGGCTTGCGTTACTGGTTCGTCGCGGGGCTGGTGGTGGCGGCCGGCTGCGCCGTTTACCACTACACCTTGATCCGCGCACGCGAGCGTATGCCGTGTTTTGCGGCATTCCGGCATAATAACTGGCTAGGAGCGGCGGTGTTTGCGGGCGTGGTTCTGGACTTTGCTTTCCGTTAAGCAATCATCCTTGCGCCGCGGTAGCCCTTGAGGCGGCGCAAGACAGCCTGGCCGCAGCTGCCTACACTGGTATTTCACTGTGCAGTTTCACTTCCATGAGGTAATACATGAGCTCGATACATACCGGAAAATCCAGCAGCGACAGCATCCTCGCCGACGCCGACAAGGCCCGCGACAAACTGGTCGGCGACCTGAAAACCGTCATCAATGAAGCGGAAGGCTGGCTCGACGGCGCCAAGGATCAGACGGGCGAGAATGTCAAAGCCGTCAAGGACAAGTTCATCGCTACCCTGGAAACGGCCAAGAAAGACTTGATCAAGCTGGAAGAAGACTTGCTCGAACGCACCAAGAAGGCGGCCAAGGCCACCGACGAATACGTGCAGGACAATCCGTGGAAAGCCGTGGGCGCGGGCGCCGTCGTGGGCGTGCTGTTCGGCCTGCTGCTTTCCTCGTCACGCCGCTAGACAGTACCGACGGCCTTGGCCGTCTCCTGACGCGAAAGGCAGCATATGGCTATCGTGCACCATGTCGCCCAAGTCGCAGCGACCCTCGCCGCCATCGTCCAGACCCGTCTGGCCCTGGCGGCCGTGGAAATGGAAGAAGAGTCGCTGCGCTTCCTGTCCTATCTGGCGCTGGCCATGCTGGCACTGCTGTGCCTGTTTGTCGGCCTCGTATTGATCGTGTTCCTCGTCATCGTGCTGTTCTGGGATACGCACCGCATCGCCGCCATCGCCATCACGGCCGCCGTCTTCATCGTCGCCGCCATCGCCACCCTGCTCGGCGTGCGCGCCAGTTTCCGCAGCAAGCCGAAACTGCTGTCCTTCACACTTTCCGAACTGAACAAAGACCTGGACGAGCTGCAATTGCTGGCCCGCCGGGGAGCGGAGCGGCCATGACCACGCATCCCACCAAGTTGTCGCATGTGCACACGGCCGCTAGCCTGGCGCAGCGGCGCGACGCGCTGCTGGCCGAATGCGCGCTGCAGCGCCTGGCCCTGGGCGTGCAGACGCGCCAGTTGCTGGAACCGCTCACGGGCGGCAACCTGCGCCACACCCTGGCCACGCGTTTCAAAATTCCCCTGATGATAGGCGGCGGCGTGCTGGGTTTGCTGCTCGTGCGCCCGCGCCGTTTCCTGCCGCTGTTGCGGGCCAGCGGCGCGCTGCTCAAGCATGCCACCACCGCCATGCCCGTCGTGCTGGCGCTGGCGCAGCGTTTCAGCAAGAAAGACACGCCGGACTAAAATATTTTTTCCTGGCTGCATCCAAATGGCAAACCCCTGCGTAGTAATGGTATCAACCAGCCGGTTGAGCCAACTACCAGGAGTTCGCCATGCTTGCCTTCACCGCCCCACGCCACACCGTTCCCGCACTGACTTTGCTGGGCGCCGCCCTGCTGCTGACGGCTTGCGCGCCCATGAGCGCGCGCTATTCGCAGGAACAATTGCCGAACGCCGTCAAAGTGCCCGATGGCCACCAGGTCGCCATGCAAACGGTGGGCGTGGGCAAGATCGCCTACGAATGCAAGGCCAAGAAAGACATGACGGGCCATGAATGGGTCTTCGTGGGACCGGACGCAGCCTTGAACGACCGCAGCGGCATGCAGGTCGGCACGTATGTCGGCCCGCCTGCCACCTGGGCCAACCTGGACGGCTCGAAAGTGACGGCGACGCAAGTGGCCGTGGCGCCGGCCGGTGCGGGCAACATCCCGTATCAGCTGGTGAAAGCCAACCCTGCCACGGGCAGCGGCGCCATGCAGGGCGTCAGCTACATCCAGCGCGTGGCCACCAGCGGCGGCGTGGCGCCAAGCAGCCCCTGCGGCATGGAGTCCATCGGCGCCAAGCAATGGGTGCCTTACCAGGCCGACTACATCTTTTGGAAAGCAGCATAAAAACACCTATCAAAACCTGCTGCGCGTCGGGATAGGCGGCCTGCGATGCTCACCGTACCTTCGTACGGTTGCGCGTCTTAGCCACCTCTCCCTTCCGCTCGCAACGGTTTTGTTAGGTGTTGTAAAACATTGAGGCAACGGTTGGCAAGCTGGTTTCTGGCCTATACTCGGTCTTGAAAACTTGCTAACCGTTAACTCCAACGATTGCGCCAACCTTGCCAACCCTAGCCACCCCTTACGATTACGATGCCGCCCTGCGCGCCTGCGCCAGGGGCGAGCAGCAGGCATTGCACGGCCTGTACCAGCAGGAAAGCCGCTATCTGCTGGGCGTGGCTCTGCGCATCGTGCGCCAGCGGGACCTGGCCGAAGACGTGCTGCACGACGCCTTTCTGAATATCTGGCGCCGCGCCGGCAGCTTCGACGCCACGCGTGGCAGCGGCAAGGGCTGGATCTATGTCGTGGTGCGGCACCAGGCGCTGGATGTGGCGCGCGCCCGCGCCCATGAAGTATCGGCCGACGAGGATACCGTGGAAACCCTGCTGCACGAACGCCAAGGCCATGATGCCGGCGATGCCTATGCCGACCAGGCGGATCTGGGCAAGCTGCACGATTGCCTGGGCCACCTGGATGAAGGCAAACGCAATAGCATCCTGTACGCCTATGTCGATGGCTGTTCCCATAGCGAAATCGCGCAGCGGCTGCAAGCGCCGCTGGGCACGGTGAAAGCCTGGGTCAAGCGGGGCCTGGCCGCCTTGCGGGAGTGCATGGGATGATCGACAGCGACGATGAATTGCACAGGCTGGCCAGCGAATACGTGCTGGGCACCCTGGAACGGGCCGAACGGGCGGACGTGGAACAGCGTTTGCCGCGCGACGCCGCCTTGCGCGACGCCATCGATGCCTGGGAACAGCGTTTGCTGCCCTTGACCACGCTGGCGCCGCCCGAAACACCCTCGGCGCAACTGTGGCCGCGCATCAGCGCCAGCCTGTTCACGCCACAAGCCGTGCGGCAGGCGGGCGGCTGGCAGGCTTGGTGGAACAACCTGGCCTTCTGGCGAGTGCTGGCCGGCGGCGGCCTGGCGGCCACGGCTGTGCTGGCCGTGCTGGTCAGCGTGCAACTGCAAGCACCAAGCGGACCCGGCTATCTGGTGGTGCTGGTGGCGCCGCAGGATAAATCGCCGGGCTGGATCGTGCAGGCGGGCGGACGCGGCGGCAAGAACCGCGACCTGAGCCTGATCCCGCTGGGCCCGACTGCCGTGCCGCAGCAAAAAGCCTTGCAATTCTGGACCAAGGGCAAGGACTGGGGCGCGCCCGTCTCGCTGGGCCTCGTCAAGCCGGGCCAGAGCCTCAAGTTGACGTTGGACAAGCTGCCGCCGCTGCAACCCGATCAACTGTTTGAAATCACGCTGGAGCCGCAAACAGGCTCGCCGACGGGCCGGCCGACGGGGCCGATCCTGTATATCGGCCGAGCCGTCAAGGTAATGTAGCGTTTATTTGCCCAGCTCGTCCCCCATCTCGCGCCCGCGCTGCGCGGCCGCCTTGATGCCCTTGACGATGGCCACCTTTACGCCGCTCTCTTCCATGCTGGTGAGTGCCGCATACGTCGTGCCGCCCTTTGACGTGACCCGCTCGCGCAGCAAGGACACGGGTTCGCTGGAGTTCGCCGCCAGCTGCGCCGCGCCCGTAAAGGTGGCAATCGCCAGTTGCGTGCCTTGCTCCGGCGTCAAGCCCAGCTCGGCCGCCGCCTGCTGCATCGCTTCGATAAAGTAAAACACGTAGGCAGGGCCGCTGCCGGACACGGCCGTCACAGGATCGATCTTGGCTTCGTCATCGAGCCAGACGGTCTGGCCGACGGCGCGCAGGATGGCATCCGCCGTCTTTTTCTGTTCTTCGCTCACGCCGCCGCTGGCCACCATGCCCGTGATGCCCATGCCGATCAGGGCCGGCGTGTTCGGCATGCAGCGCACGATGGCTGGATAATCGCCGAGCCAGCGCGACAGGTCTTGCGCGCGGATGCCGGCCGCGATCGACAGGATCAATGGCGTCCGGTCACCATCGAGGAAAGGCAGCAACTGCGCCGCCACCTCGCGCATGCTTTGCGGTTTCACGGCCAGCACGATCACGTCCACGGCGCGCAGCGCGTCGCTGGCGGAGGTGGCCGTCGTCACGCCGAATTGCGCCTGCAGTTTTTCCAGCGCGGGGGCGTGCGGGTCGATCACGTGGATGTTGCCGCCCAGGGTCAATTTGCCCGCCAGGCCGGCGATCAGGGCGGCGGCCATGTTGCCGCCGCCTACGAATGCGATATTCAATTCTGTCGTCATGCTTGTTCTCTCTTTATCAGGAATAGTTGCGGGAACCGAAAATGGCGCTACCCACGCGCACGATGGTGGCGCCTTCCAGCACGGCGGCGCGCAAGTCGGCCGACATGCCCATCGACAGGGTGTCGAGCGCCAGGCCGTCCGCCTTCAATTGTTGGTACAACACGCGCAATTGCGCAAAGGCAGCGCGCTGCAGCGTGATATCCGTTTCCGGTTCGGGAATCGCCATCAGGCCGCGCAAGCGCAAACGGGGCAGTTGCGCCACGGCATGCGCCAGCGCCGGCAGTTCGGCAGGTGTCACGCCGCTCTTGCTCGCTTCGCCGCTGATATTGACTTGCAGGCAGATATTCAAGTCCGGCAAGCCGGCCGGGCGCTGTTCCGACAGGCGCGCGGCGATCTTTTCCCGTTCCACCGTATGCACCCAGTCAAAATGTTCGGCGATGGGGCGCGTCTTGTTGCTCTGGATGGGGCCGATGAAATGCCATGCCGGGACGTGCTGCGGTGCGGCCGCTTTTACAAAGGCGATCTTGTCGAGCGCTTCCTGCAGATAATTTTCGCCAAACGCCGTCTGGCCCGCGCGCATGGCGTCCAGCACGGCGTCCGCGCCAAAGGTTTTCGACACGGCCAGCAGGGTCACGTCGGCCGGCGCACGCTGCGCCTCAGCGGCGGCCTGCGCAATACTGTCTCGCACGGCTTGCAAGTTCTGTTCGATTGTGGACATAATCATTTTCTAGTGTATAGGGGCGGCGGCACAGTGCGCCAGCCCATCAATGCAGGCACAGGGATTATAAATGGACATTTCCGAACTACTCGCTTTCTCCGTCAGCAACAAGGCTTCCGACCTGCACCTGTCTTCCGGCCTGCCGCCGATGATACGGGTCAACGGCGACGTGCGCCGCCTGAACGTGGCGCCGCTCGAGCACAAGGAAGTGCACAGCATGATCTACGACATCATGAACGACAGCCAGCGCAAGGCGTATGAAGAAGCGCTGGAATGCGATTTCTCGTTCGAGATTCCCGGCCTGGCCCGCTTCCGCGTCAACGCCTACAACCAGGAACGGGGCGCCTCGGCCGTGCTGCGCACGATTCCCTCAAAAGTGCTGACCCTGGAAGAGCTGAACGCGCCGCGCATCTTCGGCGAGCTGGCCATGCGCCCGCGCGGCCTGGTGCTGGTGACGGGTCCGACGGGTTCGGGCAAGTCGACCACCCTGGCGGCGATGGTGAACCACGTCAACGAGCGCCTGAACCACCATATTCTGACCATCGAAGACCCGATCGAATTCGTGCATGAACCAAAAAAATGCCTGATCAACCAGCGCGAAGTCGGTTCGCACACGCATTCGTTCAGCAATGCGCTGCGCTCGGCCTTGCGCGAAGACCCGGACGTGATTTTAGTGGGCGAATTGCGCGACCTGGAAACCATCCGCCTTGCGCTGACGGCGGCCGAAACGGGCCATCTGGTCTTCGGCACCCTGCATACCTCGTCGGCGGCGAAATCGATCGACCGCATCATCGACGTCTTCCCCGCCGAGGAAAAGGAAATGGTGCGCGCCATGCTGTCCGAATCCTTGCAAGCCGTCATTTCGCAGAACTTGCTCAAAACCAAGGATGGCGCGGGCCGCGTGGCCGCGCATGAAATCATGCTGGCCACGCCGGCCGTGCGCAACCTGATCCGCGAAGCGAAAGTGGCGCAAATGTATTCGGCCATCCAGACCGGCAGCAACGTCGGCATGCAGACCCTGGACCAGTGCTTGAGCGACCTGGTGCGGCGCGGCACGATCTCGGCGGAAACGGCCCGCTCGGCCGCCAAGGCCCCTGAAAACTTCCCCGGATAAGCCATGCAGACGACGCACGAACACTATGGCGCCATTCACGCGCTGCTGGCGCAGATGCGCGCACGGGGCGGCTCGGACCTGTTCATCACGGCCGGCTTTCCTGCCGCCATCAAGCTCGACGGCAAACTGACGCCGCTGGCGGGCGACGCACTCGATGCGCAGCAAGCGGCCGGCTACGTGCGTGCCGTCATGAACGAACGCCAGGCGGCCGAGTTCGAATCCAGCCGCGAAGCCAATTTCGCCATCAGCCCGGACGGACTCGGGCGCTTCCGCGTGTCCGCCTTCGTGCAAATGGGCCAGGCAGGCATGGTCTTGCGATTGATCAATACCGCCATCCCCACCCTCGATGGGCTCGGTTTGCCCGCCATCCTGCAAGACGTGGTGATGAGCAAGCGCGGCCTCGTCATCATGGTGGGCGCCACGGGCTGCGGCAAGTCGACCACCCTGGCGGCCATGGTGGGCCACCGCAACGCGCACAGCCATGGCCACATCATCACCATCGAAGACCCGGTGGAATTCATCCATCCGCACGGCAACTGCATCGTTACCCAGCGCGAAGTGGGCGTCGATACGGACGACTGGGGCACGGCCCTGAAAAACACCCTGCGCCAGGCGCCTGACGTGATACAGATCGGAGAAATCCGCGACCGGGAGACGATGGACCACGCCATCGCGTTTGCCGAGACGGGCCATCTGTGCCTGGCGACCTTGCACGCGAACAACGCCAACCAGGCGCTGGACCGCATCATCAATTTCTTCCCCGAAGAGCGGCGCCAGCAGTTGCTGATGGACCTGTCGCTCAATTTGAAGGGCATGATTTCGCAGCGCCTGATCCCCGGCAAGGACGGCGGCGGACGCAAGGCGGCGCTGGAAATCCTGCTCAATTCGCCGCTGATGAGCGACCTGATCTTCAAGGGCCAGGTGCACGAGATCAAGGAATTGATGAAAAAATCGCGCGAGCATGGCATGCAGACCTTCGACCAGGCCCTGTTCGACCTGCACGAAGCGGGCGCCATCAGCTATGAAGACGCGCTGCGCAATGCGGACTCCGTCAACGACCTGCGCCTGACGATCAAACTCAAGGGCGCCACGGCGCCGGAATCCGCCCCGCAAGCGGGCGCCACCAAACTGGGACTCCTCTGACATGACCAGCATCCACGATTTCCAGGCCGAGGCACTGGACGGCACGCCGGTCGACCTGGCGCGCTACAAAGGCAAGGTATTGCTGATCGTCAACACGGCCAGCGCCTGCGGTTTCACGCCGCAATACCAGGGGCTCGAAACGCTGTACCGCGCATTTCACGAGCAGGGCCTGGTCGTGCTGGGTTTTCCCTGCAATCAATTCCGTCAGCAGGAACCGGGATCGAACGGGGAAATTGGCGCCTTTTGCGAGAAAAACTTCGGCGTCACCTTTCCCCTGTTTGCCAAGGTCGACGTGAATGGCGCGCAGACCCATCCCCTGTTTGCGCAATTAAAACAGGCGGCGCCCGGCATATTGGGCACGCAATCGATCAAATGGAATTTCACCAAGTTTTTGGTGCGCAAGGATGGCAGCGTATTTCGCCGCTATGCGACGGCCAGCAAACCGGCCAGTCTAGCGGCCGACATACGGCAATTGCTACAGGAGTAAAAACGGATTACTTTGATTTAAGACAACAATCATGTGAAATCCATAAAACTGCATTTATTTCATGCTTGATATCAATATTGTGTTTCAAATAGCAAATATCGGTGATAATGTTTACATAATTATTCGCAGATATCGATCATAAAACGATGCCAGTCTTTGGGAAAATATTATCTTCTTGGATGCGGATGGGCAGTTATCCCCGCCTCTTCATCCCTATTACCTTCCTGATACTCGCCGTTTCCGCCGTTCGCTATCACGCCCTGCTGGGTACGGAAACGGCGCTGGCCAATGCGCGCTACCAGAGCGACGCCCGGCAACTCGACCTGTTCCTGGCCAATAGCGTGCTGCCGCTGGCCGTGCACACGGACCGGCATGCGACGCACGACAGCGTGCGGCAGGCGCTGCGCAGCGCCCTGCCGCTGAACCGCAGCCTCGTTTCCGCGCGCTGGGATACGGCTGGCGCGCATGTCGAAGTGCTGGCCGACAACAAGCCAGGCGACACACCGGCCGACGGCGTGCCGGCGTGGTTTGCGCGCCTGGCGGGCATGGCGGCCATCCGCAGCCGCCTGACGGTGGCGCTGCCGGACGGCGGCGACGGCATCCTCGACCTGCACTACACGCCCGGCCGGCCCCTGGCGCAGGTGTGGCAAAGGGTGCTCGAGCAGGCCGTCCTCAGCAGCATCAATATCGTCCTCGTCTTCCTCCTGCTGGGCTTGATCCTGGCGTCGCACCGCAAGCTGCTGGCGCGCTTCGTGCAAGCGACCGACCATTTTCGTGATGGCAATTTCGCCGTGCGCCTGGCGGCTGGCGCCACGCCCGAGGCGCAAGCCGTGTCGCAGTCGTTCAACGGCATGGCCGGCGATATCGAAGGACTGCTGACTTCGCTGAAAACCAGCCAGCGCCAGCTGGGCGAACAGCTGAACGAAACCGTGCACATGCAGCAAGCGCTGCAAAAGCTGTCGTGGCAAAACTACAATGACGTGCTGACGGGTTTGCCCAACCGTGCCGCGCTGGCCGCCCGCTTCGAGCAGGAACTGTTCCTCGCGCGCGAACGCCAGCGCCTGCTGGCCGTCTGCCTGTTCGACCTCGACCACTTCCAGGCCATCAACGACCGCTACGGCGCCGAGGCCGGCGATGAAATCCTCAAGCAGGTGGCCGGCCGCCTGCACGCCTTTACGGGCCAGATCCATTACGCGGCGCGCCTGGGCGGCGATGAATTCGTCATGCTGCTGTGCGGCCAGGCCAGCATCGCCAGCATCGAACAGAACATCACGCAATTGATGCAGGAACTGAGCCGCCCCTACCAGTGCGACCAGCAGGCGCTGCACGTGACGGCCAGCGCCGGCATCGCCGTCTACGCGGGCAAGGACCTGAATACGGAAAGCCTGCTGCGCCACGCCGACCACGCCGTCTACCAGGCGAAACTGACGGGGCGCAACCAGTACCACTTCTTCGACACCAACCTCGACGAGGAAGTGCGCACGCACCACAACCAGCGCACGGAAGTGCGCCACGCCCTGATCAACGGCGAACTGCGGCTGTACTACCAGCCCAAGGTGAACATGCGCGCTGGCACGGTGGTGGGCATGGAAGCGCTGCTGCGCTGGCAGCATCCGCGCCGCGGCGTGCTGTCGCCTGCGCAATTCCTGCCGCTGGTGGAGCAGACGGATTTGATCATCGACATCGGCGAATGGGTGCTGCGCCAGGCCCTGTGGCAGATGCAGCGCTGGGTGGCTTGCGGCAAGCACTGGGTAGTCAGCGTGAACATCGCGGCACGCCACTTCCAGCAAGCCGACTTTGTCTCGCGCCTGGAAACCATCCTCGGCGAATTTCCCGGCGTGCGCGCCAGCATGCTGGAACTGGAAATCCTCGAATCGTCGGCGCTGCACGACATCGAAGACGTGCGCCGCATCATCCGCGCCTGCCAGGCGCTGGGCATCACCTTCGCGCTCGACGATTTCGGCACCGGCTACTCGTCGATGTCATATTTAAAACGCCTGCCGGCGAATATCGTCAAGATCGACCAGAGCTTCGTGCGCAACATGCTCAACGACCGCGACGACCTGCACCTGGTGCGCGCCGTCATCGGCCTGGCCCGTTCCTTCAGCTTGACGGTGATCGCCGAAGGCGTGGAAAGCGTCGAGCATGGCGCGCGCCTGATCCAGCTGGGCTGCGACCTGGCGCAAGGCTACGGCATCGCCCGCCCCATGCCGGCCGACGCCGTGCTGGAGTGGGCTGCGAACTTCGTGCCGGCGCCCCAATGGCGCATTGCGCAGTACAGCGAAGCGCCTATTTAGGCGTCAAGGCGGAGTCGATCAGCTCGATCCAGTGCCGCACGGGCGTCTCCGTGCCTGACTGCAGGTGGCTCAGGCAGCCGATATTGGCCGACACGATCATCTCCGGCTCGCACGCTTCCAGATTCGCCACCTTGTTGTCGCGCAGCTGCTGCGACAGTGCCGGCTGCAGTATCGAATACGTGCCCGCCGAACCGCAGCACAGATGGCTGTCGGCGCACAGGCGCACGTCGACGCCGACGGCGCGCAAGACCTGCTCCACCTTGCCGCGCACCTGCTGGCCGTGCTGCAGGGTGCATGGCGGGTGATATGCCACCCTTTTCCCGATGCGTCCTTTCAGCAGCGCCGCCAGCTCGTTTTCAAACGCCGGCATGATCTCGGACAGATCGCGCGTCAGTGCCGCGATGCGCCGCGCCTTCTCCGCATACTGCGCATCGTGCGCCAGCAGATGGCCATACTCCTTGACGGTGGCGCCGCAGCCGGAGGCCGTCATGACGATGGCTTCGGCGCTGTCCACGCTGTCTACGTAAGGCCACCAGGCGTCGATATTGCGGCGCATGTCGTCCAGCGCCGCGTCCTGGTCATTCAAGTGATGGCGCAGCGCGCCGCAGCAGCCGGCCTTGGGCGCGACGATCAATTGCACGCCCAGCGCGTCAAACACGCGCGCCGTGGCCGCGTTGATGTTCGGCGACATGGCCGGCTGCACGCAGCCGTCCAGCAGCAGCATGCTGCGCGCATGCTGGCGCGTCGGCCATGCCCCCGCTTGCGCGCCCGGACGCAATTTATCCTGCAAGCTTTTCGAGAGCAGCGGGCGCAGCGCCTGCCCCGCCTTGTAAACAGGCGTAAACAGCCAGCGGCGCGGCAAGGCTTCCTTCAGGGCGAAGCGCAGCGCGCGTTCGCGCAAGGGGCGCTGCACGCGCTGCTCGACGACGTTGCGGCCGATGTCGACCAGGCGCCCGTACTGCACCCCGGACGGACAGGTCGACTCGCAGTTGCGGCAGGTCAGGCAGCGGTCCAGGTGCGTCTGCGTCTTGGCCGTGACGGGCGCGCCTTCGAGCACTTGTTTGATCAGGTAAATGCGTCCGCGCGGGCCATCGAGTTCGTCGCCCAGCAATTGGTAAGTGGGACAGGTGGCCGTGCAAAAGCCGCAATGCACGCAGGCGCGCAAAATGGCTTCGGCTTCGTCGCCTGCCGGCGTATTCTTGATGAAATCGGCGAGATTGGTTTGCATGCGCTCAATCCATTCTGTGCGGGTTGAAGATGCCGGCCGGGTCGAAAGCCTGCCGCAGGCGCTGGTGGATGGTGGCGATAGCGGGCGCCAGCGGGTGGAACACACCCACGGCCTTGTCGCCGCCGCGAAACAGCGTGGCGTGGCCGCCGGCGGCCGCCACGGCCTGGCGAATCTGCGCGCTGCTGGCCGCATCGGCGTCGCCATCGAGCTTGAGCCAGCGCTGCGCCCCGCCCCACTCGATCAGCTGGCGCCCCTTTAAAATCATGGCGCTGGCGTGCGGCGGCAGAGACAAGCGCCACAGGCTGCCCGCGCCCGCGAAGAATGCGTGCGTTTGCTCGCGCACGGCCAGCCAGAAGGCGGCCGCGTCATCGTGCGTCAGCACTTCGCCTCCCAGCGATTGCTGGGCCGCCGAGACAGCCGCCTCGGCGCCGGACAGGCGCACCGTCAACACGCCATCGTGCCAGCAGCTGGCCGATATCGGCAGCGGCTTGCCCGCCCACTCATTGAGCATGCGCAAGGCGGCGATTTCCGCGCAGGCCACGCGGAGCGTCGCTTCGCGCAGCGGCAAGGGCAGCACCTTCAGCGACACTTCCAGGATCAGGCCCAGGGTGCCCAGGGACCCCGCCAGCAGGCGTGAAACATCGTAGCCGGCCACGTTCTTCATGACTTGCCCGCCAAAGGCCAGGCGTTCGCCATGGCCATCCATCAGCACGGCGCCCAGCACGAAATCACGCAAGGCCCCCGCGCTGGCCCGGCGCGGGCCGGACAAGGCGCTGGCGACGACGCCGCCCACCGTGGCGCCGGGGCCGAAGTGCGGCGGCTCGAACGCCAGCATCTGGTTGTGCGCGGCCAGCGCCGCCTCGATTTCCAGCAGCGGCGTGCCGCAGCGGGCCGTGATCACCAGCTCCGTCGGTTCATAGTCGATGATGCCCGCATACGCGCGCGTATCGAGCACCTCGCCTGTCAGCTGCTGGCCATACCAGTCTTTCGAACCGCCGCCGCGCAGGCGCAAGGGGCTGCCCGCCGCGCTGGCCGCCAGGATCTGCTGCCTGAATTGTTCCACGATTGCTTGCAAAAGAGTCTCCGGCAGATTAAAAACGGGGCAGGTTGGCGAACGGCAAACGCCCCGCCGTCACATGCATCTTGCCGAATTCGGCGCAGCGGTTCAAGGTGGGGATCGCCTTGTCCGGGTTCAGCAAAGCATGGGGATCGAAGGCGCGCTTGACGGCGAAGAAGGCATCGAGTTCGGCGCGCGTAAATTGCACGCACATGGAATTGATCTTTTCCATGCCCACGCCATGCTCGCCCGTGATGGTGCCGCCCACGGCCACGCACAGGGCCAGGATGTCGGCGCCGAACGCTTCTGCGCGCTCGAATTCGCCGGGCATGTTGGCGTCGAACAGGATCAATGGGTGCAGATTGCCGTCTCCAGCGTGGAACACGTTGGCGCAGCGCAAGCCATGCGTTGTTTCCATGGCGGCGATACCCGTCAGCACTTCCGCCAGTTTCTTGCGCGGGATGGTGCCGTCCATGCAGTAGTAATCGGGCGAAATGCGCCCGGCGGCGGGAAAGGCGTTCTTGCGGCCGGACCAGAATTTCATGCGCTCCGCTTCCGACTGCGACACGGCAATCGCGCTGGCGCCCGCCCCTTCCAGCACGGCCGTCATGCGCGCGATTTCCTCTTCCACTTCCTCGTGCGTGCCATCCGCTTCGCACAGCAAAATGGCGGCCGCGTCGATGTCGTAGCCAGCCTTGACGAACGGCTCGACCATGCGCGACGACGTCTGGTCCATCATTTCCAGCCCGGCCGGGATGATGCCGGCGGCGATCACGTTGGCCACGGCGTTGCCGCCCGTGACGACGTCGTCGAACGAGGCCATGATGACTCTGGCCGTGGCCGGCTTCGGTATCAGTTTCACCGTCACTTCCGTGACGATGCCGAGCATGCCTTCGGAGCCGATGAAGACGGCCAGCAGGTCGAGGCCCGGAGCGTCGAGGCATTCGCCGCCCAGTTCCAGCACGTCGCCAGCGATGGTGACGACGCGCACGCGCAGCACGTTGTGCACGGTCAAGCCGTATTTCAGGCAATGCACGCCGCCCGAGTTTTCCGCCACGTTGCCGCCGATGCTGCAGGCGATCTGCGAGGATGGATCGGGCGCGTAATACAAGGCATATTGCGCCGCCGCTTCGGAAATGGCCAGGTTGCGCACGCCCGGCTGCACCACGGCGATGCGCGCATACGCATCGACGCGCACGATGCGGTTCAAACGCGCCGTCGACAGCACCACGCCATCGGCGATCGGCAAGGCGCCGCCCGACAGGCCCGTGCCGGCCCCGCGCGGCACGATCGGCACCTTCAACTCGCGGCAGACGCCGAGGATGGCGATGACCTGTTCTTCCGTGTCCGGCAGGGTCACCACCATCGGCAGCTGGCGGTAGGCGGCCAGGCCATCGCATTCATACGGGCGCGTATCTTCGGCGTCGGACAGCACGCAGCGTGCCGGCAGCACGGCCAGCAGGGCAGCGACGACGGCTTGCTGGCGCGCGGCGGTCAATCCGGATTCAGGAGCGGTATTGAGCATAAGATGGAGGACAAATGAGCATGGGCGTGCAACGATTGTAAGCACAAACGTGGCGTGCAGCGCATTTTTTGTCACAATGGCGGGCAAATGCGGGGCCAGGCGGCGCGCGGTGTCGTATGCTGCCCCCATTCTTCTTTACAGGATCGACATCATGGGCAACCGACTTTCGAAAATCGCCACGCGCACGGGCGACAATGGCAGCACCGGCCTGGGCGACGGCAGCCGCACCAGCAAGGACAGCGCCCGCATCCACGCCATGGGCGACGTGGACGAACTCAATTCGAATCTGGGATTGCTGCTGTGCGAAGCCATGCCCGACGCCTTGCGCGACGAGCTGGTGGCCATCCAGCACGACCTGTTCGACCTGGGCGGCGAAATCTGCATCCCCGGCTACCAGCTGATCAAGGAAGAGCACGTGCTGCGCCTCGACGACCTGCTGGCGAAATACAATGCGGACTTGCCGGCGCTCTCCGAATTCATCCTGCCGGCCGGCTCGCGCGCCGCCTCGCTCGCGCATGTATGCCGCACCGTGTGCCGCCGCGCCGAGCGCAGCATCGTCGCGCTGGCCAATGCGGAAGCCCTGCACGAACATCCGCGCCAGTACGTGAACCGCCTGTCCGACCTGCTGTTCGTGCTGTCGCGCGTGCTCAACCGCTTTGCCGGCGGCAGCGACGTGCTGTGGCGGCATGACCGCACGCGGGGTTAAAGCGGCCTATGCCGGCCTGGCCAGCGTACTGGCCAGCCGGCAATCATCATTTACGGCAAGTATGGATCGCAGCTTTTAGTGCACATCCGGTGAATCTTGGTGCACGCGCCTGGTGCGGTCGGATGATCCGTCATGCACTGCACCAGATCGTCGTCACACTGCGCATAGCATTCCGGCTCGCCGCCGCCGGCGATCGCATACGAGGCGCTGACGCCCATGGCAAACAAAAAGAAACCCAGCTTTTTGAACATAAGTACTCCTTTGTAGAAACGAGGGACTGCGGACGGATGAGGTGATTCAGCCAGACCTTCCAGGATACTGGCAGGCCGGTAATTTACGGCAAGTCTGGAGCGCAGCGGTCATTGCACAGCATGTATGCCTTATTGCAGATACCTGGCGACATCGGATTTTTAATCATGCACTGCTCCAGATTGTCATCGCAGGTGAGATAGCATTCCAAATCGCCGCCGCCAGCGATCGCATACGAGGCGCTGACGCCCATGGCAAACAAAAAGAAACCCAGTTTTTTGAACATAAGCACTCCTGTTGAATTGACAGACGATGAGCAACAGCCATGGCGCGCCGTCTCTTACGCGCCATCGATAAGCTGGTATTGTCTCCGCGTCAAGGACGCGGTGGATGCAGGCATTCCTTCTGGCAAGCCTGATAATTTTCCATGCAGGCCGGCTGGCCGAATTCCACGCAATCGAGCAGGTTGCGTTCGCAGACAAAGGTGCAGTCAGGGCCAAAGGCCTGGGCACTGAAGGACAGCGCGGCGCCGGCGGCAAACAGGAACGCGGCAATCTTTTTGAACATGGTCAGCCTTTCAAGTTAACAATTGAAACGTCAGATTTTCTTCAGCGCCGCTTCCAGCGCGCCCGTATTGAAACCCTGGATCTTGCGGTTGCCGATCAACACCACGGGCACGCCGCCGCCACCGAGTGCTTCATGGGCTTTTCGTGCTTCCGGGGATTTTTCGATATCAAGATCGACGAAATCGATCTTGTTCTCCTTGAAGTACGCGCGCGTCTTGGCGCAATAGCCGCACCAGTCCGTGCCGTACAGCACCACTTTCGTCTGGGCGTTCGGGAAATACGCGGCGTAATTGCCCTCTGTGTAATTCGACTTGAGCAAGCCGGGCAACAGGGACAGGCCATAACCGCTGCCCAGGCCGGCGGCCAGTATCAAGCCATACATGGCGATGGTTTTAATTTTTTTCTGCATCATAAGTATTGTCAGAGGCGTCAAGAATCGAGGGCGACCGGTGCAGCATGCGCTTGCCGGCCGCCTCGCAATGCAAAAACAGCTATCAGGCGCCGGTTTGGCAGGCTCTCAGGCAGGCTTTGTAATTGTTGCTGCACAATGGGGATCTGTCGCCATACATCATCTTGCATTCCCGCAGTTCCTCCTCGCAGCTATAGCAGTCGATATCGGAAGCGATGGCATAGGAAGCGCTCAGTCCCAAGGTAAAAATAAACGCGGCAATCTTTTTCATTTACTACTCTCCATGTTGGCGATGGCATCAGGCAAAGCCGGCAATCGCGTCAGATCAGTCGTAAAAAATCCATACAGATTTCGTCTTTGCTTGCTACGAAAACGAATATAGACCGCACTTATTTTAGAGTCAACGTTTCCTTTCGATAAATTTCCAGTTAGGAAAATATATCGGGAAAGCCCGTGAAATGTGGAATTTGGAGAGATTGGCAGGCGTCAAACGTCTATACAATATCGGCGCCGCATGCAGGAAAAGGCCGGTTGCGGGCGCAACCGGCCGAGCGGCTACAGCACTTCGAGAAAACTCTTCAGCGCGATGATTTCCTCGGATGTCAGCTGCAATTGCTGCAGCAAGGGCGAGGTAACGGGAAACTTCGGATCGGCCGCCTGTTCGGCGTTGCGCGGCACGGGGCGCGACATGCCCGCGTTGTACATGTTCAGCAAGCCCACCATCTGCGGGAACAGGCCATTGTGCATCCACGGCCCCGATTGTGCCACGCCGCGCAAGCCGGGCGTGCGGAACTTGCCCACGTCCTCATCCTTGCCCGTCACCAGGTAGCGTCCCAGGTCTTCATATTTCTTGCGCCCGTAATACGTCAGTCCCAGGTTGTGAAATTGCTGGTCCGTCAGCATGGCGCTGCTGTGGCACGTCATGCAGCGCGCCTTGGTGCGGAACAGATGCAGACCCAGCAGTTCGCGGTCGTTCAAGTCCGTGCGCCGGCCCTCCAGGAAAGTATCGAAGCGCGTGACGGGCGGCAGCACCGTGCGCTGGTAGTCGGCCAGCGCCGTCAGGATGCGCGGCAGGGTCACGCCGGCCCCCTCGCCAAAGGCGGCGTCGAACTGCGCCGGGTAATCGTCCAGTTTGGCCAGCTTGGCCGCCAGGGCTGGCACGTCCATGGCCATCTCGTCCGGATGCTGCAAGGGGCCCAGCGCCTGCTCTTCGAGGGTGGCCGCGCGGCCGTCCCAGAACAGCGGCTTGAGCTGGCCCACGCCCAGCAAGCCAGGCGCATTGCGCTGTCCCAGTCGTCCTTCGTGGCCGACGGAGGTACGCTTGCTGTCGGCAAAGCTGTGGGCCGGACTGTGGCAGCTGATGCAAGCCACCGCGTTCGAGCGCGACAAGCGTGGATCGTTGAACAGGCGCTGCCCCAGCGACGCCACGGCCGGCGCCACCTGCGGTGCGGGCATGGCCGAGACGGGTGCCATTTCCTGCGGCGTGACGCCATCAGCCACCTGCGGCCGGGGCCAGCTGGCGATGGGCTGCGCGTACGTCTGCCGCAGGCACGCCATGTCCCAGCCCTTGTCCGCCGCGCAGGCCACGCTGGCGGGCACGGCATCGCTGGCGCGGCCATCCATGCTTATCATCAGGCCCGCGCCGCCCACCAGCAAGGCGGCCACGGCGAAGGTGGTTTTTTTCAGGTGGGATGCGATGCTCATGCGCCTGCCGTCATGGTCGTTGTCATCAGAAGCGGTAACCGAGTTCCAGCGTGAACTGGCGGCCTTTTTCATACACCAGCGCGGTAGCGGACTGATACAGCGGGTTGGTGCGGTTGGTGAGGTTTTCAATGCCCAGGTTGACGAATCCTTCGCCCGGGCCCGTTTTCGGCAATGCATATTGCACGCGCATGTCCCAGCTGATGGACTTGCCCACCGTGATGTCCTTGAAAACCGTCGCCACGCCACCGTCGAACATCAGCGATTCGCCCGTTGTCACCATGCCCGTTTCCGGACCCCGCACGCGGAAGAAATTATCCACTTTCAGGCGGTAGGCAGGCACGTCCGTCGACAGCAGCAGGCGCGCCGTCCAGGGCCGGTTGTAATTATTCGCCGGGCGGTCGATCCAGCGCACAAACTTGCCCTGGTAATAGATGTAGTCATCGAGTTCGCCGGCGAGATTGCTCAGAGTGTCATCGTAGCTGGCGTGCGACGAACGGGTGCGCGTGTGGTCATAGGCGAACTGCACCTGCGTGCTGCTGCCGCCCCAGCGCAGCGGACGCGCCGTTTCGGCCGCCAGCGTCCACACCTTGCTGTCGGTGCTGCCAATATTATCCCAATAATAATGGGCGGCCGATTCCAGGTGCTGCACGATTTCGTCGCGCCCCTCGCGCAGCACGCGCTTGGCGCTCCACTTCACGCCGCCCCAAAGATGGCTGACGCCCAGCATTTTTTCATCCGTGTACGGCGTTTTCATGTCGCCCAGCTGGTACCAGGTCCAGTTGGTGGCCATCTCGGGCGCGGCCCAGTCTTTCAGCAGGCCGCCCGACAGGGTGCGCGTCTGCGCCTTCGTCTGCAGTGCCAGGCGCTTCGAGTTGGCATAAAAATCGAAGAAATTGCGGCCATAGTAGCGGTTGGCGCCCACTTCGACCTGCGTCGTGCCCTTGCCCGCCACGTCCCAGAACGCCGACAGGCGCGGCGCGATGCTCGACTTGGGCGACAGGTCGTCGCTGTCGTAACGCGCGCCCAGGCGCAGGCGCACATTGCCGGCCCGGATATCGTCCTGCAAAAAGGCACCGCGCGTCTTGTTGCTCAGCTCATAGCCGCCCGCGTAATAAATGACGCGCGACGACAGGTATTGGCCGCGCACATTTGAGGCCGCGTTCCAGGGCGTCGCCAGGGAACAGTATTGCGTATCGACGCCGCCCACCATATTGCAGGTGCTGGTATTGACCGACGCCGTGTACTGTTCGTACGTGGTGTTGCGCTGGTAACTCGAATGCTGGGTGCCCAGTTCCAGACCCGCCTGGAAGGTGTGCGTGGCGCCCAGCAGGGCGAACGACTCCCACTTCAGCTTGCCTTGATACTGGGCGCTTTCCTGCTCCTGGTCAACGTCGCCATAGCCGCCCTCGTTGCTGGACCAGCCCGTCGCGCCCGTGCCCGTCTTGACGCCCCAGTTCTTGTTGCTCGAATAGCGCCAGCCTTTCCAGACGGTGGCATCGGCATCGCGCGAGCTGTCCATCCTGTTCCAGCTCAAACGGTGTTCCGCCGTGGCGTTGCCCAACAGCGCTATCGGGTGGGTCAGGCCCAGGTTGAGGCCATTGCCGCCGCTTTTCAAATGATACGTGCTGTTCTTCGCATTGGCGATGAAATAGTCGCCGTCTGACGGTGCATGCATGAGAGAAAAATCGGCCAGCACGCCGGGGCTGATGCTCCAGAAACCGCGCACAAAGGCGTTGTCGCTGCCGCGCCGCTGCACCTTGCGATTGGCGTCGCTTGCGCTCTGCAGGCCGTTGCCGTAACCATTCAGCGGAATTTCCGAGGTCTTGCGGATGAAGCTGCCGATCAGGCTGAAATTCTCCGTCACCTTGCCCTGCAGCGCGGCGCGGTACGTCCATTTCTCGAATTCCGGCTGCAAGTCGGCCGTGGCCGAGTTGGCAGCGCTTTCCCGCTGCGCGTCGCTGAGTTTGTACTTCATCCACGCCGAGCGCGTGCTTTCGACCGACACCTGGCCGGCCAGCTTGCGCGCGGGCGCGCAGGTATTGGCATTGACGACGCCGCCCTTGAAACGGCCATATTCGGCGCCGATGTTCGAGTCGAGCACCGTCACATCGCACAGCAGACTGGTATCGACTGCAAAGCCCTGGCTGGCCGACGGCGGCGTGGTGAGATTGGCAGGATTGTTGCTGCCCGGGCCGATATCGTTGTTGAGCGACATGCCATCCATCTGGTACAGATTGTCGTAGAACTTGGCGCCATTGATGCTGATGTCGGCTGGCGCCAGCTCGCCCTGGGTGGCGGAGGCTTGCTGCTTGTTATCGAATTGCACGCTGGGATTGATACGCAACAAACTGGTGATATTGCCGTCGATTCCATTCATGGCTTCGATCTGGCGCTTGTCCAGGCGCTGTTCGCCCACGGATTCGCGCTCGGCCTGCAAACGCACTTCGGGCAGCACTTGCGGCGTGGATTCTTCGCTGTCGGTGTCGGCGGCAAAAACACATGGCGTGACGGCGCTGGCGCCAAAGGCCAGGCTGATGGCCAACACGGACTGGCGCACGGTAAGAATGGAAGACATGGAAACCTTGCAACTGCGGATGAGAAGGCGGCAGTCTCATGATGCCGTCCTTCACTCGCGTCGCCAGTGTCGCCTTCTCATGCTGCCAGTCACAAATGATAACGATTACCATTTGCATTTACAATGCAGGAAAATCAAGACTCGGCCGTTTTTTTGACATGGGTAAAAATTTCAGCCGTCTTGTTGCATCCTCACCACGCCTGCTTTGTCATTCAGGCGCCTGACGCCACGCCACCTGGCTGCGCTTGCGCCAGCACATGCTCGCGCAGCAAGCCGCGCAGCAGCTGCACCTGGGCCACGGCATCGGCTTGCAGCGGCGTCAGGCTGTCGGCAAGACACGGGCCAGGCGCGCCGGCAGTGGCTTCACCGCGCAGCAGCGCATCGATTTCCCCGCTGACCTCGGCAATCCACCGTTGCAATGCCGGCGGCGCCGGCTCGGCCTGGGGACTCAGGCTGATGCGCGCCGTGCTGCCTGCCACGCGGCGCAGCAGCGGCAAGGTGCGCAGCGCCGCCAGGCCCACGCCACTGCTGCGGTCCAGGCGGCGCTCGATGCGCAAGCGCTGCAGCACCTGTTCCGCGTTATTGCTGGCCAGCCCCGCCTCGCGGCGCAGGCGCGCGATGGCGCTGTCCCATTTACCACCGGCGGCCAGCACGGCCAGCAAGTATTTCAGGTTGGCCGACACGGCTTGCGCCAGGCGTTGATCCAGGTCGTCCGCCTCGCGGTCCGGCCACAGGAAAAACGTGGCCAGCAAGGCCAGCACGCAGCCGAGCACATTGTTGCCGAGGCGGCTCATGGCATACACCATCTCGCTGGCCGGCGCCGCATAGTCGGCCACCAGCACGAAGGCGGGCGTCATGAACAGCACGTGCAGGCTGTAGCTGACACGGCGCAAGGCCATGGTGGCAACGATCAAGGGAAACACCACCAGCGAGATGCCCAGCGGTGTGTAAATGGCCAGGCCGATCAGCACGGCCAGCACGGCGCCCAGCACGCTGCCCGCGACCCGTTCGATGCCGCGCGGCCAGGTGGTCGACACGGACGGCTGCAGTATCAGCAAGGTCGCCATCGTGGCCCAGTAGCCGAACGGAATATGCAAGGCCTCGACCAGCAGGAAGCCGGCCGTCGTCGCCAGCGACACGCGCGCCGCATGGCGCCAGCTCAGCGACTGCGGCGTGGCGTTGACTTTCGCCGTTTGCCAGGCCTGCCCCAGCGCCAGGAAAGCGGCCTCGCGCCACGGCAGCTGCGCCGCGCGCGGCAAGCCCAGTTCCATGAAATCCACGTTCAGGCGCAAGGGCAGCAAGGCGCCCAGCGCCGCTTCCAGGCGCCGTCCGCAGCCCGCCAGGCGGCGCTGCAATGCCAGCGGCGGCGTTGCCGGCTGGCGCTGCACGGCTTGCCCCAGGCGGCGCAGCAGCACGGCCATCACTTCCAGGCTGCGCCGCGCGCGCGGGTCCTGGCGCAGGCGCTGCTGCTCGCGCTCGCACGTATGCGTGACGGCGATCAGATAGGCGAAGATGCGCTCGGCATCGCTGAGCGCCAGCAGCAGATTATCGTACAAGGCGCTGCGTCCCGCGCGCGCCGGGGGCACGGCGGCCAGCGCCACCCGCGCCGCTTCCAGCGCGGCGCGCGCCTGCGAGCGGTAGCTGGCGCCATGCGCGGCAACACCCGCCTGCGCGGCGCCATGTTCGAGGAAGCGCGCATTGTCGCGCGCGATGCCGGCCAGGCGCGAATACGCGGCACGGATGGCGCGTCTGGCCGGGCTGAACGGGTGGATGCGCCAGACGGTAAAACTGAGCACGGTGGCGAACAGGCAGCCGAACATGTACAGGCCCAGGAAAGGCGCCGTCTGCGTCATCGATTCCAACGGATGCGTGACCATCACCACGCAGGCCGTGGCCGCCAGGATGGCCACCTGCGCCGTGGCCGCGCCCCAGATGCGCGCCAACGCGCCGGCCCAGGAAAACAGCAGCACGGCAATGGCCGCCGCCGCCACGCCATGCCCGGCCGCCAGCGCCGTCAGGCCGCCAGCGACCGTTGACAGCAAGCCGAAGCCCACCATCGAGACGAAGCGCATGCGCCGCGTGCCAGCCGCGTCGGCCAGGCAGGTCCAGAAGGCGCCGATGGCGGCCCAGGAAAAATCGGGGTGGTCGAACAGCAGGCCCAGCAGCAGCATGGCGCTCGAGGCGCAAGCGGCCCGCAGTCCCTCGGACAGATTCGTTTCATCGATGGCCAGGCTGACCATCCACAGGGGACGGCGCTGCGCCAGCTTGTCGGTATAGGCGTGCATGCCCGTCAGCCAGCGGCCGGCCAGTGCGCGCGTACGGCGGTGAAGTTTCCTGAAGTGCAAGTTGGACTTTGAGAAGGTATCAAAGCGTCATCGTAGCATTCCCCGGCAGAAAATGCTGCAGTGCAGCGTAAAATTCCTGCGAACGAAAAAAAAGGCTATGTCACCGTCAAATGTGGGAATGCGCCCAGCGTTGCTTTCAATAACGTTTCCGGTGAGCGGATACGCCTGGCGTCGAGTATCCAGCGCCATCCCAGGTAGTTCGGCAGGTAGCGCGTCGCCACGCCATGAAACGGACCCAGCCATTGCCGCAAACGGCTGTGATAGGCATTGACGTTCTGCACATGGGCGGCGCCCTGCACGCGGATGCCGGCGCGCAAGTTGACGGCCTGGTGGCTGATGCCCGCTTCCCTCGCAAAGGCCCGGTAGGCGGCATGGCCATCAGTCACCAGCAGCACGTCCTTGTCGATAACGGGTAACAAGCAATGATGCAGCTGCGCTTTCGTCAATGCCCCTTTTCCCGTGACAAAATCGAGCGTCTGCCCCGTGCGGTCGCGTGCCACCAGGATGCAGACCTGTTCATTGGAAATGCCGCGCTTGTGGGCATGGCCGCCCCGGCGGCGCGCCGGACGCGTCATGTTTTTGGATCCCTTTTCCGATTCCAGCAGATATAACTCGTCGGCTTCGGCAATGCCATGCAGACCATGCGGTCTGTCCGTCTTTGCCAACGACAAAAACCGGTGGCGCCAGCGGAACGTCGTGTTGCGGTGTACGCCCAGCTGTAACGCCGCCTTGCGCACGGAATCCGATGCCAGCAGGGAATCGGCATAATCGAGCCACAGCGCCTTGTGGCGCAAGCGGGCCAGCGGCGTGCCCGTCAAGGCATTGAAGGTGCGGCCGCAGGACACGCAGCGGTAGCGCTGCAGGCCGTGCGCATGGCCATGCCGGTGCAAGTGGTCTGAATGGCAGGCGGGACAGGCCAATCGCGGTTGGGCCACACTTTCCAGCAGCGCGACGGTCGCGTCGTGTGGCGCGCTGCCACACAGCAGGGCAATGCTTGCTTGCCGCTGACGCTGGCTCAACTGAGCAAACTGCGCAATCAAGGTGATCCATTCGGCTGGCCGCATGATCTGCTCCTGCAGGGTGGGTATGCAGAGTCAGACAGCACGGTCACAGGAAGATTCCGGCATTTCCCCTACTTGCCGATGACAGAGCCAAAAAAAAGCGGCACCGCAGTGCCGCTTTTCAATATGCAGGCAAACTTAGCTGACGGCGGCCAGGCGCGGCTGCGTGCCGCCAAAACGCTGCTCGATCGACGCGGCGATGCCGGTGGCATCGAGACCCACGCTTTTCAGCAACTGCACGGGGTCGCCATGGTCGATAAAGACGTCGGGCAAGCCCAGCATCAAAATCGGCTTGACGATCCCTTCCGCCGCCAGCGCTTCGGCCACGGCCGAACCGGCGCCGCCCATGATGCAGCCCTCTTCCACCGTCACCAGATAATCGTGATCAAGAGCAAGCTGCTTCACCAGCGCCACGTCGAGCGGCTTGACGAAGCGCATGTTGGCGACCGTCGCGTCGAGCTTATCGCCCGCCGCCACGCTCGGCGCCACCATCGAGCCGAAGGCCAGGATGGCGATGCGCTTGCCGTGGCGCTTGATCTCGCCCTTGCCGATTTCAATGCTGGTCAGTTCCGGCACGATGGCCGCGCCGGCGCCGGCGCCGCGCGGATAGCGGATGGCGGCCGGGCCCGGATAGTGGTAACCCGTGGTGAGCATCTGGCGGCATTCGTTTTCGTCCGACGCGGCCATGACGACCATGTTCGGGATGCAGCGCAGGAACGCCATGTCGTAATTGCCCGCGTGCGTGGCGCCATCGGCGCCCACGAGGCCGGCGCGGTCCAGCGCAAACGTCACGTCCAGGTTTTGCAGGGCCACATCGTGGATCAATTGATCGTAGGCGCGCTGCAGAAACGTGGAATAGATGGCCACGACGGGTTTCAAGCCTTCGCAAGCCAGGCCCGCGCCAAAGGTCACGGAATGCTGCTCGGCGATGCCGACGTCGAAATAGCGGTTCGGGAATTGCTGTTCGAACTTGACCATGCCCGAACCTTCGCGCATGGCCGGCGTGATGCCCACCAGGCGCTTGTCATGCGCGGCCATGTCGCACAGCCAGTTGCCGAACACTTCCGTGTACGTCATCTTGGCCGGCGCCGTGGCCGGCTTGATGCCTTCCGCCGGATTGAACTTGCCCGTGCCGTGGTACAGGATCGGCTCCGCCTCGGCCAGCTTGTAACCTTGCCCCTTCTTGGTGACCACGTGCAGGAATTGCGGGCCCTTCAGTTGCTTGATGTTTTGCAAAGTCGGGATCAGCGAATCGAGGTCGTGGCCATCGATGGGGCCGATATAGTTAAAACCGAATTCCTCGAACATGGTGGCGGGCACGACCATGCCTTTGGCATGCTCTTCAAAGCGCTTCGCCAGCTCCAGCACGGGGCCGGGCAAGACGGACTTGCCGACATTTTTCGCGGCCGCATAGAACTGGCCCGACATCAAGCGCGCCAGGTGACGGTTCAGCGCGCCGACGGGCGGCGAGATCGACATGTCGTTGTCGTTCAGGATCACCAGCAGGTTGACGTCTTCTTGCACGCCCGCATTGTTCATCGCCTCGAAGGCCATGCCGGCCGTCATCGAGCCGTCGCCGATCACGGCGATCGCGTGCAGCGGGTCGCCCTTGATCTTGGCGGCCTGGGCCATGCCCAGCGCGGCCGAGATCGACGTCGACGAATGCGCCGTGCCGAAGGTGTCGTATTCGCTCTCGTCGCGTTTCGGGAAGCCGGAAATGCCATCCTTCTGGCGCAGGGTGTGCATGCGCTCGCGGCGGCCCGTGAGGATCTTGTGCGAATAGGTCTGGTGGCCCACGTCCCACACGATGCGGTCGTGCGGCGTGTTGAACACGTAATGCAGCGCGACGGTCAGCTCGACCGTGCCCAGGTTGGACGACAGGTGGCCGCCCGTCTTGGAAACGGAATCGAGCAGGAAGCCGCGCAATTCCTGCGCCAGCGGCACCAGTTGCGAGCGGGCCAGCTTGCGCACTTGCGCTGGTTCATTGATGGTTTCTAACAGTTTCATTTATGCCTTCCGCTGCACGACCAGGTCTGCCAGCTCGCGCAGACGGCGTGCCTTGTCCCCGAATGGCGCCAGCGCCGCATGGGCGTCGCACCGCAATTGTTCTGCCAGGGCTCTCGATGGTTCCAGCCCCAGTATCGATACGTAAGTGGGCTTGTTGGCGGCCGCATCCTTGCCTGCCGTCTTGCCCAGGGTGGCCGAATCGGCCGTGGCGTCGAGCACGTCGTCGACCACCTGGAACGCCAGCCCGACGGCGCGCGCATACGCGTTCAGCGCCGTCATGTCGTCGGGTGTCAAGTCCTTGCCGGCCAGCGCGCCGAGAATCACGGCCGCGCGCAGCAAGGCGCCCGTTTTCAGTTGATGCATCTGTTCCAGCTGCGGCAAGGTCAAGGCCAGGCCGACGCTGTCGAGGTCGATCGCCTGGCCGCCGCACATGCCGCTAGACCCGGAAGCCTGTGCCAGCAGGCGCACCATGGCCATTTGCCGCGCCGGCGGAATGGCCGCGCCTTCGGCCAGCAGCATGAAGGCCTGCGATTGCAGGGCGTCGCCGACCAGCAGGGCCGTCGCTTCATCGTAGGCGATGTGCACGGTGGGTTTGCCACGGCGCAAGGCATCATCATCCATGCACGGCATGTCGTCATGCACGAGCGAATACACGTGAATCATTTCCAGCGCGCAAGCGGCGCGCGCGAGGGTATCTTGATCGGCATCAAACAATTCGCCAGCCGCCATCACCAGCAGCGGACGCACGCGCTTGCCGCCACCGAGCAGCGCATAGCGCATGGCCGCGTGCAGCTTGTGCGGCACGACGTCCGCCGCCGGCAGGAACTGGTCGAGCCGAGCTTCCACGCCGGACTGGGTCGCTTGCATCCAGTCGCCGAAGGTCACGCCGTCTTGTTGCACGCTGGCCATCATTGAGCGGCCTCGCCGGCATCCACGAACGGTTTCAACATGTCGCCTTCGAGTACTTTCACCTGCGCTTCGACACTGTCGAGCTGGGTAGCGCAATACTTGACCAGTTCCGAGCCGCGCTGGTAGGCCGCGACCGATGCTTCCAGCGGCAACTGGCCCGCTTCCATTTGCGTTACCAGCTGCGCCAGTTCCGCCATCGCCTCTTCAAACGAGGCCGGCGCTGCGGCAGCGGCAGTTAATTTCTTCGACATAGACTCAGATCTCTTCGTGGCACGAGGGGCTTGTAGGGAGACGCCGGGGATTCCCGGCCAGCATAGAAGCGTTATTTTAGAACAAACCACACTATTAAGTGAAAACTAAAGCGCAATCGGCGCGCTCAAAGTCAATAGCGTTGCCAGCTTGGCAGTGAATTTTAGCGCAATCGCCCCCATCTACCGGAAATTGCGCGCCAAATGACAATGTTTCTCATTAAAGTCATTATTTGCCGGGGGGTTTGGCAATGCCGAGGCCGATACGCGCTATAATCGCCGGTTCTGTCCGAAATACCGTTTCAACAAATTTGAATTCAGGTCTTTGCGGATTCTTTCTCTCTGTAGCGGCTGCCCAGGGAATGGCCTGGGGCACTGCTGACCGTTGTACATTTATGGGGGGTTGGGATGTCCGATCTGGCTACTCACGCCAAGCTGGCGCGCTCAAACGCGCAACTTCCGGTCCACGTCTATTTTGACGAAACGCTGTTGCAGCGTGAAATGCAGCAATTGTTCCAAGCCGGCCCGCGCTATGTCGGGCATGAGCTGATGGTGCCGGAAACCGGCGATTTTGCGACCCTGGCGTCTGAGAACGAAGGGCGCATGCTCGTGCGCAACGCCAATGGCATCGAAGTGCTGTCCAACGTGTGCCGCCACCGGCAGGCGCTGATGTTCAATGGCCGCGGCAATGCAAACAACATCGTCTGCCCGCTGCACCGCTGGACCTACGACCTCAAGGGCGAACTGATCGGCGCGCCGCATTTCCCCGAGACGCCGTGCCTGAACCTGTCGAAAACGCCGCTGCAAAGCTGGAATGGCTTGCTGTTCGAGCAAAATGGCTACAACGTAATGGAAAAATTGAAAGATTTGTCCGTCTCGAAAGAACTCGATTTTTCCGGCTATATGTTCGACCACGTGGAAATCCACGAGTGCGACTATAACTGGAAAACCTTCATCGAAGTCTATCTGGAAGACTATCACGTCGAACCGTTCCATCCGGGCCTGGGCAGCTTCGTCAGCTGCGACGACCTGCGCTGGGAGTTCGGCAAGGATTACAGCGTGCAAACCGTGGGCGTGCACCGCGGCTTGCAGCAGGCCGGCTCGCCCGCCTACAAGAAGTGGCAGGAGCAGGTGCTGCAATTCCGTGGCGGCGAAGCGCCACCGTATGGCGCCATCTGGCTGACCCTGTATCCGAACATCATGGTGGAATGGTATCCGCACGTGCTGATCGTCTCGACCCTGTGGCCCGACGGTCCGCAAAAGACGCGCAACGTGGTGGAGTTCTATTATCCGGAAGAAATCGTGCTTTTCGAGCGCGACTTCGTCGAAGCGGAACGGGCCGCCTACATGGAAACTTGCGTCGAGGACGATGAAATCGCCCTGCGCATGGATGCCGGCCGCAAGGCCCTGATGGCGCGCGGCGTGAGCGAAGTGGGCCCTTACCAGTCGCCCATGGAAGACGGCATGCAGCATTTCCACGAGTGGTACCGCAATAATATCGAACTATAATTCCCTCCAGGGCCGCATTGCGCGGCCTTTTCTTTTTCATCGTCAGGATTTCTCATGCAATCGCTTTGGATGCTATTTGCCAGTTTCATGTTCGCCATCATGGGAGTGTGCGTCAAACTGGCGTCGGATATGTATTCGACGTCCGAAATCGTCATGTACCGCGGCATCATCGGCATGACCGTCATGAGCTGCACGATTTTGTACCAGGGCGGCAGTTTTAAAACCACGATGCCGGGCCAGCATCTGTGGCGCGGCGTGGTGGGCGTGATCGCCCTGTGGCTGTGGTTTTATGCCATCGCCATCCTGCCGCTGGCCACGGCCATGACCCTGAACTATATGGCGCCCATCTGGATCGCCGTGATCCTGCTGGCCGGCGGCTGGTGGAAAGCAACAAAACAAGTCGAGTGGCCGCTGGTGGCGGCCATTGCCATGAGCTTTGTCGGCGTGACCCTGCTGCTGCAACCCGTGTTCGAAACGGACCAGGCGGCCGGCGCCATCACGGCCTTGATTTCCGGCATGCTGTCGGCCCTCGCCTATTTGCAGGTGCGCAAGCTGGGCTTGCTGGGCGAACCCGAATACCGGGTCGTGTTTTATTTCTCGGTCGTCAACTTCCTGGCCGGCGTGATCGGCCACGTGGCCAGCGCTGGCGGCGGCCCCGTCGTCTGGCACGCGCACACGAGCGGCTATGGCATCGGCTTGCTGGCCGCCATCGGCCTGTGCGCCACCATGGCGCAGATGGCCATGACGCGCGCCTATCGCCTGGGCAAGACCCTCGTGGTGGCGAACTTGCAATACACGGGCATCGTCTTTTCCAGCTTCTGGGGCGTGGTGATCTTTGGCGACCTGTTCGACTGGCACGGCTGGGCCGGCATCGGCATCATTCTCGCGTCCGGCATCGCGGCAACCTATTACAATACCCGCAACACGGCCCGTGGCGCGGCGATCGCGCGCACGGATCCGATTGCCAGCGAAGTGTAAAGGAGCATTTCCGATGTACACCACCTTGTTACAGGCCAGCGAACTGGCCGACCACCTGAATGACAGCAACTGGGTCATCCTCGATTGCCGCCACGACTTGCTCAACCCGACCGCCGGCAGCGACGCGTTTGCCGCCGGCCATATCCAGAACGCGCAGTTCGCCGATATCGACACGGCCCTGTCCGGCCCGAAGACGGCGCGCGGTGCGGCATTTACGGGACGGCATCCCTTGCCCGAGCGCAACGCCCTGCTGGCCACTCTGCGTGGCTGGGGCATCGATGACGACACGCAAGTGATCGCCTATGACGGCCAGGGCGGCATGTTCGCCGCCCGTGTGTGGTGGCTGCTGCGCTGGGTCGGCCATCCAGCCGTCGCCGTGCTCGACGGCGGCCTGGCCGCCTGGCAGGCGCAAGGCTTGCCCCTGGTCACGCCGGTGGCGCCCCGCCCTGTCGGCACCCTGACGGAAAAAGCCAGCCTGACGCGCACGGTCAGCGTGCAGGACGTCATCGCCAACCTGGAAACCCAGGCCTTGACCGTCATCGACGCGCGGGCACCCGACCGTTATCGCGGCGAAAACGAAACCATCGACCCCGTCGGCGGCCATATCCCCGGCGCGAAAAACCGTTTTTTCAAGGACAACTTGCAGGCGGACGGCCGTTTCAAAAGCGCCGATGAACTGCAGCGCGACTTCAGCGCATTGATCGCCTCGCCGCAAGCCACCATCCTGCAGTGCGGCTCCGGCGTGACGGCTTGCCACAACCTGCTGGCCCTGGAAGTGGCCGGTCTGCCTGGTGCGGCCCTGTATCCGGGCTCGTGGAGCGAATGGTGTGCCGATCCGGCGCGGCCCGTGGCGACGGGGAATTAAAAAATGGCGGACCAACTGGTCCGCCATTTTCTTACCAGTGGATAACTACGACGTTATCCCCAGCGCTTGATTCAAACGTTCCAGTTCTGCCAGCCACGCCTGCTGGCTGGCCGGCTTCTGGTGGCGCGGCTTGCGTGCCAGGTCCTCGGCCAGCAATTGCTCCAGTTCACACAAGCGCTCCAGCTGCACGTCGATGTCCGCCAGTACCGCAGACACCTGCTCCACTCTTGGCGCGGGCGTCAGCGCTTGCCCATCCTCTGCGCTCAGCCGTGCATACGCGCTGGCCGCATCCGGCCACTCTTCCAGCCCGCCATCGGCCACCACCCAAAAACGGTTGCAGGCCGTCTCGATCAGATCGCGGTCGTGCGACACCAATAAACAGCCGCCGGCAAAGCCGCGCAAGGCTAGTCCCAGTTCCGCCTTGCCCTGCATGTCCAGGTGGTTGCTCGGTTCGTCCAGCAGCAGCAAGTGGTAGCTGGCCAGGGACAAGCCCAGGAACAGCAGCCGCGCCCGCTCGCCGCCGCTCAGGGTCGCGACTGTCTGGCCATGGCGCGCATACGGAAAGCCGGCCGCAATCAAGGCCTGCTTGCGCGCCACCTGGCTGCGCGCGGCCTCGTTCTGCACGGCAAACGGATACAGGGCGTCAGGCAGGTCGGCATCATCGGCCAGCTGCTTGAGCGACTGGTCGTAGTAACCGATGTTGGCGGCGTGGTGGTAGCGCAAGTCACTGCGCTCCTCCTGTGCCTGGATCGCTTGCCAGCACAGCCGTAGCAAGGACGACTTGCCGCTGCCGTTGGCGCCCAGCAAGGCGATGCGGTCGCCCGGTTTCAGCCACAGCTGGCCGACCCGGAATAGTACGGCAGACGTGGGCACGGCGCGCACATCGAGTTCGTCCAGCGCCAGCAGCTGGTCGGCTGCCAGCGCCTTGCCGCGCAGGCGCAAACACCACGGCGCACCGTCGCTGACGAACGACTGTTCATCCTGCAGCTTGTCGATGCGCCGCTGCATGCTCTTGGCCTTGCGCGCCATGCCGACGTTATCGTAGATCTTGCCCCACAGGGCCAGGCGGGTGCTGCTGACGGCCAAGCGGTCGATTTCCTTCTGTTCGGCCGCATGGCGGGCGGCCGCGGCAAGATCGGCTTCGGCCAGCGCCGCCAGCGCGGGGCCGCACGGCAAGTCGAAGTCGTACAGGCGGCTATCGCGCAAGATCCAGCTGCGCGTGGCAACATTGTCGAGCAGGCGCTGGTCGTGCGAGACGAGGATGAAGGCACCGCGCCAGGCCAGCAGGAATTGCTCCAGCCACAGCAGCGACGGCAAGTCCAGGTGATTGCTCGGTTCGTCGAGCAGCAGCACGTTCGGCTCCTGCAGCAGGGCGCGTCCCAGCAATAATCTCGTGTGCTGGCCGCCGGACAGCGAGTGCACGGGCACTTGCGCGGTTTCTTGGTCGAAACCCAGTTCAGCCAGCAGGCTGTCGACCCGCCAATGCAGTTCCGGCTGCTCCAGCACGGGCGCCAGCAAGGCGTCGTACAGGCTCAGGTTGGCAAGTTCGGCCGGCAAATGCTGCTCCACATGCTGCAAGCGGCAAGCGCGGGCGTAGTGGATGGTGCCGGACGTGGCTTCGCGCGTGCCGCTGAGCAGACCCAGCAAGGTGGATTTGCCGCAGCCATTGTGGCCGATCAGGCCGATGCGGTCGCCCTGGCGCAAGGTAAAGGCGAGTTCATTGAACAGAAAACCGTCGTGGGTATCCAGTTGTAAAGCTTGTGTCGAGATAAGGGTAGTCATGGCTCTTGTCTTTGTTCGGGATGCAAGCATCCGCGTTAACAGGAGCGCTAACGACAACGGAGTACCAGGAAAGGACTCGTGGAGGAGGGTAACTTTGCTCTGGCCAGGTTATCGCAGCGCGATAGAACGTGGGCAAGAGCTGGCAAATGTGCTTAAAGAACGCGCATCCCATAGGGCGAGCATAAAAATTTCCATATTTTCCTCCTTTCTGTGCAAGTTAGTCAGAAAGGCAATACTACACCCACACAGTCAGTACATCAACCGCCGTGGCGCCTATGCGTCAGGAACAGCACGATGCACACGCCCAGCGCGATCAAGAGCACTTGCGGAATGGTTTCGCGCAAGGTGGCGCGGCGCTGCATCTGCGGCATCAGGTCGCTCAAAGCGATGTAGATGAAGCCGGACGAGGCGAACACGAGCACGTAAGGAATCAGATTGCTGGCGCGGTCCAGGGTGAAATAGCCGAGCAAGCCGCCCGCCACCGCCATCAGGCTGCACAGCAGGTTGAAGATGTAGGCACGCAGGCGCGAGAAGCCGGCGTTGAGCAGTACAATAAAATCGCCGATTTCCTGCGGGATTTCATGCGCGATGATGGCCAGGCCCGTCACCAGGCCCAGCTTCGGGTCGGCCAGGAAGGCGGCCGCGATCAGGATGCCGTCCGTAAAATTGTGCATGCCGTCGCCGACCAGGATCATCCAGCCGGCCTTGCCCGCTTCGTGCTTGTCGTGGCCGTGCGCATGGTGGTGTCCATCGCCTTCATGGTGGTGCGAATGGCGCAGGATGGCGAATTTTTCCAGCATGAAGAAGGCCAGCAAGCCCGCCAGCAGGGTGGCGAACAGGCTGCGCGGGTCCGCCTGCGATTCAAACGCTTCGGGCAAGGCGTGCAGCAGGGACGTCGACAACATGATGCCGACGGACAAGCTGACCATGCGCTCGACCACTTTGGACAGGAATGCAAACGAAAAGATCGCCGCCGCGGTAATACTGAACACGCCCGCGATCGTGGTCGCGAGCAAAATGGATATAAGGACGGGATCGATGATTTTCTTACCTCAAAATGGCGCCGGGTCACTGGCGCCCGCGATGCTGGCGTCTGGCCTGATGAATGCGTTGTTATCTATTGTTTACATTTGCGCGTCTGGCGGCAGCGTCGCGCGATGAAGATGCAATTGTACTGCATTGGCGCGCAGCGGGCATTTTACAGCCCGGTGCGCCTTTCGCGTTAACTTCTGGGAAATGCGGTGTTTTTCTGTTGCCGATCACGCCACGCCGTGCTGCTTGAACCAGGCCAGGCAGCGCGCATAGCCGTCTTTCGCATCGGCCGCCACGTAACTGGGGCGGTAATCGGCATTGAAGGCGTGGCCCGCATCGGGATACACGACGAATTCCGACTTGTTGCCGCCCTTGGCCAGCGCATCCTTCATTTTGCCGATCGATTCCTGGCTGATGCCCGTATCCTTGCCGCCATACAAACCCAGCACGGGGACCTTCAGGGTGGCGGCGATATCGATGGGGTTGCTCGGCTGCAAAGGAGTCGGTTCGCCCACGAGGCGGCCATACCAGGCCACGCCCGCCTTGACGGCCGGATTGTGCGCCGCGTACAGCCACGTGATGCGCCCGCCCCAGCAGAAACCCGTGATGCCCAGGCGGCTCGTGTCGCCGCCATTCTGTTTCGCCCACGCCACCACCGCATCGAGGTCCGCCATCACTTGCGCATCCGGCGTCTTGGCGATGATGCCTTTCATTAATTCCGGGATGCTGCCCACCTTGGTCGGGTCGCCCTGGCGCACGAACAAATCAGGCGCCAGCGCCAGATAACCTTGCTTGGCGAAGCGGCGCGCCATGTCGGCGATATGTTCATGCACGCCAAAGATTTCCGAAATGACCAGTACCACGGGCAAACCCGTCTTGCCTTCCGGCTGCGCCGCGTACACGGGCACGGCCTGGCCATCGACCATCACCGACATGCTGCCCGTGACAAGCCCGGCGGAATCCGTCTTGATGACGTTTTGCGCCGCCACGGGCAATACGGCCACGGCAAAGCCCGTGCCCAGCGCCACCTTCAGGAAACCACGCCGGCCATCCGGCCCGGACAAGCTACTCTGGCCCAGCAAACTTTCACAATCGGTGATCATGTCGCTCATGCGTTTCTCCTGAAGGGTGTGTTGACAAAAAATGTCGGCTTACGCGCTGCGCGCTAAGCCGACCTACGGTCATTGCAGCTATGTCAGATGGTTAATGCGCTTCGTCCCAGTTCTTGCCGACGCCCACTTCCGCCGTCAGCGGCACCTTCAGCGCGGCCACGCCAGCCATCAGTTCCGGCAGCTTGCGCTTGACCAGTTCCAGCTCCGCGTCCGGCACTTCCAGCACCAGTTCATCGTGCACCTGCATGATCATTTTTGTTTGCAAGTTGTCCGTTTCCAGCCAGCCTTGCACGGCGATCATGGCCAGCTTGATCAGGTCGGCGGCCGTGCCCTGCATCGGCGCATTGATCGCCGCCCGTTCCGCACCCTGGCGGCGCGGGCCGTTTGGCGAATTGATTTCCGGCAGCCACAAACGGCGGCCGAACACGGTTTCCACGTAGCCGCGCGCCTTGGCTTGCTGGCGCGTGTCTTCCATATACTGTTTCACGCCCGAGAAACGGGCGAAATATCGGTCGATATAGCTTTGCGCGGCCGTGCGGTCCACGCCCAGGTTGCCGGCCAGGCCGAATGCGCTCATGCCGTAGATCAAGCCGAAATTGATGACCTTGGCGTAGCGGCGCTGTTCGTTCTGCACTTCCGCAGCCGGCACGCCAAAGATCTCGGCGGCCGTGGCGCGGTGAATATCGATGCCGTCGGCAAACGCGCGCAGCATGGCTTCGTCGCCCGAGATATGCGCCATGATGCGCAATTCAATTTGAGAATAGTCGGCCGAAACGATGTGGCTGCCGGGCGGCGCAATAAACGCTTCGCGGATGCGGCGCCCTTCCGCGCTGCGGATGGGAATATTCTGCAAGTTCGGGTCGTTCGACGCCAGTCGTCCCGTCACGGCCACGGCTTGCGCATAGTTCGTATGCACGCGTCCCGTCGTGACGTTGATCATCTTCGGCAATTTATCGGTATAGGTCGATTTCAGCTTGGCCATGCCGCGGTATTCGAGCAGCACTTTCGGCAGCGGATAATCCTCGGCCAGCTTTTGCAGCACTTCTTCATCCGTCGATGGCGCGCCCGTCGGGGTTTTCTTGACCACCGGCAGTTTCAGCTTTTCAAAGAAGATTTCGCCGATCTGCTTGGGCGAACCGAGGTTGAACGGCTGCTCGGCCAGCTCATACGCCTTCTTTTCCAGCTCGAGAATTTTCACGGCCAGCTCGGCCGACTGGATGTTGAGCAATTCGTCATCGATCAGCACGCCGTTGCGTTCGATCTTTTGCAAGACCACAGCCGTCGGCATCTCGATCTTTTCATAGATGAAGGTGAGTTTTTCATCGTTGGCCACATTGCCCCACATGGCATTGTGCAAGCGCAAGGTGACGTCCGCATCCTCGGCAGCGTATTTCGCCGCCTGCTCCACTTCCACCTGGTTGAACGTGATCTGCTTGGCGCCCTTGCCGCACACGTCCTCGAACGGGATCGTCGTATAGTTCAGGTGGCGCAGGGCCAGGCTGTCCATGTCGTGCTTCTTGTGCGACTCGAACACATACGATTCAAGCAAGGTATCGTGGGCGATGCCGCGCAGAATCACGCCATGGTTGGCGAAGATATGGCTGTCGTATTTCAGGTTCTGGCCCAGCTTGGGCTTGTTGGCATCTTCCAGCCACGGGCGCAGTTTCGCCAGCACGTGTTCGCGCGTCAATTGTTCCGGCGCGCCCGCGTAATCGTGGGCCAGCGGGATGTAGCAGGCGGCGTGCTCTGCCACCGAAAGGGAAATGCCGACCATTTGCGCCGTCATCGGTTCCAGCGAGGTGGTTTCCGTGTCGACGGCCGTCAGGGGCGCCGCATCGATGAGGGCGATCCATTTGTCCAGCTGCTCATCCGTCAGCACGGTTTCATACACGGCTTCCACCGCTGGCGCGGCATCGGCAAACATGTCGCCGGTCGTGTTGGCAACAGCACCGCCGGCAACAGGTGCACCGACCGGCGACATCGGCGGCGGTGCCGCACCCAATTCGCGCAGCAGGGCCTTGAAGCCGTAGCGGTTGAAGAAGGCCAGCAGCGCTTCCTTGTCTTCGTGTTTTGCCACCAGCGAGTCGGCGATCGTTGTCATGTGCTCCGACAAATCGCAATCGGTCTTGACGGTGATCAAGGCGCGCGCTTGCGGCAACCATGGCAGGGCCGTGCGCAGGTTTTCACCGACGGCGCCGCCCACCTTGGCCGCATTTTCCATCACGCCTTCCAGACTGTCGTACAAGGTCAGCCATTTGACGGCCGTCTTCGGGCCGCATTTCGACACGCCCGGCACGTTATCCACGGTATCGCCGATCAGCGACAGGTAATCGATGATGCGGTTCGGCGGCACGCCGAACTTGACCAGCACGGCCGCTTCGTCGAGCTTTTCATTGCTCATGGTATTGATCAGGGTCACCTGGCTGTTGACCAGCTGCGCCAGGTCCTTGTCGCCAGTCGACACCACCACGTTCATGCCGGCGGCCGCCGCCTGCACGGCCAAAGTCCCAATCACGTCGTCCGCTTCCACGCCGTCGACCATCAGGATCGGCCAGCCCATGGCGCGCACGGCTTCGTGGATCGGTTCGATCTGCAATCGCAGGTCGTCCGGCATCGAGGCGCGCGTGGCCTTGTATTCGGGATACATGTCATCGCGGAAAGTTTTACCTTTGGCATCGAACACGCAGGCGATGTAAGCGGCCGGGAAATCGGCGCGCAAACGGCGCAGCATGTTGACCATGCCGTGCATGGCGCCCGTGGGATAGCCGTCCGGGCTGCGCAGGTCGGGCAGCGCATGGAAGGCACGATAAAGATAACTGGAACCGTCGACTAACAGCAGGGTGTTTTGCATAATGCCAATAAAATAAGGTGAGCCGCGCCAGCCGGGAAGACACAGCGGCGAACGGGCGGAATATCGCACAATTATCGCAGAGTTTAGGGCCGCGCCACTGGCCGCCACACGTGCCGTTCCTGCTGTTTTTGCCACCCTGGCGACCCCGTGCGGGCGCGCGGGCTGCCACCTCGGCCGATTTCAACCCATTTAAACAGCATTGCCTACCAGTTTGTTACAATGCCTTATAGATAAATTGACGGCATTACACCACTGCACGCGCTGCAGTCCCACACATGGAAGCGAACCCATCATGATGCGTACATCGACACTCTGGACATTCCTCGCCCTGCCCCTGCTGGCATGTTCGGCCATTGCCAGCGCCCAGACGCCGGCCAAACCGAGCGACGCGCCACCCCAGCTCGAACGTATCGAGGAAATGGGCGAAGCGCCGATCACCGTGGCGCCAGCGGTGGCCAAGCAGCAGATCACCGAAAAACGCGAAGCGGGCGTGACGTCCGAAGTGAAAGTGACGAGCGGCGGCAGCACGTATTACATGAAACCGGCCGCCGGCGCCGACCAGGCCCACGGCGGCGCCCTGCGCGGCCCGCAATGGAAAGTGCTGGAGTTTGACCTGGGCAAGAAGAAACAGAAACAACGCGACGAAGAGGCAGCGGACGCGCCAGCGCCGCCCGCACCAGCGAAGTAAGGAGCCACTCTCTTCTGCCCTGCCCCGGCCACCTGCGGGGCAGCCGGCTTTTTTTGACCTTTTAGACCATTCCCCTCTTTCCCATGGCAGTTTTTACCGCGCTACACCTGGACGATATCGGCCAGTGGATCACGCAATTTCCACTCGGCAAACCTCTGGCGCTCAAGGGCATCGCGTCCGGCATCGAAAACAGCAATTTCTTCCTGAGCACGGAGCGCGGCGAGTATGTGCTGACGATCTTTGAAAACCTCAGTTTCGAGCAATTGCCGTTCTATCTGCAACTGATGCGCCATTTGGCGGACCGCGGCGTGCTGGTACCGGCGCCGATCGCCAATGCGGACGGCGAACTGGTGACGGCCCTGCAAGGCAAGCCGGCCGCCATCGTCAGCAAACTCGACGGCAGCTCGCAGATGGCGCCGCAAGCCGTGCATTGCGCGGCCGTCGGCGCCATGCTGGCGAAGATGCACCTGGCGGCGCAGGACTTCCCCCTGCAACAGCCGAATCTGCGTGGCCTGGACTGGTGGAACACCACCACGCCGCTGGTCTTGCACCACCTCGACGATGCCAAGGCGCATCTGCTGCGCGCGGAAATCCATTTCCAGGACGCCTTTGCTGCCTGCGATACCTATAAAGCCATCCCGCGCGGTCCTGTGCATGCCGACTTGTTCCGCAACAACGTCATGTTTGACGGTGAGCAACTGACGGGTTTTTTCGACTTTTACTTTGCCGGTTGCGACACCTGGCTGTTCGACGTGGCCGTCACCGTCAACGACTGGTGCGTGGACCTGGCCACGGGCGTGCTCGACACGGCAAGAGTGCGCGCCCTGCTCGACGCCTACCAGGCCGTGCGCCCGTTTACGCAGGAAGAACAAACGGCATGGCAAGCGATGCTGCGCGCCGCCGCGCTGCGCTTCTGGCTGTCGCGCCTGTACGATTATTACCAGCCGCGCGAAGCGGAAATGCTGACCCCGCACGATCCGGCGCATTTCGAACGCATTCTGCGCGAACGTATCGCCACACCTGCTCCGGAACTGTTTTAAACATGGAAAAATTACCTGCAAGTACAGGTTGGCAATGGGTGAAACAAGGCTTTGCCCTGTTTCGCAAGCAACCTGGCGGCATGTCGATGCTGTTTCTCGGCTATATGTTCTGCATGCTGGCCGTCAGCATCGTGCCCGTGCTCGGCCAATTGCTGCCCGTCATCCTCGTCCCCGTCTTTTCCGTCGCCTTCGTGCAAGGCTGCCTGAATATCGACCAGGGCAAGCGCGTCTTGCCCAGCCTCTTGATCTCGGGCTTCCGCAAGCCAGCCTTTCCTTCCCTGTTCGGCCTGGGCGTGCTGTACATCCTGATGGCCATCGTCGCCATCGGCGCCTCGACCCTGGTCGATGATGGCTTGCTGTGGAAACTGGTCACCGGGCAACTGACGGAAGAAGCGGCACGCGCCGCCATCCCCGAATCGCGCCTTGGCCTGGGCATCCTGCTGGCCATCGTGCTGTACGTACCGGCCGCCATGGCCTTCTGCTTTGCCGCGCCGCTGATCTACTGGCAACGTATCAGCCTGGGCAAGGCCCTGTTCTTCAGCTTTTTCGCCGTCTGGCGTTCGCTGTCGGCCTTCATCGTCTTCGCCGCCACCTGGTTCGCCATCAGCATCGTCACCAGCCAGTTGCTGGCCATCATCTTTGGCCGCACGCAACTGATGATGCAACTGATGATGCCGCTGTCGATGATCTTGACCATCATCATGCATTGCTCGTTCTACGCCGCCTACCGCCAGATCTTCGGCCTGCCCGTCGATGAGAGCAAGACGGTGTCGCTGGACAAGAGCGGCGAGTGATCGCCAGACACCGGTCGGCCGCGTAATCTGACGCTGCGAGGCCAACAATGGTGTCGGATTACGCTTCGCTAATCCGACCTACGCGACCGGCCAGTAGGTCGGATTAGCGGGGCCGAAGGCCACGCGTAATCCGACAACATTGTTAGCGCCCGCGTTGGTGACGGATGACCTTCACAGCCTTTCCAGCTTCGCAATCCCCAGATCCAGCACCTTCATGCCGTGCTGTCCGAAATTGATCTGCGCGCGCGCATTGCCGCCGCCGCCTTCGATGTTGACGATCACGCCTTCGCCGAACTTGGCGTGCGCCACGGATTCACCGATGCGCCAGCCGCCGCCCGTGGCTTTTTGCGCGATCTTTTGTGCAATCGCATTGTCCGACCCCAGGCTGGCCACGCGCGGCGCCTCGTCCCAGGCCGACTTGCGGTTGCCGAACCAGTTCGCCTGCACCTTCGGCGACAGCCATTTCAGCGATTCTTCCGGCAATTCATCGAAGAAACGCGACTTCATGTTGTAGCGCGTCTGGCCGTGCAGCATGCGCGTCTGCGAAAAACTCATGTACAGCCGCTTGCGCGCGCGCGTGATGGCCACGTACATCAGCCGACGTTCTTCTTCCACGCCATTGTCTTCCTTCGAGCTGCTTTCGTGCGGGAACAGGCCTTCTTCCAGGCCCGTGATGAACACGTTGTCGAATTCCAGGCCCTTGGCCGAGTGCACCGTCATCATCTGCAGCGCATCCTGGCCCGCCTGCGCCTGGTTGTCACCCGCTTCCAGCGACGCATGCGACAGGAAGGCGGAGAGCGGCGACATCACGGCCGGCAGCGGTGCGTCCGCGTCCAGGATTTCGATGCCATCCTGGTTGACGACGGGCGCGCCCGACTGGGCCTGGGCCGCTGGCCCCAGATGGGCCGGTGCGCCCTGGCCAAAACCTTCCTCGGAAATGAACTGGCTGGCCGCGCTGACCATCTGCTCCAGATTCTCGATGCGGTCGGCGCCTTCTTTTTCGTTCTGGTAATGCTGCAGCAAAGTACTCGCTTCGAGCACCACTCTGACCATTTCCGGCAGCGACAATTGCTGCGTTTCAAAGCGCACGCCTTCGATCAGCTTGACGAAGCCGGCCAGCACGCTGCCCGCCTTGCCCGCCACGTAAGGCACGGATGCATACAGCGAAATGCCGTACTGTTCCGAGGCGGCCTGCAATTGCTCGATTGAGCGCATGCCGATGCCGCGCGTGGGGAAGTTCACCACGCGCAAGAAGGCCGAATCGTTGTGCGGATTGTCCATCAACTGCAAATAGGCAATCGCGTGCTTGACCTCGGCGCGCTGGAAGTAGCGCTGGCCGCCATACACGTGATATGGAATCGCGGCCGAAAACAGCGCATGTTCGATCACGCGCGACTGCGCATTCGAACGGTACAAAATCGCGATTTCGCTGCGCGAAGCGCCATCGGCGATCAGGCTTTTCGCCTCTTCGATGATCCACTGCGCTTCCTGCAGGTCGGAACTGGCTTCATACACGCGCACCTGCTCGCCATGGCCCGCATCCGTGCGCAGATTCTTGCCCAGGCGCTTGCTATTGTTCGCGATCAACACGTTGGCACTGTCGAGGATGTGACCATGCGAGCGGTAGTTCTGCTCCAGCTTGATCAAGTTCTTCACCTGAAACTCGTGCTCGAAGGCGCTCATATTGCCCACGTTGGCGCCACGGAAGGCGTAGATGCTCTGGTCATCGTCGCCGACGGCAAACAGGGCGCCGCCATCGCGGCTGCCGTGGCCGGCCAGCAATTTGAGCCAGTTGTATTGCAGGTTGTTCGTATCCTGGAACTCGTCCACGAGAATGTGGCGGAAACGCGCCTGGTAGTGTTCACGCAGCGGCTGGTTGCGGCTCAGCAATTCATACGTGCGTAGCAGCAATTCCGCAAAATCGACGACGCCTTCGCGCTGGCACTGGTCGTCGTACAACTGGTACAGCTCGACCATCTTGCGCTCGTGCGCGTCGTACGCTTCCACATCCGTGGCGCGCAAGCCCTGATCCTTGGCATTGTTGATGAAATACATCACCGTCTTCGGCGGGAATTTTTCATCATCGATGTTGTTCGCCTTCAACAAGCGCTTGATCACCGACAATTGATCCTGGGAATCGAGAATCTGGAACGTTTGCGGCAAGGCCGCATCGCGGTAATGCGTGCGCAGCAAGCGGTTGCACAGGCCGTGGAAGGTGCCGATCCACATGCCGCGCGTATTGATCGGCAGCATGGCCGACAGACGCGTGAGCATTTCCTTGGCGGCTTTATTGGTAAACGTCACGGCCAGGATGCCGGGCGGCGATACCTGCTGGGTCTGGATCAGCCACGCGATGCGGGTGGTCAGCACGCGGGTCTTGCCCGAACCGGCGCCTGCCAGGATCAGCGCATGTTGCGCCGGCAAGGTGACGGCAGCCAATTGTTCGGGATTGAGGTTGTGAAGAAGATTTTGCATCCCATGATTATACCGGCATGGCTAAAAATACTGTGCATTTGTCCAGCGGTCGCGCCAGTTTTCCATGTGCGCGCTACAATCGGCGTCCCGACACAGCAGCCTGTATCCCATGACACCTCCCAGCCACCTCGACGGCGCCCGCGTACTGGCCTGGGCCTGGTCCGACCTGCCCTTCGGCCATGTCGCCAGTGAAGACGGCGCCGCCCCCACCGCCATCCACGGCCTGGCCGTATGCCGCTACGCAGACGAAGCGCGCGTCTACCGTTTCAGCTGCGACGCGCAGTGGGAAACCGTGCAGGATGACGTGTATGCCAGCGAGGACGACGCCAAGGGGCAGTTGCCGGCACAATACCGCGCCGTGGCGGCCGTGTGGAACACGCCATGAGCGACACCATCCGCGCGGCCACCCGTGCCGACCTGCCGTTGCTGGCCCAGGTCGAACGCAGCGCCGCAATCCTGTTTGCCCAGGCCGGCCCCGAACTGGCCTGGCTGGCGCATGGCGAACCCTTGCCACTGGAGACCTTGCAGGCGCTGCAGCAGGATGGCGGCGTGTGGGTGGCCGCCGATGGGCAGGATGCGCCAGCGGGTTTCCTGGCCGCCCAGCCGCTCGACGGCCAGTTGTTCATCGTGGAATTGTCCGTTGCACTGCCGCAGCAACGGCAGGGACTGGGCGCGCGCCTGCTCGACGCGGCGGCGGCCCATGCCCGGGCGCTGGGCTGCGCCTGCCTGACACTGAGCACGTATCGCCACCTGCCATGGAACGCGCCCTACTATGCGCGCCATGGCTTCAGCGAAATCGAGGCCGTGGCGCTGGGCGCTGGGCATGCGCTCAAGCTGGCGCGCGAAGCGCAGGACGGGCACGATCCGGCGCTGCGCTGCCTGATGCGCAAGCCACTGGCCCGCTGATTCGGCACAGCACTCAGCGCACCAGCTTTGCCTTGCCTTCGCTGAGCGCCTGGGCGATCACCTGGCGCGTGGTCTTGTCGGCGATCTTGACGACTTTTTCCTGCTGGCGGCCCAGGTCGCCCATTTGCTTGCCCAGCGCTTCCATCGGCTTGCTGCGCTGCTCCATCTGGCGCGACATCTGCTCCACTTTCTCGGCCTCGCGCTCGTGCACGTCGGCGATGCGGTCGTTGATCTCTTCCATCTCTTCCTGTGCATCTTCCATCTGCTGCTGCAGGCGCTCCACGTCGCGCTCGGCCGCGCGGCGCGCCGTGTCGCTCGTTGCAAGCGCCTGGCGGCGCGAGGCGTCGCCAAGCTTGCGGCCCAGTTCCTGCTGCTGGCGGCCCAGCGCGCGCAGCTGCTCCGACTCGCGCGCGCTGCCTTTTTCCAGGCTGCGGGCACCCATCTTGCGGCCCATTTCGCCCATGGCCTTGCCATGCGCGCCCATTTGATCGCCGAGCGCGCTCATTTCCTTGCTGAGCTGTCTCGAGGGCTGCCATGCCGTGCGCACCTTGCCCAGCAAGGCCGCATCCTGCAGCACATAGGCCTGGCCCTGGTCGCGGAACCACAGGAACGGGCCCTTGATCGAGCGCTTGAGCTTTTCCACCTGCTGCGAGTGGATATCGCTGTCGACGACGATGACGCCCTCGCTATCCGTGGCGCCATCGACGAGCGCATAGCTTTCGCCCTTGTCGAGCGAACGGCTGACCTGCACGCTGGGTGCGGCTGGCGGGGCCGGTGGCGCGGGCGGCTGCGGCGGCTGCACGGCCAGAGCGCTGCCGCCAAGCAGGATACCGGCCAGGCTGAGGATCAAACGGTGGGAAGTGGACATGGCTGCCTCGTCGCAAAAGTAGTGGAGCATTGACTTTAGCGGCGGGTGGAGCACGGCTCCAGCGCGATGCGACAGGCTGCAAAAAGACCTGCCTGGATGGCAGACATGGACGATGGATGGCAAGCGGGCAAAAAAAACGGAGGCCGCAGCCTCCGCAAAACGCCGTGGTACGGCGTATTTATATTAGTACAACACGACGGAACGGATCGACTCACCGCTCTTCATCAGGTCAAAACCCTGGTTGATATCGTCGAGCTTCAAACGGTGCGTGATCAAATCGTCGATATTGAGCTTGCCTTCCATATACCAGTCGACGATCTTCGGCACGTCCGTGCGGCCGCGCGCGCCGCCGAAAGCGGAACCTTTCCACACGCGCCCCGTCACCAGCTGGAACGGACGGGTGGAAATTTCCTGGCCGGCCGCGGCCACGCCGATGATGATGGACTGGCCCCAGCCCTTGTGGCAGCACTCGAGCGACTGGCGCATGGTGGTGGTGTTGCCGATGCATTCAAACGAATAGTCGGCGCCGCCGTCCGTCAGCTGCACGATGGTGTCGACCACGTTTTCCACCTCGTTGGCGTTGACGAAATGCGTCATGCCGAACTTGCGCGCGATTTCCTGGCGCGCCGGGTTGATGTCGACGCCGATGATCTTGTCCGCGCCGACCATCTTGGCCGCCTGGATCACGTTCAGGCCGATGCCGCCCAGGCCGAACACGACCACGTTGGCGCCCGCCTCGACCTTGGCCGTAAACAGCACGGCGCCCACGCCGGTGGTGACGCCGCAGCCGATGTAGCAGACTTTATCGAACGGTGCGTCTTCGCGGATCTTGGCGAGAGCAATTTCCGGCACGACGATGTAGTTGGAGAAGGTCGAGGTGCCCATGTAGTGGAAGATGGGTTTACCGTCGATGGAAAAGCGCGAGGTCGCGTCCGGCATCAGGCCGCGGCCCTGGGTCGAGCGGATCGACTGGCACAAATTGGTTTTTTGCGACAGGCAGAATTTGCACTGGCGGCATTCCGGCGTGTACAGGGGAATGACGTGGTCATCCTTTTTCAGGCTTTTCACGCCCGGACCCACGTCGACGACGATGCCGGCCCCTTCATGGCCGAGGATCGATGGGAAGATGCCTTCCGGATCGGCGCCCGACAGGGTGTAGTAATCGGTGTGGCAAATGCCGGTGGCCTTGATTTCGACCAGTACCTCGCCCTCGCGCGGGCCGGCCAGGTCGACTTCTTCGATCGTCAAAGGCGCGCCCGCCTTCCATGCAATCGCTGCTTTGGTTTTCATGTGTGTCCTGTGTATGGTTGAAACGTTTACTTGGCTTTCGCGCGGTTGAGGAAGGCGCCGTGCAGGCCGTTCAGGGTTTCCTCGGCCAGCAGCAGCTGGCTGGCGATTTCATTGATCTTGCGGCGGCTGGAACGGGCGTGGTCGCGCAGCACTTCGAAAGCCGTGTTGCGGTCCGTCTGGAATTTGCCCATCAGCAAGCCAACGGCCAGGCTCGTTTCGCGGCCGGCGGCCAGGGCCGCGTTCAGGTTCAGCTCGGTGCGGCGCAGCTGGCGGATTTCATCGGCGCGCGCCAGGCCCGCTTCGAAGGCGGGCATCAAGCGGGCTTCATCGACGGGTTTCACCACGTAACCGACGGCGCCGTAGGCGGCCGCCTGCTTGCCCGATTCGCTGTCGCCGCTGCCGGACAGGAACATGAATGGCACGGCCGTTTCGCCATGCAGGCGCTTGGCCAGTTCCAGGCCGGACATGCCCGGCATATGGATGTCGAGCAAGGCCAGATCCGGCTCGCGCTGGGCGATCAGCTGCAACGCCACTTCGGCCGAATGGGCCAGGGCCGTCTCGTAGCCGGCATGGCGCAGGACTTCGCCGAGGAATTCCAACAGGAGCTGGTCATCGTCAACGATCAGGATAAGGCGTTTCGCGGCGGCTGGCTGACTCATGGGTGGGGGACCTCGGTAATGAATGATGCTCATATTATATGCCGATTACTGCCCCAAACCAGCCCTGCACGCCCACGCTCATGCCGCAAACAATTGATTGAATTGCTGCACCGCAATATCCACATCGTCCGCTTGATAGACGCTAGTGATGGCCGCCACCATGTCGGCGCCGCGCGCGGCCAGCGGCGCCGCGTTCTCCGGCGTCATGCCGCCGATCACCACGCACGGCAAGGCGATCTCGCGCTTGGCTTGCAGCACGATATCCAATGGTGTCGTGAGCGGGTATTTTTTGACCAGCGACGGATAAAAGCCGCCGAAGGCCACGTAGCTGGCGCCGCCGGCCTCAGCCGTCCTTGCCAGGGCCATGTCGCCATAGCACGAGGCGCCGATGATTTTGTCCTTGCCCAGGCGCGCGCGCACCTGCGCCACGGACGCATCCGTGCCGCCCACGTGCACGCCGTCCGCGTCGAGTTCTTCGCACAGCTCGACAAAATCATTGATGATGAAAGGCACGCCATATTTGCGGGCCAGCGCCAGCAAGGCGCCCGCCTGTTCGCGCCGCTGCTCCGCCTCGGCACTCTTGTGGCGGTATTGCAGCAGGGCCACGCCTTCCTGCAAGGCTTGCTCGCTCACGTCGAGCAGGCGGTCGGTGTCATCCCAGTTTGGGGTGACCAGATACAGTCCACGCATGATGTTTTCCTTATGTAAAAAATCGTTGCGGCATGAGTTGACCTGGCGCAATCGCATACGCGCCGGCCAGCGCCGCGTGGCAATAGCGTTGCGCCAGATCCAGCGCTTCGGGCAACGCCTGGCCCAATGCCAGGCGCGCCGCGATGGCCGACGCCAGGGTGCAGCCGCTGCCGTGAAATTCACCGGGCAAGCGGGGCCAGCGCCACTCGCGCTCGCCGCCAGCGCCGTCAAACCAGCGGTTGACGATCACCTCGCCTACGCCATGGCCGCCCGTCACCAGCACGTTCTGACAGCCTTGCGCAAGCAAGTTGTCCTCGCCACCCAGGGCCAGCGCTTCCGGCCCGTTCGGTACGATGACGGTCGTCACCGGCAGCAAGGGCGCCAGCGCCTGTACGGCGTCGTCGCGGCTCAGCACGTCGCCATGGCCGCTGGCCAGCACGGGATCGAGCACGACAGGCAAATCCGGCCGGAGTAGCTTCAATTGCGCAATCAGTTGCGCGATGACGGCCGCATTCGCGGCGCTGCCGGGAATGCCGATCTTCACGGCGTGAATGGCCATCTTGTCGATCAGCGCCAGCGCCTGACGGCGCAACAGTTCCGGCGCCACCGGCTCGACGCCAAAGACCCTGTCGTTGTCCTGCACCGTCAGCGCCGTGATGACGGGCAAGGCATGCGCGCCCTGCGCGGCAATGGCCACGATATCGGCGGCGATGCCGGCGCCACCCGACGGGTCGGCGCCGGCAAACACGAGAACAGTGCGGCGCATCGGCACCATCACGCCAGGCGGCCCGCCATCGGCGACGATGGCGAGGCGGCAAACTTGCGCGGCATGCGGCCCGCCAGAAATGCTTCGCGACCTGCCCGCACGGCCAGCTTCATCGCACGCGCCATGCGCACGGGGTCGCGCGCGCCGGCAATGGCTGTATTCATCAGCACGCCATCGCAACCGAGTTCCATGGCAATGGCCGCATCGGACGCCGTACCCACGCCAGCATCGACGAGCACGGGCACTTTCGCCTGGTCGATGATCAGCGACAAGTTCCACGGATTCAAGATGCCCATGCCCGAGCCGATCAAGGAGGCCAGCGGCATGACAGCCACGCAGCCGATGTCTTCCAGAATCTTCGCCTGGATCGGGTCGTCGCTGCAGTAGACCATCACGTCAAAGCCATCCTTGACCAGCGCTTCGGCCGCAATCAAGGTTTCCGGCATGTGCGGAAACAGGGTCTTTTCATCACCGAGCACTTCCAGTTTCACCAGATTGCGCCCGCCCAAGAGTTCCCGCGCCAGTTGCAAGGTGTAGACGGCGTCTTTCGCGTTGTAGCAGCCGGCCGTGTTCGGCAAAATCGTGTACTGGTCCGGCGGCACGACATCGAGCAGGCTGGGCGCGTTCGGGTCTTGCCCGATATTCACCCTGCGGATCGCCACCGTGATGATTTGCGCCTCGGCCGCATCCGTCGCTTCGCGCGTCTGCGGCAAGTCCTTGTACTTGCCGCTACCGACCAGCAAGCGTGATTGATACTGTTTGCCTGCGATGGTCAGCAGGTCGTTATGTGTTGCGGTATTCATGTGTTCTTCCTTAAATTTTTAAACGTCCGAAGAAAACCGTAGCGAGCGGCGACGATTTGTGGCCGAGAAGCGCAACCGTGCTTGAGCACGGTGAGCATCGCAGGCCCCAAAGCGCGGCGCGCAGTAGGTTTGCTTGGACGTTTTCAGCCGCCGCCGATGGCGCGGACGATTTCCACTTGGTCTTGTATTTGCAAGACCTGTCCCGGCCACGCCTTGCGCGGCACGACATTGCGGTTGACGGCCAGCGCCAGCGCCTGGTTTTCCAGCGACAGGGCGGCGATCAATTGGTCGAGGGTTTGCCCCGGCGGCACCTGGTGCGGTGCGCCGTTGAGCGTGATGGATATCAATGCAGGCATCACGCTCTCCTTCAGACCTTGCGGTACAGCTCGGCGCCGTTCTTGATGAATTCGATGGCCTTGATTTCCATGCCCTGCTTGAGTGCCTTGTCTTCCGCGATGCCCATGCCGGCCGCGTATTCGCGCACTTCCTGGGTGATCTTCATCGAACAGAAATGCGGGCCGCACATGGAGCAGAAATGCGCCACCTTGGCCGAATCCTTGGGCAGGGTTTCATCGTGGAATTCACGCGCCTTGTCCGGGTCCAGGCCGATGTTGAACTGGTCATCCCAGCGGAATTCAAAGCGGGCTTTCGACAGGGCGTTGTCGCGGATTTGCGCGCCCGGATGGCCCTTGGCCAGGTCGGCCGCGTGCGCCGCAATCTTGTAGGTGATGATGCCGTCTTTCACATCGGCCTTGTTGGGCAGGCCCAGGTGTTCCTTCGGCGTCACGTAGCACAGCATGGCCGTGCCGTACCAGCCGATCATGGCCGCGCCAATGCCCGAGGTGATGTGGTCGTAGCCGGGCGCAATATCGGTGGTCAATGGCCCCAGCGTATAGAACGGCGCTTCGCCGCACTGTTCCAGCTGCAAGTCCATGTTTTCCTTGATCAACTGCATCGGCACGTGGCCCGGCCCCTCGATCATCACTTGCACGTCGTGCTTCCAGGCGACTTGCGTCAGCTCACCCAGGGTTTTCAGCTCGCCCAGCTGCGCCTCGTCGTTGGCGTCATAGATGGAGCCGGGACGCAAGCCGTCGCCCAGCGAAAACGACACGTCATACGCCTTCATGATTTCGCAGATCTCTTCGAAATGCGTGTACAGGAACGATTCCTGGTGATGCGCCAGGCACCATTTCGCCATGATGGAGCCGCCGCGCGAGACGATGCCCGTCAGGCGCTTGGCCGTCATCGGCACATAGCGCAGCAGCACGCCTGCGTGGATGGTGAAATAATCGACGCCCTGCTCGGCCTGTTCAATGAGAGTATCGCGGAAGATTTCCCAAGTTAAATCTTCGGCCTTGCCATTGACCTTTTCCAGCGCCTGGTAAATCGGTACGGTGCCGATCGGCACGGGGCTGTTGCGCACGATCCATTCGCGCGTTTCGTGGATGTGCTTGCCTGTGGACAGATCCATCACGTTGTCGCCGCCCCAGCGGATGGCCCAGGTCATCTTTTCCACTTCCTCGCCTATCGACGAGGTGACGGCGGAGTTGCCGATATTCGCGTTGATCTTCACCAGGAAATTGCGGCCGATAATCATCGGCTCGACTTCCGGGTGGTTGATGTTGGCGGGGATGATGGCGCGGCCGCGGGCGATTTCCTCGCGCACGAATTCCGGCGTGATGTCAAACGGAATGCTGGCGCCGAACGACTGGCCCGGATGCTGGCGGCCCATCAGGTCGGCCAGGCGCTCGCCCATGGGGCCGGAGGCTTTCAGCTCGCGCAAATATTCCTGGCGGCGCATGTTTTCGCGGATGGCGACGAATTCCATTTCCGGCGTGATGATGCCGCGCCTCGCGTAATGCATTTGCGTCACGTTCTTGCCGGCGATGGCGCGGCGCGGCTTGCGGTGCAGGTTGAAACGCAGCTCGGCCAGTTTCGGGTCCGCCAGGCGGGCGATGCCGTAATCGGAGGTCGGGCCGGACAATTCTTCCGTGTCGGCACGTTCGACGATCCACGGCAGGCGCGGCGTATCGAGACCCGAGCGGATGTCGATGTTCACGTCCGGATCCGTGTACGGGCCGGACGTGTCGTAGACGTAGATCGGCGGATTCTTTTCGCCGCCGAACGACGCTTCCGTGTCGGACTGGCTGATTCTGCGCATGGGCACGCGGATGTCGGGGCGGCTGCCCTGCACGTAAATCTTGCGCGAATTGGGCAGCGGCGCGATGGCGGCTTCGTCGACCGTGGCGGTGGCGGAGAGGAATTTCGGGTTGGCGTTCATTTTGGCTCCTTGGCTAGACTTGTTTTAAGCCTGGAGCCAGCTAAGGAGGTTCGGAATTACGCACGCGGAAAGGCGGGGTGCGTTCATCCTAAAGCTTCCCTTCGCTGGCATTATCCAGATCAGGTTCGGAGGGTATTTCTCACCCGCGCTTGCACCGTGTTTCCACAGCGAAAGGCAGGACCCCTAGCGTTTGCCGCCTTGCGGCAGCGAGCCAATTATACGCGGTTCACGCCGCGCGGCCAGATGATTTCTTGCAGGTGTCGTCTTTGTACATCGCCCTTACTTCTTCTTGCCCCAGCGCCAGCTGGTCGGTTCACCCTTCAGCTGGCAGATGAAAATGAGCGCGGCAACGATGGCCACTTCATAGACGATGTAGCCCACCAGCATGGTTTGCGGCGGGAACAGGAAGGCGCCGCAGGCGAACAGCGCCAGCGCGCTCAAAAAGACCAGCCAGCCCTGCCAGGTGATGGGCAATCCCCAGCCCCAGCCATAGGTCTTGGCGGGGAACCAGTATTGCGGCGTTGATTTGTCAGTCATGATTTTTCCTGGTCAGTATCGATAGCACCCAGTATAAATCAGGCAATGCGATGGCGCTCCGTGACATCGAGGCCGATGCCGCGGTAGCCGATGAAGCGGCTGCCATTGTCGAACATCGGCTCGCCGCTCACTTGCAGATACTGCGTGCTGCCGTCGAGGTTGGCGCGGCTATAGATGAAATCGAGAAACGGTTCGCGCGCGGCAATTTTTGCGTCGAGCAAGGCCCGCTCGGTGGCATTCCAGCGCTGTGGCTCTTGCTCGCTGCCGATGCCCAGCATTTCAGCCACGGGGCCGGAAAAGCGCGTCAGGTTGCCCTGCGCATCTTGCTCCCAGTACCAGTCGGACGACAGTTCCGTGAAGCGCTGGAAACGCGCTTCGCTTTCGCGCAACTCCGCCGTGCGCTCTTCCACCATCTGCTCCAGCGACTTGTTGTATTCGGCCAGCTTCTGGTACAGCAGGCGCACTTCCAGCATGTTGTGGATGCGCGTCTTGACTTCCACCAGGTCGAACGGTTTGCTGACGAAATCCTTGGCGCCCGCTTGCAGCGCGCGCAGCTTGTGGCCCGGCTGGGCCGTGATCACCAGCACGGGCAGGTAGCTGCCCGCTTCGATGTCGCGCAAGCCTTCCATGACTTCAAAACCATCCATTTCCGGCATTTGCAAGTCGAGCAGGATCAGGTCGTAGCGGTGCTGCTGGTGCAGCGCGTGCACGGCTTGCGGGTCCATGGTGGAGGTGATGCGCGTATAACCGGCATTGCGCAGCACCTGTTCCAGCAGCATGACGTTCGCCTCCTGGTCATCGACGATGAGGATGCTGGCGTTCAGGATCTCGGTGGCTTGAAGCATGGCGGTATTCCTAAAAATAAATGCTGAATTAGCGTACTGCGTGAATGTCGTCGGCCAGGCCGTGCGCGGCCGCATGGTGCAGGGCCACGTCAAGTGCATCCATGAATTCGACGACCTTGATCGGCTTGGTCAGGTAGCGGAAGAAGCCCGCTTCCAGGCCCTTCTCGATGTCGCGCGGCACGGCGTTGGCCGACAGGGCCATCACGGGAATATGGCTCGTCAGCGGGTCGTCATGCAGGATGTGCAAGGCGCCAAAGCCGCTGATGCCGGGCAGGTTGATGTCCATCAGGATCACGTCCGGCTGATACGTGCGCGCCAGGTCGATGCCCAGGTGCGCATCGATGGCCGTGAGCAATTTCAAATCGCTGCGGCGGGCGATCAATTGCTCCACCAGCGCCAGATTGGCGGGATTGTCTTCCACGTACAGCAAGGTGCGCTGGCTTTCCTGCGGCACCTGCACCTGCGGCAGCGCGTCGCCATCGCCCAGCACCAGGGCCGGCGCGCTGCTGGCGGCCAGCTCGAACCAGAACGTGGTGCCCACGCCGACCGTGCTGTCGACGCCGATGGTGCCACCCATCAATTCGACCAGCTGCTTGGTGACGACGAGGCCGATGCCCGTGCCCTCTTCCGTGCTGTTTTCCTGTCCCAGGCGATTGAAGGGCTGGAACAGCTGGGCCACCTGGCCCGCATCGAGGCCGGCGCCGCTGTCGCGCACGCTGACCCGCACCTTGCCGCCGCGCTGGCTGCAGTCGACGGTGACGGCGCCGCCGCTCTGGTTGTACTTGATGGCGTTCGACAGCAGGTTGACCATCACCTGTTTCACGCGCGTGCGATCCGCATGCACAAAGTAAGCTTCGCCGCAGCGGGGGAATTGCATGCGGATGCCGCGCTTTTCCGCCTGCGGCGCGATCATCGCCTGGCAATCCTGCAACACGTCGAGCAAGGACATGGCTTCCTGCGACAAGGTGACCTTGCCCGATTCGATCATGGCCAGGTCGAGGATTTCATTAATCAAACGCAAGAGGTACCAGCCACCCTTGAGGATTTGCTCGATCGAGCGCTGCTGCGGCGGGCTCGGTGGCGGCACGTCGGACGCCATCAGCTGCGCAAAGCCCAGCACGGCATTGAGCGGCGTGCGCAATTCGTGGCTCATGCTCGACAGGAATTCGGACTTGGCGCGGTTGGCCTTTTCCGCCACCTGGCGCGCCTTCTTCAACTCCGCATTGTTGGTCTCGACCAGCGAACGGGTGTACGCCTGCTGCTCCTGCAGGCGCTGGTCCAGCAAGGCCTGTTCCGCCTCGACCTGCTTGCGTGCCGTGTTGTCCGTGCCGATCAGCAGGTAGCCGATGACCTTGCTTTGCGCATCGCGCAAGGCCGTCACGGAGACGATGGCGGGGAAGCGGCTGCCATCCTTGCGGATATACGTCAGTTCATAAATGTCTTCGATGCCGCGCGTGGCCTTGAACACGAGCGTTTCCACGCCAGGCGTGATGACGGTATCGAGTTCGGCACTGAGGGCGGCCGCGCGCGCGACGATTTCTTGCGCATCGGAAATACCAGCCGGCGTCAGCTTGTCGACCACGTCGCTCGCCGCATAGCCCAGCATGCGTTCGGCGCCCACGTTGAAAATCTGGATCACGCCCTGCGCATCGGTGGCGATGCACGAGAAATTGGCGCTGTTGAAAATCGCATCCTGCAAGGCGCCCGCCTTGAGCAGCTGGCGCGGCAGGCTGGCCGCCAGGGTGCGCCGGTACAGCGCCACGAGCAGCATCAGCAGCAAAAAGACCAGCGCATCGATGACGCAGGCCGTTTCGAACGGCGCGCGCCAGGCCAGCAGCCCGATGGCCAGCAGCCCGATGGCGCTGAACGAAAACGCCAGCGCCATGGGCCAGCGCGACGGTGCGCGCGGAGGAATGTTTTCAACAGATTGCATGAGGTAGCCTGGGCTGTGACAACGATAGAGAGAAGATGCGGTGTTCAGCGCGCCTGGCGCTGGCGCACGTCCGACAACAGGCGCGCGAATTCCTTTTTGACCACGCCATAGCATTCGCACACATGGCCTTCGAGGCCGGCGCGGTCCAGCACGGAAATATGGCCGCGACGGTAGCTGATGAAGCCGCGCGTCTGCAAACGCCCGGCCGCTTCCGTCACGCCTTCGCGGCGCACGCCCAGCATGTTGGCAATCAACTCCTGCGTCATGGTCAGCTCGCGGTTCGGCAGGCGGTCCATGGTCAGCAGCAGCCAGCGGCACAATTGTTGCTCCACCGTATGGTGGCGGTTGCACACGGCCGTCTGCGACATTTGCGTGATCAAGGCTTGCGTATAACGCAGCAGCAAGCGCATGACAGGACCGGCGCGGTCGAATTCTTCCATCAGCAAATGCGCCTTCAGCCGGTAGCCGACGCCGCCCGTCTGCACGACGGCGCGGCTCGGCGTCGAGTTGCCGCCCATGAACAGCGACACGCCCACGACGCCTTCATTGCCGACGCCGGCAATTTCCGACGAGCCGCCGTTTTCCAGCAGGTAGTGAATGGAAACGATGGCCGTGGTGGGGAAATACACATGCTGCAGCTTGTCGCCCGAATCGTAGATCACGTCACCGAGCAGCATCGATACTTGCTCCAGGTGGGGAGCCAGGCGCGCGAAATCGGCGTCGAGCATGGCGGCGAGCAAATGGTTTTGATTCGGGTTGTGCAGCTGGGCATGCGGACTCGACATGGGCAGGTTTCCTGTTTTCCAGTCGTCAGCTAGGGGATAGTTGAAAGGCGTCCGAACGAGGGGCGCCATGTGGTGCAGCGTAACACAGCGCTGGCACAGTGACCCGACTATATTTCTTGTCAGCATCGCCGTCCGTTCGGTAGCGAACGGACGACATTTCGCCGCGCACCCTACAGTCGGTCACTGCCCGGCCTGCCTGATCATGGATCGGCACCGGCGCTGCCACGGGACGTCACCATGCAATCATTCTTCAAACGCATCTCCATTTCCGTTTCCACCTCGGCCCTGCTCACCCTGGCGTTCGGACTGTGCCTGACAGCGCTGTGCTACGCCTCGGCGCGCCAGATCGAAGCGGAAAGCGCACGGCTGCTGCTGCAGTACCACGCCAGCGGGCACACCGTGGGCGCCGCCCTGCTGCCGGCCAAAGGCATGAGCCTGGACGCCAACCATCGCGGCTCGCTGTATGTGCTGCTGGGCGGTGTGCTGTCGAGCCTGCTGGCGGCGGCGTATGTGTATCAGCTGGTGTCGCGCAATTCGGTCATTGCCCGCATCACGGGCGAACGCACGGCGGCGCTGCAGTTTGCCAATTTGCGCCTGTCCGAAGACATCGCTGCGCGCATGCGCAATGAAAAGTCGCTGCGCCTGCGCGAGCGCATCATCGAAGTGTCGGCCAATGCCATCATCCTGTGCAGCGCCGATGCGCCAGGCTACCTGATCGAATACGTCAATCCCGCCTTCGAACGCATCACCGGCTATGCGGCCGGCGACGTCATCGGCCAGCGCCTGGAGGATCTGCAGGGGCCGGAACATGCGCGCCAGGACATGCACGCCATCAGCGCAGCCTTGCACGAACAGCGCGAAGGCAAGGCCATCGTGCGCAATTTCCGCAAGGATGGCAGCACTTACTGGAGCGAGCTGTTCGTCGCTCCCGTGCGCGACGAGGGCGATGGCGCCGTCAGCCACTTCGTGGTGGCGCAATACGACATCAGCACCGTCATGCGCTTCGAGCAGGAACTGGAATTCCAGTCCCGCCACGATATCCTGACGGGACTGGCCAACCGTTTGCTGCTGCGCGAACGGCTGGAACAGGCGATGGCCGTGGCGCGCCGCAGCACCCTGCCCCTGTGGGTGGTCTTCATCGACCTCGACCGTTTCAAATTCGTCAATGACACCCTGGGCCACGACGCGGGCGATACCCTGCTGAAACTGATCGCCGACCGCCTGCGCGCCGCCACGCGCGAAGTCGATACGGTGGCGCGCCTGGGCGGCGACGAATTCGTCCTGCTGCTGCCGCAACACACGAACAGCGAACCTGGCCAGCTCATCCTGCAGCGCGTGCTGGACACGGTGGCCCAGCCACTGCAGGTGGGCGGCCATGAATTCTTTCTTACATGCAGCATGGGCGTGGCCACCTATCCCGACGATGGCGACAGCGCGGAAACCCTGATCAAGCATGCCGACATCGCCATGTACCGGGCCAAGGAGCAGGGACGCAACCATTGGCAAAGCTACGCGCCGGCCATGAATGCCAGCATGCTGGCCCGCTTAAGCCTGGAAAGCGAATTGCGCCATGCACTCGAGCGTGGCCAGTTCCACCTCGTTTACCAGCCGCAGGTGGAACTCGACAGCGGCAGGATCGTCGGCATGGAAGCGCTGCTGCGCTGGCAGCATCCCACTCTGGGCGCCATCGCGCCCGGCGACTTCATCCACCTGGCCGAAGAAATGGGCTTGATCGTGCCCATCGGCGCGTGGGTGCTGCAGACGGCGTGCGCGCAGGCAAAAACATGGCAACGGCAGGGACTGGGTGGCTTGCGCCTGGCAGTGAATTTGTCTGCCCGGCAATTCCGGCAAAGCGGCTTGCTGCAATCGGTGCGGGAAATTCTGGCCGTGACGGGCCTGGAAGCGCGTTTCCTCGAGCTGGAACTGACGGAAAGCATGATGATGCAGGATGTGGAACAGGCGATCAGCACCATGGGCAAGCTCAAGACGCTGGGCTTGCAACTGTCGATAGATGACTTCGGCACAGGCTATTCAAGCCTGGCGCACTTGCGCCATTTCCCCATCGACGTATTGAAGATCGACAAGTCCTTCGTCAGCGACATCACGCACAGCAACGACGACGCGGCCATCGTGCAAGCCATCATCGCGCTGGCGCACAGCTTGCGCCTGAAAGTCATCGCCGAAGGCGTGGAAACGGCGCAGCAACTGGCCTTCCTGCGCCAGCACGGCTGCGACCAGATGCAGGGCTACCTGTTCAGCCGCCCGCTGGCCGCCGCCGCCTTCGAAACATTGCTGCTCGAAGGCAACATGCTGCCCGCTTAAAACGCGTGGCGCAGGCCGACGTTGAAGGCGCGGTTGCCGCTGCCCACTTCGGTGGCATTGCCCACCATGTAGGCGGCGTCGTTGCGGTTGCGGATATGCGCGTAGGCAAGATACACCTTGCTGCGCTTGGATAAGGCATACGTGGCGCCGATGGCCAGCTGCCGCGCGTCGCGGTTGGCTGCGTCACGGTCATCCTTGTGCACGTACGAGGCCAGCAAGGTCGTCGCGCCCAGTGGCACGGACACGCCGACGATGGCGTCGCGGCTGTCCGTCGACTGGGCCGGCGCCTGCGCCGCGCCGTACGGGTTTTCCGCAAAGAACATGGTGCTGCCGTCGCCCGTGTTGCGGCCATAGCCGGCAAACGCCGTGGCCACGCCGAAGTTGTAGTTACCGGCCAAAATCGTGTTGTTCACGTCGGCCTTGCCCGGTTCGCCGGCACGGCTCTGGCGCGCCAGGCGCAGGGTCAGCGGACCGTTGACATAGCCGAGGGCCAGGCCCAGCGAACGCTGATCTGCCACAATCCCCGTGTGCTCGCCGGCACCATACATGACGGTGGCCGTGACGCCACGCCATTCGGGCGAGGTGTAGCGCACGGTATTGTCGATGCGCGTGGCCGAATAGCCGGCCAGGTTGGTCGCCGCGCCAGCCAGGCCGCCTTCGAATGGATCGGCCACGTCGGTCAGCGCCTGGCTTTGCAGATTGTACTGGCGGCCCACGGTCAGCATGCCCAGTGGGCTGTTGAGGCCGACAAACGCCTGGCGGCCGAACAATTGCCCGGCCTGGTCGGAGCGGCCCGTGTCGCTCAGGACGCCCGCTTCCAGGGTGAACACGGCTTGCAAGCCATTGCCCAGCGATTCCGTGCCGCGCAAGCCCAGGCGCGAGCCGGCCGACACGCCGCTGGTGAGCTTGCTGACGCCGCCTTCCTGCACCAGGCCCGCATCCATCAAGCCATACACATCAACGGATGATTGGGCGTGGGCCGCAGGCAAGGCGCCCACGGTGGCGATGGTCGACACGAGGCCGACGGTGATCGAGATTTTTTTCATGCTGGTTTCCTTGTCAAGGCAAAACCGGGAAAGCGCGCGGCCATGGCGCGGCCACAGGCGCCAAAGGCGCGCTGGGGAGTGCCGTATCGAAAGACGACTGGCCAGGCAGCAAGATTCCTGGCTAAGCTGTGGCGGCAGCGGCGTGCAATGATGCGCCGCGTTGATTCCGCCGTGAATGGTGCACCGCTGGCGGTGCGCGTGGCTCAGGCGCCCGGCCCGAAGGGGACGCTCTGAAGGTGGCTGGCATCGCGGATGCGCTGGCCTTGAGACGCGGACGAGTGCTGGATATGAAACTTAAATACAACCGCGTCTGCTGGCGCCGTCCGCAAGGATGGGGCAGGAGGCGCCGGGGCCAGAATTATAGCATCGGCAGCGCCTTGATCCCCGTTCTGTTGCAGGAAAACGACTCGCCAGGCCGCTAAAACCCGGCGTTGTCGCCGGGCAAGATGACGCATGCCGACCAGGCAAACGCTATTGCGGCAACGGTGCGGCGGCCGCAGGCTTGCGCGCCGCGGCGGCCGCCTTCAGCAAGCTCAGCACCGCCTTACTTTCCGGCGTCGACGCCCGTTGCTGCGCCATCTTCAATACGGGAAATTCCCCGCCCAGCGGATCGGCGCCCAGACTCAGCAGCAGCTTGACCATCGCCGCGTCGCTATTTTCGACGGCCGCCAGCAAGGGCGGCAGATAACCGCCGGTGGCGATGGGCGCGCCCCTCGCGGCCAGGCGGG